>JBDTNM010000045.1:0-17026 GCA_039933735.1 bacterium | reverse complement strand
CAGGCCGCGGATGTCTTCCGTCGCGGTGCTGATGATCTTGACCTTGGTGTCGGTGTCTTCGACCCAACGCACAGGCAGTTCGCAGATTTTCAGCCCCGCCTGGTGGGCCAGGATGAGCAGTTCGGTATCGAAGAACCACATGCGGTTCTCGATGTGCGGGACAGTGGCGAGGACGGCTTTGCGGTTCAGAGCCTTGAAGCCGCACTGGGCGTCTGAGATTTTGAGGCGGGGGAAGGTCATCCGAATGAGAGCGACGTAGCCGCGGGAGGTAATTTCGCGCTTGATCTGGCGGTCGGTCTTCGAACCCTTTGCGAGGCGAGTACCGATCGCCACATCGCAACCCCGTTCGGCGACCATGGCGACGAGCTCGGGCAGGTGGTTGATGTCGGTACTGAGGTCGACATCCATGTAGCTGACCACTTCGGCGTCACTGTTCATCCAGGCTTCGCGAAGGGCGAGGCCGCGGCCCTTTACGGTCAGTACGAGAGCCTGCACTCGCTCAAAGCGGGCATCGAGTTCGCGGGCCAGTTCGGAAGTGCCGTCGTTCGAGCCGTTGTCAGCGATCACGAGGCGCCAGTCGTACTGCGGGTTCTGTTCGAACAGCGAGAGGGTGGTGAGGACGCTCTGTTCGAGCACCTTCACTTCGTTGTAGCACGGGATGACGATATCGACGCGCGGCGGCATGCCCCGATTGTCAGACCGAACCGGTAAAGGCGCCATCAGGAGTTATCCCGTGAGAACGCTGGTGGGACGGAAACAGAAACGCCTGCCGAAATGGCAGGCGTTCACTTCGAACTGGCCCGGAAAGAGAACCTATGCCGACTTCGCGATGAGGGCGGCGAGCCGCTTCTTGGTGCGGTCGGCCTTGCCCGTGTGGATCGCGCCCATTTTGGCGGCGCGGTCGAGGGTTGAATAGGCTTCGCTGAGGGCAGTCTTCATGACTGCTTCATCGCCAGCGGCGGCGGCTTCGCGGAGGCGGCGTACGGAGCCACGGGCGAGTGTGCGACGTGCGCGGTTGCGGTCTCGTTCGCGAAGGGACTGGTGCCAGCGCTTGATTGCGGACTTATGGTGAGCCATACGTTAGTTATCCGGGCCTGTAATTCAGAGTGTCGAACGAAGAGAGTACCGCGCAGGCGCGAAACGGGCAACGGGAATCAAGCTCGGCGCGTGCTCGCCCGGCGCCCGCTAGCGGGCGTCGCGGGGTCGATGGCGATTACCTCCACGCCATCGCCGACGATCACCGAGAGGTAGGTTTCGACGGCGAGGCCGGGAAACCGGGCCCGGAGGATTGTGCGAGCCTGGGCAAGGTGTTCGCGGTGGACTTCCTCTTCCTGGCGGCGGCTCGAGAGGTCCCTGTACATGCCGCAGGTCATGTGATTCATCAGCACGATCCGGCGGAAGCCATGGAGTTCGTAGAGCAGGCCAATCTCTTCCTCCATGGTGACGCGAGCGGCTTCGCTCGTGGGGAAGACGATCTGGCGGACACCGCCCGGGCGGGCGATCAGGTCATAAGCGTTCTCAAGGCCCAGGTCGAGCCTTGCCTGGCGCTGGGCAGAGACGAAGCGAAAATCGGAACAGGAGATGACGAGCGCGCGGCAGCGGGCCTTGCTGAGCCGGATATCCATGTTCCCATTCTGGATGAACTGAGTGCTTTCCCGCCACAATTCTGGAAATGGCGTTCTAGTGAATCCGTTGCTCACTCCTGTCGGTTCTGAGCGGGCAGAGGTCGCGAGGTCCGATTTCGGAGCACTACGTCCGCTGGATCTCCCAGTGGCGGTCGAGCGACTTGAGCGCTTCGGTGATCTGTTCGGTGCGCGCGTTCTCGGCGGCGTGGGTCGTTCGTTCGTGTTCGCGACGGTCGGCGATCTGTTTGCCGCAGAAGGCGCACGTGTCATCGCTATCGCGGGCGGAGCCAGCTTTCGACATCAGTGCCTGGGCCTCGCGAAAGAGCGCGTCCTGGCGCTGGATGAGTTCCGGGTGATCGGCGAGGTCGTGTTCGTGTTGCTCGCGCCGAAGGTCACCGATGTAGGCGACTTTCCACGATTTGGAACAGAGCGTGCAGGTCAGCTGGTTCATGCAAGGCAACCTTACCGTCACTGCGAAGACAATCAATCTCCGCCGTACACTGGCCTTTGCCGAACGCCCCCGTGCTCAACGCGGGGCTCAGAGGGATCACCATTCAAGCTTTCAGGTCGATACCGCACATACATAGCGTGAGACTTCAGGCCCGGCTGGGCGTGATGCTGCTGGTCGCGTGCGGCGCGGTGCTGCTGGCTTCTTGCGAGAAACCCGATGCCTCGTACGTGACGTCGCCTTCGATTAAGGCGCTGATTGGGACTACCACGGGCAACGTCGCCTTCAATCCGCCCGAAACCGCCCCGGAGCCAATGAACCCGCCGGCCCGCTGGGATGTGGAGTTCGACCTCGCCCGGTTCACGAACCTGGAAAATGACTCGCCCGCGATCGAATTCCTGATGCAGGTGGAAACCCGGCCCGGTTACGGGTTCGAATTGTGGATTACGAGCGAGGGCAAAACCGTGGCGCGGTGGTCCGCCGGCTCCACGGCGGTGTACAACGGCACGGCCTGCTTCCAGCTCGAGCTGGAGCGCGACGGCGAGGCGGTCCCGCTCCCGCAAGCGAAGTACGAAGCGACGATTGTGTTCCGCGACCCGGAGGGGCCAGTGCTGGCCGCCAAGCGCATCGACATCACGAATTTCACTCCGAAGCTGAACGGGACCACACCTGGTCCTGCGAGCGAAGTGTTTCGGGAGGCCTGGGCCTGCCGCAGAGGGCAATGACTTAGTTGGCGGAAACGGCCGCACGCGAGTTCGCGTGTTCGCTGGTGAACGGGCGCCGGGCTTCGATCATCGCAGCAGCTTCGTTCATGCCCATGCGCTGCTGAGTGAAGGCGAAGCCCCCTTAGTCCTGGGGGTGAGTGGCAGCGCGCCGGATGGCGAACGCCGCCGCCTCTACGCGCCTGCTCAGGCCCAGCTTGCCCAGGATGTCACTCACGTGGTGCTTCACGGTCCGCTCGCTGAGGTACAACTGCTCGCCGATTTCACGGTTGGTGAACCCATCCGCTATTAATTCGAGGATCTTCTGCTCGCGCTCGCTCAGTGCCTGGGCGAGGCGGTCTTCTTCGCTGACAACGTTGCCGCGGCGAATCTGGTCGATCACGGCCGCCGAAGATGCGGCGTCCAGCATCTTCCCGCCCGCTGCGACCGTCCGCATGGCAGCGATAAGGTCGATCGTATTCACTTCTTTCAGGATGAAGCCACTCGCCCCGGCGAGGATTGCCGCCATCACGGCGCGTTCATCGCCATATGAGGTGAGGATCAGGACGTGCGCTTCGGGCACGTTCGATCGGATTTCGCGGCACGCCTCGATGCCGGATAGCTTCGGCATGCGGACATCCATCACCACGAGGTCGGGCTTCGCCTTCATCGCCTCGCGGACGGCCTCTTCACCGTCCCGCGCCTCGGCTACGACATTAAAGTCGGCATGTGCTCGGAGCGCAGTCTTCAAGCCCTGCCGTACGAGATCGTGGTCATCGACCAGCAGAACGCGGATGGTGGTTTCAGTCATTCGTGGCTGGTCCTCCGATGGACTTTGGGATCGAGACGCGGACGGTGGTGCCCATGCCGGGAATCCCGATAAGGGTGAGGTCGGCGCCGAGGCGGTCGGCCCTCGTTTGCATAGTAACGCTCCCGAGGCCCCTGCGGACCGTCGCCTGGTCGAAGCCAACCCCGTTGTCCTGGATCGTCAGGACTGTGGCGTCGGGTGATTGGCGCAAATCGACGGCGATCTTCGTGGGCGCGCCGTGGCGCGTGGCATTGCTCAGCCCTTCGCGCGCGATATACAGGAGGTCTTCCGTTTCGCGAAGGCTGAAGTCCTGCAGGGCGGCAGCGGAAATGTTCACGACCGTCGCGATCGAAGGCGGGATGATTTGGCGAATCACGAAGGCAAGGTCCCGCGTCAGTTCAGGCTCGTAGGCAGTTGTCGCCGCTTCGAGCATCGTGATGTAGCCGCGGATGTCGCCAATCAGCTCGTTAAGCCGGTTGACCACGGAAGAGAGGGCTTCGCGTACTTCGGTGGGGTAATCGCCATGGTTCGCCAGCGTGTCGCATTCGAGGCCCAGCGCGTAAAGCGTCTGGATGGTGCCGTCGTGAAGGTCATGAGCGATGCGTGCCCGTTCTTCGAGCAAGAACAGCCGGTTGCTGCGGCCCTGGGCAAGGGCCGAGGCGAGGCTGACTGCCGCCTGCAGCGAAAGCACCGCGGCCGCGGCTTCATCTGCTTCGCTGAACGGCTTTTGGCCGCGAATCCGGGTCATGTACAGCGAACCGAACGTGCGGCCGCCCGCCCGGATCGGGGCGCCGAGGAAGGCATCCATGTCGGGGTGGCCTTCGGGCCAGCCGGCCGAGGCCGGGTGCTCCGTGAGGTGTTCGAGCCTGAGCGGCCGATCGCAGTTCGCCAGTTCACCGAGCAGACCAAGGCCTTTCGGCGGATCGCCCAGCCTGCGCGCCCCGTCTTCGGAGATGCCGGTGTAGATGAATCGCGTGAGGATGCCTTCGTCATCGAACGTGGAGATGGCCGCGAAATCGGAACGGGTCACCGCTCGCGCCCGATGAGCAAGTCGCTGGAGGATGTCGTTGAGATCTTCGCTGCCCGCGAGAATCTCACTCGTGATCGCCATCTCGGCCAGGCTGGAGAGGACTTCACCGTCCACTGGCGTGGCCAATTGTTCTTCCATTGAGAACTATCGTATTCCGTTACGCCCCATAAAACAGGTGACGTCCTCTCGGCCTCGATCTTCGGGCCGCGTGGCCATGCCGCCGGGTGCCCCCGCCAACCGACACTCGATACATGGAAGCGAAGGTAGTCACCATCGCCGTTTCGAATCCGCGTCTCGGGCATGCGCTCGAAGTGGCGCTCGCGGATCAGCTTCCGGGATTCGGATTTTCGATTGGTACGGTGGATGACGTTGATTGCGAGACGGTTGTGACCACGCCGTCCTGTTGTTCGCTCGCCGACTGTCGCCGGCTTGTCGCCTCGGGAGCGACCGTCATCATCATCTCTTCCATCGCCCTACGGTCCGAACAGATCCTTTACGAAGAGGCCGGCGCCTCCAGCTACTTGCCGATGTCGATTGACGCGACCCACCTGATCGCCCACGCGGTCAAGCGCGCAGCAACCCGTCAACGCGACGAACGGACAGCTTCCTGCACCACGCTCAGCCAGGACCGGTCCCCCAGGCCCTCTTGATACAGCCACCACTCTGAACCCCAGAGGTAGATGCGGGCGGCTCCGGTCTTCCGTGCATAGGCGATGTTCTCTCGTAGCCCGGCGGCGGTCAGGTTGTCCGAAGGGTTCGACGGCGTAATCAGCCGTGAGTCGTTTTCGGTCCATGGCTCACCCTGGAGTTCAGTGACCCAGAACTGTTTCCCGGCGGCCACGGCGGTCCTCGCCTGGTAGGCATAGTTCGGCATGAGCGGGCCGATTTCCATGATATTCGCGACCACTTTGACGCCGAAGAGATTGCCGTTGCGCGCCGGATACAGGCTCTGGCCAAGGACGTCGCTATCCGCCAATGCGGTCTGCCAGTGCTGGTCCATCACGAAATGCTGGGCGTGGTTGATTGAGACTGGCCGCCGAAGCGGGTCGTTCCCGTGGATGATCTTGACTACCTGCGCCACGTATTCCGGGCTCAGCGACCACCGGTCGGAGCGGTGAGACGCGATGTATGCCTCGTTCTCTGCTCCCCAGGAGTCCACCGTGGTCGAAGTTGCATACCGTTGGACCGTCCGCTCGATCAGGGCGAAGGCCTCGTCCCGCAAGCTCGGAACATCCGAGACCACGGTCCCGTTCGGGAGATCCAGGCCATCCATCGCCCAATCCGGGATGTAGTACTCCGGGTGGCGCTGCGCCTTCATCCCCACGGACAACATGACGGTGGCGTGGTTACTCGCGGCCGTCGCTATCAGCGCATCCGGCAGGGTGAAGTCGAACTCTCCCTCGCGCGGTTCGACTTCGTCCCATTGGATGGAGAGACGCACCGCCTTCGCTCCGGTCTCGACGAAGAGCCGATCCAGGATTGACGCGCACCACTCGGCCCGTCCCGGTCGGTTGTCGTCCACGTAGCTCGAAGGGTCACCGGGCTTCTCCAAAAGGACGTATTCAGCCTGGTCACAACTGAAGTTGAACCCGATCACGCTCTTGGCCGGCGGCTCGCGGTGAGTCCAGCTGAGCGCCGACATCAGCCAGAACTGGCCGAACAGCAAGAAGAGTGCACCAAGAGCAGCGCAGCAAATGATCGCGATGCGGGACTTTTGCCGCCGTTTCGTCACGCTCGAACCGTACGAGCGCGAGGCCTAGCGGCAAACTGCTGCGACCCATGTCTGTGCCCCGAACGAACCTCTGCGGAGCGGGCGCGGCGGGCTTACATGAAACGTGCTCTCTGGATCCCCTGTTAATCTCCTTTACCGTCAGATCACGGGGTGAAAGACGTATACTGATCGGTAGGAGGTTATCCAACTCTCGATCATGAATTTCGTTAAAACCACCCTGCTGCTGGCCACGCTCACGGGTCTGCTGGTGGCCATTGGTGGGCTTATTGGCGGCCCCAGCGGGCTCGTCCTGTTCCTCATCCTGGCGGGCGCGATGAACTTCTTCGCCTACTGGTTCAGCGACAAAGTGGCGCTGAAGATGGCGGGCGCGAAGGAGATCCAGGAGAGCGAAGACCCGCACCTCTTCGGCATCGTCCGCGAGGTCGCGGAAGCTTCCGGCATGCCGATGCCGCGCGTGTACGTAGTGAACACCGATTCGCCCAACGCTTTCGCGACGGGCCGAAACCCGAAGCATGGCGTGGTTGCCGTGACGACCGGCATTCGCCGCATCCTCACAGACCGCGAACTGCGTGGCGTACTCGGACACGAAATGGGCCACGTGAAGAACCGCGACATCCTCACCAGTTCGATCGTCGCGACAGTAGCGGGCGCCATTTCGATGATTGCCCAGATGCTGATGTGGTCGAGCATCTTCGGCGGCCGCCGCGACAACCAGAACCCGCTGATTACGCTCGGCGTGATCCTGATCGCGCCGATTGCAGCGAGCATGATTCAACTCGGCATCAGCCGGCAGCGTGAATACGCAGCCGACAAGACCGGCGCCGAAGTCACGCGTGACCCGGAAGCCCTGGCAAGCGCGCTCGAAAAGCTGCAGCGCGGCGTCGAAAGCCGCCCGATGCAGGACACCCCGGCGCAGGAGGCCGTCTCGGCCCTCTACATCGTCAAGCCGTTTTCCATGCGCAGCGGCGGCATGAGCAAGCTCTTCAGCACGCACCCGCCGCTGGAAGAGCGCATCCGCCGCCTTCGGGCCATGAACATCTAAGGCTGCATGCAGCCCGGCACACTTCGCGAGGCGGCCCGGAAACGGGCCGCCTCGTTCGTTCGGCCCTCAAAAGCTGCCCCTCCGGTTGCTGACGGAACCGAAACTGAACCGTACGCTCTGGGTGTGTCCATAGCGCTGCAGAACCTCGCGGACGAGTACCAGGCCTGGTGGATCGACCTGCTGGGCGAACACAACCACATCGGCGGCGTCGAAGCGACGCGCTGGTTGCTGGAACGGTCCGAACTCGGGCCCGGCAAACGGATGCTCGACTGCGGCGCATTCGTCGGGGCTGCCGCTCGGATGGCCGCCGAGAAAACCGGCTGCGAAGCGTTCGCCTGCGACCTGAATGCCGACTTCCTGACGACGGGCCGGGACATGGATTCCGGGTCTGTGGTTCGCTGGGTGGCGGCCGAAACAGGGAAGCTGCCGTTCCGAGAGGGTTCGTTCCAGAGCGTTTGGGCGATGGACACGTACATTTCGACGCGGGAACTCGGGCGAGTCGCGGCCAAAGAGGGCGCAACGCTCTGCCTCTGCTGCGAAGTTCCCGTGGATGGCCGCGGAGGAGTCGAAGCCTTCATCGATGAGTGGTCGGAATATGGCTGGACGCTGGCGGCGCACAAAGAACTGAGTAACGATGCGACCGTGGCCTGGCGAAATGCCGAGGCCGAGATGGTCCGCCACCGGCCACACTTCGAACCGCGCTACGGCACCCGCCCGTACCTGCGCCAGCTCGACATGCTGATGGCAATGGTTGCCAGTTACGAACGCCACGAGCAAGGCCACGGGTTATTCGTCTTCAAGCGCTGAGACCGCGATCAAGCGGTGCAGAGGCCGGTGCGAACTCGTAGACTTCGTGCACTAATGACCGACACACCAGAACTCGTTATCCAGGAACGCCGGGGCAACGTGCTGTTGCTCGCGCTCAACCGGCCCGAACGCCATCACGCTCTGAGCCAGGCCCTCAGCGACACGCTCGCCAGCGCACTCGAGACAGCCGAACAGGATGCCTCGATCGCTGCCGTGATCCTCACGGGCACCGGCGAGAAAGCATTCTGCGCAGGCGGCGACATGCTCGAAATGAGCGGCGTTGTCGAACAGAGCCAGCGCACGAGCGGCGCCGGCGGCCTCTTCGGGGTGCTTTCGAAGATGTCCGTGCCGGTGATCGCGGCAATCAACGGCTACTGCTTCGGTGGCGGCGCGCGGCTGGCGATCGGCTGCGATATCCGCATGGCTTCGGAGAACGCGACATTCCGGCTGCCCGGTTCGGAGTACGGCCTTGTGGTGGCGGCGGCCACGCTGCCTCGCCTCGTGGGCGCCGAACGCGCGAAGGAACTGATTTTCACGGCCCGGAAGTTCACCGCGCAGGAGGCGGCGCAATATGGCCTCGTGACCTCGCTGCATACGCAGGCCGACCTGCTGCCGGCGGCCTGGGAGATGGGCGAAACCATCGCCGGCTATTCCGCTGGTGCGGTGCGCGAAGCGAAACGCGTCATCGATGCGGCGACGCTTTCCGTGGAGGCGAGCAAGATGGAAGACGACGCCAACCGGCGCCTTCGCGGGAGCGACGAGCAAGTCTCGCGCTTCCGTGACGCCACCCGCCGCGTCACCGGCCGGTAGGCGAGCCGATGCCCGGACCCCTCAGCGGCATCAAAGTCCTCGACTTCACCTGGGCGCTTGCCGGGCCCTACGGGACGATGATCCTCTCCGACCTCGGTGCTGAAGTATGGAAGATCGAAACGATTGCGCAGACCGAACGGCGGCGGGGCAGCGGGCCGTACGTGCATGACGTCAGCACCTACTTCTTCTCGGTGAACCGCGGCAAGAAGAGCCTCATGCTGGACCTGAAGGCTCCCGAAGCGACCGACATCGTGCATGCTCTCGTGCGCCAGGTGGATGTGCTCACGGAGAACTTTTCGCCGGGGACGATGGAAAAGCTGGGCTTCGGCTATGAAGCGCTGGCCGCGGTTAATCCGCGGCTGGTTTACGCCTCGACCTCGGGCTTCGGACACACCGGGCCGTACCGCGAACGCGGAGCCGTCGACGCCATCGTCCAGGGCATGGGCGGCGTCATGAGCATGACCGGGCACGAAGGTGGCCCCCCGGCGCGGGCGGGCTACTCGATCGGCGATATGGGCGCAGGAATGTACACGGCCATCGGGGTGCTCTCGGCACTGGTCGAACGTGCGACCTCTGGCGTTGGGCAGCACGTCGACGTGGCCATGCTCGATTCCCAGGTCGCGCTCATGGAGAACGCCCTCGTTCGCTACACGGCGGCCGGCGAAGTGCAGGGCCCGGTCGGATTCCGGCACCCGTTGAGCACGCCGCACCAGGCGTTCCCGGTGAAAGACGGCTGGATCGTGCTGGCCAACGTGAAGGACCACGACTGGGCACTCTTCTGCGCCACGATCGGCTGCGACGAATTGGCGACCGATGAGCGGTTCACGACGAACCCGGTGCGGACTCGGAATTACGCCGCGCTCGAGCCCATCCTCTTCGAAGCCTTTCGCAAGAAGACACAGGCCGAGTGGTACGACTTGCTGCACGAGATCGCCCTGCTCGGGCCGGTGAACCGTGTGGACCAGGTAGCAGCCGACCCGCAGGTGGCGGCGCGGAACATGCTCGTCGATTTGCCAACCTGGACTGGCGGCACGATGCGAGTCTCGAACACCCCGGTGAAGCACTCACGCACGCCGGGTGGAGCTGTGCGCGGGGCATCGAAGCCCGGCGAGCACAGCATGGAGATCCTGGAAGCGGCCGGGTTCGGCGCGGAAGAACTCGAGCACTTGCTGGCGAACGGGGTTATCAGGACAGGGCCGGCGGAGTAGGCGCCACGGTGGAGTGAGCGGTGCAGCGCTCCCCGTCAGTGGCGCCTCGGAGAACGGGGTTCGAACGCCAAATGCGGAAAATTTTGGGGTTGCCCGTTTCAACGGGTTGTTGCGAGGCTACAATCGCTGCCGGAGGCGCCACATGACCGCACCAACACTTGCTCCTGCTGAATTTATCGAAGCGACCCTGGACTTGCCGATCCGCTACATCGACCGGACGCGCAACTACTACCTCACGCTCGGCTACGACAACCCGTACCGCTGGGCGAACAATGAGTCGGCGCCGTTTACTCCGCTGCGCAAGCCGTTGGCCGAGAGCCGCCTGGCTATCCTGACCACGGGCGCGCTGTTCGACCCGGCGAATGGGAACCAGGGCCCGTGGGCGCCATACAACGCCAACGCCAAGTTCACCCGCACCTACGCCGAACCGATTGAGCCCGCCCCCGATGTACGCATTTCGCACGTCGGCTACGACCGGAAGCACACTTCGGCCGAAGACATGGCGACCTACTTCCCCTTGAAGGCGCTGCAGCGACTGCAGAAGAGCGGCCGGTTCGGCGAACTGAACTCGCGGTTCTTCGGCGTGCCCACGCTTCGCAGCCAGCGGCTGACGACCGAACGCGACGCTCCTGACGCGCTGGAGATGTTGCGCCAGGACGGCGTGGACGTCGCCGTTCTCGTGCCGAACTGCCCGGTCTGCCATCAGACGATGAGCCTGACTGCCCGCCACCTGGAGGAGAATGGCATCCCGACCGTCGTCCTCGGTTGCGCGAAGGACATCGTCGAATCGTCGGCCGTGCCCCGGTTCGTGTTCAGCGACCTGCCCCTCGGCAACGCTTGCGGTAAGCCGTTCGACCTCGAATCGCAAGACGTCGTCGCTGCTTTGGCGCTCGATACGCTCGAATCGGCCCGCTTCAGCCGAACCACCGTGCAATCGCCGCTGCGCTGGACCGATGGAGCCGGCTGGAAGCGCGACTTCAACCGGCTCGAGATGACGCCGGAACAGATCGCTGCGGCGCGGGAACAGATGGACGGCCAGAAGGCGATCCTCGCGGAGAAACTCGCCACCACGTAGGACGTACAAACCGATACGTTCTCGCAATGCTCCGGCCCTGGTTTGCTGTGCCTTTGGCGCGCCCTGAAGCGCAAGGTGGTGACAGCAATCCAAGGGTAAGGAGTTCCACATGGATAACACGATGATGATCATCATTGGCGCCGCCGTTGTGGTGGCAGTTATCGTCGCCATCGCGTCGATTGCGATGAGTCGCAAGCGGACGGATAAGCATCTCCAGGAGACGTTCGGGACCGAATACGATGAGACGTACGCCCGCGCTGTCGACCGCAAGTCGGCTAAGCAGGAGCTGAAGGCGCGTGAAGAACGAGTCAGCGGCTACGAACTGAAGCCGATTTCCAGCGAGCAGCGCATGACCTTCCTCTCCGAGTGGCAGAGCATGCAGGCCTCGTTCGTTGACCATCCCGGCACGGCGGTGAACCGCGCCGATCTTCTGCTCGCCGAAGTCATGCGGGCCCGGGGCTACGAATCGAGCATGCTCGATCAGAACGAGCGCATCGCTGATGTGTCAGTGGGCCACGGCGACGAGGCCGCTTCGTACCGCGAAGCCGTCCGGGTCGCGACGCTGAACCGCGAAGGCAAGGCGACAACCGAAGACCTGCGCCGGGCGATCAAGGACTATGCGGTCGTCTTCGAGTCGCTGTTGAACGAACGCCAGCCCGTCGCTTAGGCCCATCTCCAGGTGCGCCGGCCCTCGACTCGAACGAGTGTGCCGGCGCCGGGGGCTGGGAAATGCCCGCCAACAACCAGAAGGCCCTCTGCCTCCACCCGGTCGGCAAGGGCCTTTCTGCTTGCCTTCGCCGTGGCCGGGTCGGAGTCATAGGGAGGGTTGAGTTCCGGGTCTTCGAACTCTCCGGGGTGGTGCGCGGCGTCTCCGGTGATGACTGCGCCCTGACCGCCGCCGGTAACCAGTACAGAGATGTGCCCGGGTGTGTGTCCCGGTGTGCTCAGCATCGAGACTCCGGGGGCCGGTTCGAACCCATCAGGAACAGCACGAAGCTGCCCGGCCTGTTCGACCGTGCGCATGCAGCGGGCGATCTCTTTGCTCTGAGTCGCTCCCCAAAACGCCCATTCGGCCTCGGAAACGATGTACTCGGCGTTCGGGAACATCGGTCGAAGCTCCCCGTCGTGGTCGATCACGTTCCAGCCGATGTGGTCGGCGTGCAGGTGGGTGAACACCACAGCATCGATGGATCCTGGAGTGATTCCAGCCTCGGCCAACCGCGCGGGGAGAAATCCGACGTCGCCGCTGAACGCCCGGGCGAGCGAGCCGAGAGTCGGCCCGATACCGGTATCGACCAGGATCGTCTTGCCTGTGCTGCGAATGACGAAGCTGGAGAGCGGAAGGCTGAGCGTTTCGCCGTCTGAACAGCCACCCATCTCGCGGAACATATCGGCGTCGGCGCCGGGGAGCATTTGCAAGAGCGGGCAACTCAACTCGCCATCCGAGTAAGAATCGAGGGTGATTGAACCAAAAGTCAGGCGTTCCATGCGAGGGAGTCTACGGGGCGAAGTCTCCCTGCGCGCTTCATGGCGCCCCGAGAAACGGTTCCGCGACCCAGCCAGGCTCGTTCCCCAGGGTGGTGATCCCAACCCAGCGGATGCCATCCGATTCTGTGATCGGCCCGTTCCTGAGCACGATCGTGGCGTCCGGTAGACAATCGACAACCTTCGCATCTGCCTCAGGGCCGACCCGCACGTTCAGGCAGTCGCCGGGGGCGGAGACGCTGGCGGCGGTCCCGGTCCAGCTCTCGATGACCGTTTCCGCGCCTTCCGCACAGCCGCTGGCGAAGTACGGCGCGCCAACAAATGCCAGGTCGCCGGTGGCCGGGTCGAACACCGCGGGCGAAAGTCCATGGTCACCGTCCTTCGCATAGTCTTGGGCGCACGTATTCGGGCGCAACGCCACCTCGGCTTCGAACAACCATGTTCCACCACGCCACGGGCCTCTGATCCGCCCGACCGGAATGCGCGTCTCGAACGTTTTCGGCCCGCCCTCCCCCATTGCCGTCACGAAGTACCGGTAATCGAACCCGTGCGAAGTTGGGTTCGGAGTCGATACGCTCCAGAGCGCGATGTATCGGCCGGTGGCGTCATCGCTCGCGAAATCAAGAACCGTCGCATCGATAGGCAACGAATCGAATTTGAGTGAGCTTGATCCATTCTCGTTTTCGAGCATCGGGAAGGTTCTGCTGATCCACGCAGGCTCGCCTCGGTAGAGGACCAGGCCGGCCCACGCATCGGAGCGCGTCAGCGCGCGGTTCGAGAACTCGAAAACAACTGCGGCCGATGCGCCATCGAAGTTCACCGCCACGAAATCGCCCTCAACCGCGAGTCGTGGCCACCATCGGCCGTCGCGCTCGTTGATCTCTACCCATCGGAAGCCGCCGTCTTTCGACAGGTAGAACGCAGTAGTGAGAGCGGCGTCTTCGCTGACACCTTCGTAGTTGCATTGTTCGCCGCTGCAGACCGCTGCGTAGAGCGGGCCGCCGCCCGGGTCGGCGAGGATGCCCATGAGCGCACCGTCGGGGTCTCCCGGGGATTTCAGTTCGACTACTCGCGGACCCTGGGCTGTGCCCACGATGAGCCTCGTCCGCCAGGGAGTGCCGGTGCCGTGGCCGTATCCACCTGTGGTAACCAACATCGTCAGATCTTTGGGGAAAACCATGTCTCCAACCACGCGTAGCTGCGGGTACTGAGCAGGCTCCGCTGTCGTCGGTTTCGTGGTGGCAGAACTCGTCGCTTCTGGGCTCTGTGAAGCTGCTGTAGGAACGGCCCGATTCGACCCGTCATCTCCGCCGCGTACCAGGACGATGATGCCCAGCGCAATCGCGACAAGACCGCACGCCAGCGCCGCGAGCGAAATCTGCAGTGCGTTGATTCGCCTCATAGTGAATAGAACGTTGTAGCGAGGGAGAAGTTCCTACGGCCCGCCCGCGCGGTTCAGGCTCTCCGCCGCCGCCAGCACTGGCTCTCGCGTGCGCGCCGCTTCGAGGCGGTCCATCTGCATCTGGACGTTGAGGGGATAGACGCCGGTGAAGCAGGCGTTGCAGAGGTCTGCTGGGGCCTGCCCGGTCGAACGATCCAGGCCGTCGATGCTAAGGAATCCGAGCGTATCGGCGCCGATGTGGACGCGGATCTCCTCGACCGTCTTGTTCGCGGCGATCAGTTCCGCCTTGGTGGCCATGTCCACGCCGAGGAAACAGGGCGAGATGATCGGCGGGGTGGTGAAGCGCATGTGGACTTCGGTTGCCCCGGCGCGGCGAATCAAGTCGAGCACGCGCCCCGTAGTCGTGCCACGGACGATGCTGTCGTCGACGACGACGACGCGTTTGCCGGCGAGGACGTCGGAGAGCGCATTGAACTTGAGGCGGACGCCGGCTTCGCGGATGCGCTGGTCCGGCTGGATGAACGTCCGGCCGACGTAGCGGTTCTTGACGAGGCCTTCTTGGTAGGGCAGACCAGCTTCGCGCGCATAGCCAATTGCGGCCGGGATCGCGGAATCGGGAACGCCGATCACGAGGTCCGCTTCGACCGGATGCTCGCGGGCGAGTTGGGCGCCCATCTCTTCGCGTGCCCGGTAAACAAGTTGCCCGCCAATCCGGCTATCGGGGCGGGCAAAGTAGGTGTATTCGAACGTGCAGTGCGCCTTTTTTCGAGCGGGCGCAACCGGGAAGAAACTTGTGTAGCCGTGCGCGTCGACCTGGATGACTTCGCCGGGCTGGACTTCGCGCTCCATCTCCACGCCGAGGTGTTCGAGGGCGCAGGATTCCGAAGCGACGACGTAGCCGTTCTCCATTTTGCCAATGCAAAGCGGGCGGACGCCCATAGGATCGCGCACCGCGAACAGACGGTCGCGCAGCATGATGACGAGGCTGTAGGCGCCTTCGATGCGGCGCATCACGTAATGGAAGCGTTCTTCCCAGGTGCCACCAGGAGCCATGGCGAGGAGGTGCGCGATGACTTCCGAATCGGCAGTCGATTCGAACTGGATGCCCTGCGATTCGAGGTCCTTGCGGATGACATCGGCGTTCGTCAGGTTGCCGTTGTGGCCGAGCGCGATCGGTTCGCCGCTGAATTTATCCTTAACGACGATCGGCTGGGCGTTGCATTCGAGCGAGCCGCCGGCGGTGCTGTAACGCGTGTGACCTATCGCGATATGGCCGCGCAGGAAGGCGAGGTCTTCTTCATCGAACACCTGCGATACGAGGCCCATGCCGGTACGCAGGTTGAAGTCTTTGCCGTTGCTGGTAGCGATCCCCGCGGACTCCTGGCCCCGGTGTTGGAGGGCGTACAGCCCGTAAAACGTCAGGCGGGCAACGTCTTCGCCGGGGCCATAGACCCCGAACACTCCGCAAGCTTCGCGCGGACTATCGTTTTCTGGAATCACTACGCGAGGTCACCCTCCTGCAAAGAGGCGTTAACGGCTTCTCCAGTATAGGTGCGTGTCCAGTGCGATTGCCAATCAATCGTAAGAAGGTGAAGAGTGCGGCCCGCCTATAGCCGCTTGGCCATGAGAATGTCGTGTTTGCCCGGTCCGTCCGAATCTGGGATGACGCCGACGATGGTGTAACCGCAGCGCTGGTAGAACTCGTAGGTGTGGCCGCCGGGGTTCGTGATCGCCTTCAGCTTCCCGAGCGGGTCGTCGTACATATCGGTGCCGAAGATCGACGTCTGGCCGTCGTCATCTTCGCTGCCAAGGCGCAGGGTGAGGCCGCCAAGGGCGCGCACGCGCCGTTCGAGTTCGGCGACAAGCGCCCTGCCCACGCCCTGCTTCTGGTGGTCGGGACTGACCGCGAGGGGGTGGAGTTCCCAGACCCGCGAGTATTCGGGTTGGCCGCCAATCCATCCGAGGACCGTTTGGCCGTCATCGTCGACCGCGGCGAGGCAGACTTTGCCCGGCGCGAGCGCGGTCGCGACTTCCTCCACTGCCTCCGAGAGTTCGGGCCAGGCATCCGGGGAGTGTTCGGCGAAGGCGGCCACGAGCACCGCTGCCATCTGTGCGATAAGCGCGTGGTCCTGCGCGCCGACAGCGATGATTCGCATGCTCTCATGATAGCCCGCCGGGAACGTGCGACACTCTGGGCATGTCGAAAATCAACGAGGCACGCGAGACCGCAGAAAAACGCGGCATAGGCCAGTACGAGCGCCACATCCTGCTTTGCATCGGTCCGGATTGCTGCACTCCCGAAGAGGGGCAGGCGGCCTGGGGACAATTGAAAAAGGCTGCGGCGAAGCTGAACGGTTCCGGCGACCGCGGCAAGCTCTATCGCACGAAGGTCGGCTGCCTGCGCATTTGTGAATTCGGGCCTACCGCGGTCGTGTACCCGGAAGGCACCTGGTACGGCGGGCTAACGCCCAGGAACCTCGAACGCGTCATCGAAGAAGACCTGCGCAACGGGCAAGAGGTGAGCGACCTCGTCATCGGCCACAACCCGCTGCCCAACGAAGGCTAGTCCTTCAGGGCGGCGAGGAACTCGTCGACGGTCATTCACATCTTCCTGATGGCGCTGCGAATCGTGCCCTCGCTCAGTTCCCGATGGTCGGGAATCGAGAGATTCACGGCAAAATTTCGGTGCACATAGACGTAGTGATCGCCGGTATTGCGCTTCCAGACCCATCCGCGCTTCTCGGCCACCCGCATCACCTGGCGCCCGCTCACATTGTTGAGACGACTCACGCCGCGACGGCTTCAGCTACGAAAACGGTGGCTGTCTCCACAAGTAATGGCCACCCTTCTTCT
>JBDTNM010000044.1:0-17194 GCA_039933735.1 bacterium | reverse complement strand
ACCCCCGGCGTCCCGCTGCCACCGGTGACGGCGGCTGACCTGCAGGCGCTCATCGATACATGGCTCGCAGCGAACTCAGTCAGCGGCGTAACCGTCGGCATCCAGCGTGGCGACGGATCCCGCTGGGCAGGCGCGTCCGGGATCGATATCCAGACTGGCCAGGAGCTCCTTGTCGACCGCGTCTACCCAACAGCGAGCGTCACCAAGACGTTCACCGCCGCGCTCATCCTTCAGCTGGTGGAAGAAGGCAAGGTCGACCTCGACGCGAAGGCCTCGAAGTACGTCCCGGGCATCGCGCACTCCGGCGATTACACGGTGCGCAACCTCATCCAGCACCGCAGCGGCCTGATGGCGACCGACGCAGTGTCTCCCGCCGACGCGCTGCTCGCGGCCACCCGCACCGCGCTGGCGTTCGTCCCCGGCGAAGGCTTCCTGTACTCCAGCCCCGGCTACTACATGCTCGGGCTCATCATCGAAAAAGTTACCGGCGTCTCCTACACCGATGCCCTGCACGAACGCCTGCTCGACCCGCTGGGGCTCACCGCCACGAAGATGGACGAGGAGATCGACCCGCTCAGCTACTCGACTCACCCGCAAAGCAACTCAGCCCTGCGCTCCAGTTCCGGCGTGCTGCGGTCATCCTCTGGCGTCAACGTAACGGGGGTCCGGTTCGACTACTTCGGCATCCTCTGGTCATCGGCCGGCCTCTATTCGACTGTTGCCGACATCGCCGCCTGGGGCATCGACCTCTATGACACGGAAAAGGTGGTCAGCGAAGCCACCCGCGACCAGATGACCACCTTCCTCGGGCCCGAATTCCAGTACGCCGGCCTCGCCACCTACCCGTTCTGCCCCTGCTGGAAGGAAGACGGCAAGATCTTTGGCGACCGCTGGGGCCATTACGGCCGCTCCGGCGTGTTGGAATACGACCCGGACGATCAACTCTCGCTGGCGATATACACGAGTGGCACGGACATCGACGAACGCCTGATCGTCGCCTACGACGACCTCAGCAAACAGATCCGCGACCTGCTCCGCAACCGCAGCCTCGCACCTTAGCCACCGCGGAGTTGGGGCTCACCCCAGTCCGGCCAGCCAACTCAACAGAATGGCGTTGAACTCGGACGGCCGTTCCTGGTGCAGCCAGTGCCCCGTGCCTTCCCAGCCAACCGCCTTCGAAGCCGGGTGCTTGAACTGCCCGCGCTCCCAGGCCGCGACCTCCGACGGATCCTGGTTGCCCGCGCGGAAGGCGAGGGCGGGAGCAGCGACTCGCGCGAGGTACTCCTCAGACTTCGATTTCGTACCGAACTGGTCCTCGGCCAGCGCGAGTCCAGCCATTGCTTTCCACATCACGTCCTTGTCGAACGCCGCGATCCGGCGCGCATGCAGCGCCGGCAAATGGGCCGGCGTGGAGGCCGTGTAGAACGCCGAACCAGCGAACCCCTGTGCGGCCGCATGCCCGTCCGGCGACTTGAACGCCTCGATCATGCCCGTCATCTGAGCCGGGGTTTCCTCGCTGAATCCGTACGCCGAATCGACTGGGACCACTGCCCGCACGAGTTCTGGATGTTCCACCGCCAGCGCTACAACGGTCGCACCGCCCATCGAGTGACCAATTGCCACCACCGGCCCGGTCTTCAATTGGCGCAAGAGTTCAGCAAGGTCCGAGGCGTAGCCGCGCGGCGTGTACCCGTCTTCGACCACCGATGAACGGCCGTGGCCACGCAGGTCCGGCACGATGCAGCGGAACCCCGCCGCGAGCAGGGCGGGCGTCTGCCACGCCCAGTCCGAACCATCGCAACTCCAGCCATGGACCAGGAGCACCGGCGAGCCTTCGCCTTCATCGGTGTAGAACAGCGAAACATCGTTGACCCTGGCGAACGGCATGGATACACCCTCGGCGGTAGTGGGCGGAATCTACGCCTGTGCTGCCGAAGAGCAACCGCCGCCGCTATACTCCGCCCATGACACAGCCCGGCATCGCCGACCTCATGAACCAGTGGAAATCGATGAGCGACCAGTTCCTCAAATCTTGGGGACAGACGCTCGAGTCCTCCACCTCAAGCCCCGAAGGCCAGGCCATGACCGGCGAGCTCGAAAAGAACTACGTCGCCGCCCGCGCCGCAATGGCGAAGGCCGCACGCGAATCCTTCGGTCCCATCGTCGAAGCAGTGGGCGCCGTCCCACTCGTCGAATTCCAACGCCTCCAGGACCAGATCCACACGATCCTCCTCCGCCTCGACCGCATCGACGACTCGCTCGCCACGCTGGTGTCGGCCCAGACTCCTGAAGCCGCGAAGCCCAAGCGCAAGAAGAAATAGCGGCCCGGTCTTGGGCAGCCGTGCCCAGGCGCTTCGCCGCCGCGATTGACCCCGGTTCAGGAGCCGCGCCCCTCGGCGGGCGCTTACTGAGTTGCCAACTCCCTATCCCACCAATATGCCCACACCCAGGGCCACTCCCGCTCAGTCTCGACGAGTTTTGCCGTCACCGGATTCTGCACGACGTAACGCAGCAGCCCGTCTAAGTCAGCCTGACTCCGGCATGTACGGTCCCACATGCCTGGCTGCCAGAGCGGGCCGCGATGCCCGGCGCGCCTTGCACACGTCGTGGACCATGATTTCCAGGCGTTGAGGAACCGAAGAATATCGTCGTCCTGTGCCCTCACCACTAGATGCAAATGATCAGGCATCAAGCACGCCGCATAAAGTTCAACGCTTCTTCGCGTCCGTTGCTCAATCACTGCCGCCCAAACCGACTCCGCAATGGATCGTGGAAGACGTCCGACTCCTGCATGAACGGCAATCACAAGATGAAAGACTGACTCACGGTTCGCGTAGGCATCGTGATGTAGCCTGATCGTCTGCGGATATTTCATTGCTCAACACCAGAACTGGCAACTTAGTAAGCGCCCGCTGAGGGCCGCGGCCTCCCTTACGGTCGGGGCTAGCAGTTCATGCGCTAGTCGTGCTCCCGCAACCACTCCAACAGCGCCGGCCACACCACCTGCTTCGCCCGCCGCCCCGCGATCACCGAAATGTGACCGCCCTCAAGTTCGAGAAACGTCTTGTCGCTGCTGCCAACCGAATCGATCAGCGCACGAGCGCTCGCCGGTGGCACGATGTCGTCCTTGCTCGCGCCAATGCACAGCACCGGAACCGTGATGTCGCGCAGGTTCACGGCCTCTCCGAGCACCCGGAACTTGCCCTGCACCAACTCGTTGCCCTGGTAAAAATGCCGCACCCATTGGCGGAAGAACTGCTTCGGCAGCGGCAGCCACTCGCTCGCCCAGCGGTTCATTGCCTTGTAGCCCACCAGCCACTGAGGATTCGCCAGGTTCTGCAAGAGCGACTGCGCCTGCGCGAGGTCGCCCATCGGGTTCAGCATCTTGAAGCCTGCCCGCACGAACTCCGCCGGCATCATGTCGAAGGTTTCCACGATCGAATCGACGTCGAAGTGGTCTTCGGTCGTCATCATCGGAAAATCGCCGACCGCGAAGTCGATTGGACCGACCACGGAAAGGTAGTTCTTGATCGGCAAGTCCGGCTGCGATGCCAGCGCCGAAGTCGTCATCGGCACACCCATGCAATACCCAAACGCCGTCACGCTCTCCGCGCCTGAATGTCGTACCGCCTGGCGAATCAACGACGGCACCATGTCGCCGATAACGTCGTCCATCCCCATCTCCCGGTCTTCCGGCCCGAAAATGCCCCAGTCCACCAGGTAAAACGGGATGCCCTCTTCGTAGAGGAATTCAGCGAACGACTCTCCCGGTCGGAGGTCGAAGATGTACGGCCGGCTGATCCCCAGGTAGGGGAACAGCACGAGCGGCGTCTTGAATTTTCCGCCGTCTTTGGGCGGATAGAAGTACATTCGCGCCTTGCCCCGGAAGCCCGCGATGATCCGCCGAGACTGCGCAACCGGCGCCGGCGCACCCAGCGCGTCGCGCAATCCCTGGGCCATCCGCAGCAGTTCCGCGTCTGTTTCGAGTGCCGGCGCCTGGGTCATTTTTGTACTCCTCGCGTGTCGCGCGGAGTCTAGCACTCCAACTCACACGGCAAGTAGGCGCCCTCTAGCCCCGACCGTAAGGGAGGCCGTCCCTCCCGGCCTCCGTGGCGCACTCCCTACTGAATCGCCTGGCACTCCGGCCGCGAATCGAACAGGTCGTTCAGTTCCCCGGCGTTGTAGCTGTCTATCTTGTCGAACGTCGCTCCGACATCGTTGAACGCGTCACCGATGCCCTGCGAAATGCGGTCGACGTCGGTGCTGGTCTGCGAAAGCGAAGAGGTGCTCACCTTCTGCGATTGGCTCAAAAGGTCGTCAAACACGGCCACGAGCTGCCCCATCGCATCGTTGAACGTCTTCTGAATGGCCGGGCCGTCCTTCACGTCCGGCGCTTTCAAGGCGCCGATCTCTTTCTGCAGGTTCTTCGTCTCGGTTTGGCCCGTCTTCATGAAATCGACCAGCGCAGCTTTGAGCTCGGCGGCGTCCTTGGCAGTGTTGAGCGTCGAATCGAGCTTGTCATTTGCGTTCTGAAGGTCGTCGATCCAGTTGCCGAGCGAAACACAAACGGTCGAAACCCATTTTTCGTTCGTCGTCTTCGCGGCGGTCACGGTCGGGGTCTTGCCGGCCGCCGGTGTCTTCGCGGTCGTCGTGTTCGAAGGCTTCACAGTCGGGTCGGGCTGGCTCGTCGAGTCCGAGCCGCTCTGGTCGAAAATGATCCCGGAGCACTCGGTGTCGTCGTCGATTGTGGCGACGAGGTCAACCACGTCGTCGCTCTTGTCGCCGAGGTCGTCCATCTTCGCGCGGAAGTCCGGCGTATCGAAGTCGTCCGCAATCTTCGAGAATTCGGTGACGAAGTCGTCCTTATCGCTGATATCGGCGACTGCCTTGGCAATCTCGTCGGTCAGCTTGTCGTTCTCTTTGAACTGGTCGTGGAAGGCATCCACCACCTTGTCGCCATCCTCAATGTCTGGCTGGCCAATCTTGTCGAAGTCGCTGCGGAAGTCCTTCTGGGCCTTCTTCTGGCCCTCCAGGCTCTTCTTGAACGCGGCCTTCGTCTCTTTCGTGTTGTCGAAGTCGGCATCGAGGAATCCCTCCCCGGCCTTGTCGCTCGCCTTCTGGAAACTGACAGCAGCGTCGCAAAGGTCGGCGACCCAGTCATCCGCATCGACTTTCTTGTCGCTCCCGCCGCCTCCGCAGGCGAACGTCAGCGCTGAAAGTGGCAGTGCCGCCAGCAAGGCGGTTCGGGCGAGTTTAGTCAGGTGCATGCGGCGGCACGTCTCCACGCGAGTTTCGGCCATTCTGCGGGTAGCACCTTTACCGCGACAGTGCGGTAGATCACCTAAGCAGGCTTCGAATGGCCCCTATGGTTGATCCTGCGGAAACAACACGAACGCGCAGGATGATTTCGCCTCGAACTTCCCGATGATCGTGTCCGAATCCGCTGCCCCGCTCGCCTTCAACAGCTTCCGCAGGTCCGCGAAGTCGATCTCGAAAAAGATGTCGTCCACCTCGCTGGCAAGCGTGTCGCTGGTCTTGTCGAGCTTCGCAAGTTCCTTGATCGCCTGGCTGTTATCGTCCTGGCCCTGCTTCGCGTACTGGTTCGCGGCCTTCGCCACTTTGTCTCCGCCCTGGACGTCGGGCACTCCGGCCGCCTTAACTGCCGCAGCGAACGACTCAAGTGATTTGGCGTTCGTTGAGGTGTACTGGCTCAGCCCCGCGTACATCGCCTGGCCATCTTCGGAATCGACGTTGAAGAACGTCAGCAGCGCGGCCGACCGCTGCTCGCTGTAGGTTTCGGCGCCCTTGCAAATGTCCGCCACCCAGTCGTCGGGCGCAGCTTTCTTCTCGCCGCCGCCGCAACCCGCGAACATCGCCCCGGCCATCAGTCCGCACAGCAAAAGGAGGAAGAGCCTTGTACGGGCCGACGGTCGGCTACGTTCCATCATCCGCCGAGCGTACCCCCGGCTCACCGCGGGTGCAGTATCTCGCGCAGGGCTTCGCACACGTCATCCACTTCCGCGTTGGTCATCGTCGGGTACATCGGCAGGCTGATCTCGCCTTCGAAGAACCGCTCGGCAACCGGGAAATCGCCCTTCTCCCAGCGCCCCAGCTTCTGATAGGCGCTGTGGTAGTGCAGCGGGATGAAATGGACCGACGTACCGATCCCTCGCGCTGCCAGCTCTTCGATGACCCGGTCCCGAGGCACGGGCGCGCTTTCGTTCTTGATTCGGATCATGAACAGGTGCCACGGCTGGCGGTTCTCTTCGCTGAACGACGGCAGGATCACGTGCTCTTCGTCGCGAAGGTTCGCGAAATAGCGCTGCGCCACGCGCGTTCGCTCCTCGATGAAGCCCTCAAGCTTCGTCAGCTGTGTCCGCCCGAGCGAGGCTGCGATGTCGGTCAGGTTGTCTTTGAACCCGAACTCTTCGATGTCGTATCGCCAGCTACCGCCTGCGCCGTAGCGGTTGTAGGCATCGCGCGACATCCCGTGCAGTGTCAGCCGCCGCACGCGCGCACTCAGCTGTTCATCATTGGTCGCCAGGGCGCCGCCTTCGCCGGTCGTCATCGTCTTGTTCGCGTAGAAGCTGAACGCCGCCGCATCACTCACGCTGCCAATCTGCTTCCCCCGGTACATCGAACCGATCGCATGCGCGGCGTCTTCCAGCACCTTGATCCCGCGAGGGGCGGCCAGCGCCATGAGCGCGTCCATATCGCAAGGCTCGCCGGCGATGTGGACCGGGAGGATCACTTTCGTTCGCGGCGTAATCGCGCGTTCCACTGCCTCCGGGTCGATGTTCGCGGTGCCATCCAGGACATCGACGAGCACCGGGGTCGCGCCGCAATGCAACACCACGTTCGCCGTCGCCGTAAACGTGTAAGGCGTCGTGATCACTTCGTCGCCGGGGCCAAGGTCCCAGGCCGCGAGCGCGAGGTGCATCGCCGCGGTGGCCGAGTTGACCGCATTCACGTACCTGGCGCCGGTGTACTCGCAGAGCTCCTGCTCGAGCGCCTTCACCTGGCTCGCCGTCGTCAGCCAACCACTCCGCAAGACAGCCTCAACCGCCGCGATGTCATCCTCTTCGAGCTGCACCTTCACGAAAGGAATTCGTTGTTCGGTCATCCCCAAAAGTAGGCACGACGCGCCCGGAACAGGCAACGGCCAATTCCGCCCCTCCCCAACCACCACCCGAAACAACTAGCCCAGCCCAAAACTAGCCCCGACCGTAAGGGAGGCCAACCTCAAAGCACCCAGGAACTCGGAAATCAGCACTCTCGGTGAACTCGCCAGGACCTCTGTGAACTCACAAAAGCTCCGTGCTCTCCGCGCCTCCGTGGCGAAACCAAACTAGACGGAAACCCGCCCGGCGACCCACGCATCCGCGATCAATTTGCCCTCGGCCTCGCCGATCTCCGCATGCGACTCCGCCGAATCATGCAAGTCGTCGCCGATACGCCCGCCACTGACGCTTTCCGCCGCTTCCTCGGGTGAAAACGGGATTCGAAACCGTTCACAGGCGGCGATCGTCAGGCGGTTCAGCTCGACAACGCGCGCCTTCGATCGTTTCAACCCGGAGCGCGAACCGGAGCTGTTCAGGATCAGTCCGGTCCCCCGCACCACCGGCATGATCGATTCGCGCGCGACGATTCGCCGGAACGTCTCCTCCAGCACCGCGGCGGCCGCCTCGGGCGTGAAGTAGGTGTCTCCGCCAATCGTCCGTGCTGCCAGCTGGCGAGCCATCTTGAACGGCTTCCGCTCCACCAGCATCGGATGGTTCCCGACTTTCAGCCCCGCTTGCCGCACTCGCTTTCCGTACCGCCCCATCCGGTTCCCTACCCGCAATGGGACGGATTCGTAGGCTACCCAGAACGACGACAACCGGAAGAGGATCACGTCCGGTTCGTACTCATCGATCCAACGGTCGATCACGTCAGGAAACTTCTCCGTTGGCCACATGTGCCGCTGGAACGTCTCGACCGTCTCGCCGGTCGCCTTCTCGATGTAGCGGGCCGCCACGGATTGCGAACGCAACTCCTCCGGCACTCCCGGATGAAAGTCGCTGCTGTTCGTGAGCCGAAGAATTTTCACGCCGCGATCTTAACGGATTGGCTCAGAGGAGCATGGCCCGGTCGCGCACGTTGATCGGGTCAACATCGTCCGGCAATTTCTCCTGGAACCCGTTGTGGTCGTGCGGGCGGTCCATCTTGAAGGCCGGCAGTTCCTCGTTCTTAATCCGCAAGGTCACCCGTTCCTCCGTAACCCCGGCGACCAGGGAGCGTTCCAGCCAGTAGTCGAACGCGAGCGGTGCATCCACAAGGAACGCGCTGTCTTCAAGCTTCTTTATCCGGCCCAGTTCGCGGCCATCCGCCGTGAACACCCATGTCCCGATTGCGAGTTCCTTCGTCTCTTCAGTCATCGAAATGCTCCCTCAGCCTCGCTCCAGCAGATCACTTTGCGTCCCGTTCGAATGCGCCGCAACGCGCCACGACGGCCACAACCCGGCCGTTCGAATCTGGGCTCGCCCGGCGTCGACTATTCGCAATCCAAGCTTCATTCGCTGGTAACACGCATCCGATGATTCTCGCCACTGACGACTTCGCCCGCGCAACTCGTAAACTGATTTCGTGAAGACCACCCACATCTTCCTCACACGCCACGGCCAGACCCTGACGAACAAAGAGGGCCGCTTCTGCGGGCATTCCGAAACGCAGCTCACCGCCCTCGGCGAAGAGCAGGCCCGCGCCCTTGGCCGGCGGCTCGCGACCGAAAAGCTCGATGCCTGCTACACGAGCGATTATTCCCGCGCCATCCTGACCGCCGCTCTCATCGCTGGCGAACGTTCGCTCGCGGCACGCACCGATCCCGACCTGCGCGAACTCCATTACGGCGAATGGGAACTCGAACGCGAGTCAGAAATCCGCAAGCGTTCCCCGGAGCAACACAAGCTCATGCGGGATGAAGACCCCGCCTGGCGGCCCCCCGGCGGCGAAACCGTCGGCGAGGTCCGCACCCGAACGCGTGCCGCCTTCGACCGTATCCTCGCCGCCGAAAGCGGCCGCCGCGTCCTCGTTGTCTCCCACGGCACGGCCATCAACTGCCTGCTTTCTTCGCTCCTCGGCATGCCCGAAACCCATGTCTTCCGCATCGACGTCGCCAACTGCGGTCTGACGGAGATCGCCGTCCGCAACGGACATGCCTACTTCGCCCGGATCAACGAAACCGCCCACCTCGCAGGCCTCAAGTGACTCGGCCAGGGCGGTTCGACTCGTGATCCCGATCGGCGACAACAACCGCCGCCGCACCCGGCCCTGGGTGAACTACACGATCATCCTTCTGAACGTCGCCGTCTTCCTCTACATGTTTTCGTTGAACGCCACGCCGCCGGCGACACAACGCGAGGAAGCCCGCCAGGCCGTCCAGCAAACCAGGACCATCTGCTACGGCTACGCCACCTACCCCACCGATGCCGACCGCTTCATCTGTAAGTACGCGTTCCAGCCAAAGGAATTCTTCGACACGTTGAAGGGCGATTCTCCCGTTACGGGGAGCGACCGGATCTTCGCCGTCCTCGCCATCATCACCTCGATGTTCTTGCACGGCGGCTGGCTGCACATCATCGGCAACATGCTCTTCCTCTGGGTCTTCGGCGATAACATCGAAGACCGCCTCGGTCATGCGGCCTATCTCTTGTTCTACCTCCTCGCAGGCATCGTCGCCGCCACCGTCCAGGGCGTAATCGACCCAAACACCGTCATACCTGTGCTAGGCGCCAGTGGCGCGGTTGCTGGCGTGCTCGGCGCGTATCTCATCTGGTTCCCGAAGGCCACCATCCGCGTCGTCATTCCGTTCTTCATCCTCATCTTCATCCCGCTACCCATTCCCGCCTGGATCATGATTGGCGCCTGGTTCGCCCAGAACTTGCTCGCCGGCTACGCCACCATCGCCGATGCAGCCGCCCCGGATGCTGGCGTCGCCTGGTTCGCGCACATCGGCGGGTTCATCTTCGGCATGCTCATCGCACTTCTGGCAGGCCACCGCCCCCGCCGCCCCCAGCCCCGGATCTACTCGTGAAACGAACGTCCCCGGTCCTTCGGTCGCCCGTAAATTCTCCGTAAATCATCGCCGTCTCAGTCGCCGTTTTGGTTCCCGTTAACCAAACCCGACAGTACGTTGACGTTCGGCGATTACATCGCCCGGGGAATTATGTTTAGAAAACTCGTGCTGGCCGGGACCGCAACCGCCCTTGTTGCTGCGAGCCTCGGGCTCATTGCCAACGCTTCGCAGTGGAAATCCGCGAGCGCCCTCACGAACTGTTCGACCAACACGCAGGCCCTCGATTCCCAGGAACAACAACTGCTGACGCTGATCAACAACTTCCGCGTGGCGAATGGGGTCGGCGCCGTGAAGGCCTCTCCGACCCTTTCCCGCGCCGCTGCGTGGATGTCGGAAGATCTCACGAGCCACGGTACCTTCGACCACACCGACTCCCTCGGTCGTTCGCCATTCACGCGAGTAAAAGATTGCGGGTACCCATCGACGGGAGCAGGCGAGATCCTCGCCCGCACCTCTTCCGCCCAGTCAGCCTTCACTCTCTGGCAGAATTCCACCGATGGCCACCGCGAAAACATGCTCAACTCGCGCTGGACGGTGGCAGGAGTCGGTCACACCGGCAGCATCTGGGGAGTCGACTTCGGCGCCATCGATGACTCAGGTCAGCCCTGGGACAGCGGCGGAACGAGCGCGACCAACACTCCCGTCCCCACGCAGCCCGGCAACCCGACGGCCTCAAACACACCCCCGGGCAGTAGTTCCGCGACCCCGACATCATCCCCCGGCCCCGGCGGAGCAACGCCAATCCCCGGCTACAAGCTCCCTTCGAGCTTCCCTATCAAACGCGCCATGCTCCCCCTTGTGACACAGGAATAACCGCCGAAGTCCCTCGAGTTTTCTCCCCTATTGCCACATAACCCATCCCGCCCGTTTCTTCGGGTCATCCCTTATATGCCCCGGGTAAAGACCCCCCTAACATTCGCTGAACTTCCGGATTTCCGGCGGGGAGACCGTCTCTTGACGGCGCCGTGACATCCCAGGGGTGAAACATGGGGGAGGGTCGACCCGGCGTCCTCAGCGCCCGGGTTCTGGATGAGTCTTCGGCCGATGCGGCAATCGCACAGGCCCTGGCCCTCCACGACCTCGACGCGTCGCTCGAACGCTGCGCCCAGATCCTTCTCCAGCGCTTCGCCGCCGATGCATTGCTCATCCGTGTCTACCGCCAGGGGCGCGGGCTCTTCTGGGCCCCCCTCTCCGGGCCGCTTGCAGGCGACACCGTTTACCCCGATTGGCAGGCCTTCCGCGACCCCGATGCGACCTCTCGCGTCCCGGAACTCAAGTCCGGCATCACGCCCGACCTCGCCGTCCTCGATCAGCGTTCCTCGGCCCAGCAGGCTGCCTTCGCCAGCGGCCTCCGCAGCAGCGTCTGGTGCGCACTGACCGACGAACGTGGCGATGCATTCGGCTACATCCTCAGTGCCTCCATCTCGCCGAACACCTACACCCTCGCCGACCTCGGCGAACTTGAGCGCATCGCCAAGCTCATCTCGCGATTCGTCCGTCCGGCCGTCCTCATCGAAGAACGGACGGCAGAGCGCACCCTCCTTCGCAACGAAACCGCGCTGCTCGCCGCCATCGCCGAGGCCGAAACGGAAGACGATCTCTCCGAAACCGTTGTCCAGGCCGTCCAAGAAGCTCTCCAGGGCGACATCGCCTTCCTCATGGTTGAACCAGCCGCCGGCGGCGAATCCGCGCTCATCAGTTCGCCCGCCGACGCCTTCACCAAGGAAGAATGGGAGGACGCGCGAAAGGCACTTGCCGCGCCTGGCAACAGCACCATGAACGAACGCTCCCGCGCGGCCGGGGGCGCCTTCTCGGTAACCGACCTGGCTGCAGGTGCCGACTCCCCTGTCGAACGCTGGCTCAACCAGGCCGCCGGCATCAAGTCCCTTGTCTCATCGAACCGGTCCCACCAGTGGGGCGGACTGGGGTTGGGCATGGCCGTCGGGCGCCGCGAAGTCGGCGCCTGGACGGACGCGCAACGGAGCTTCCTCGCCCGCGTCTCGCGCGTCCTCGAACTGAGCATCGAACGACTCCGCCGCGGGGAGATCGCAGTTGACCACACTCTCCGCCTCGAACGTCACGCCGACCTGCTCGCGACCGGCGCCGAACTCCTCGAGATGCTCTCCGCCGCAGAGGATCTCGAACAGTCGTGCAATGTCATCAGCGCCCGCATTCGCGCGTTTTTCGATGCTGACCACGTTGCCTTCGGCATGCTCGACCTCTCCGCCCGCACCCGCACCGTCCTCGGTTTCAGCTCCGATGTCATGGCCCAGCACGACTTCTCCGGCACCATTTCCGAAAACGACGTCGCCGTCTACGCCCCCGTCGCTCGAACCGGAACCGCAAATGTGGTCAGCGACCTGGCCACAGCCCCACGCCTGAACGACGCCGCCGCGACACTCCAGCGCAGGGGCGTGCACAGCCTGATGCGCGCCCCGTTCCATCTCTCCGATGGTTCCGTCGGCATTGTTACCGTTGGCAGCCGCGTGGCTGGCAAGTTCTCCGATGCAGACGGCGAACTGCTGATCGACCTCTGCCGCCCCGTCGGCATCGCCATCGACCGCGTGCGGCTCATCGCTCGCATGGCGGAAGCATCCGATGTGCTCGGCTCTCAGACGCGGATCCTCGCAGCGCTCACTCCTGGCGCAACGATTGAATCAGCCGGCCAGGTCTTCGTGAATGAGACCGTCCGCCTCTTCGGCGCCACTCACGCCGTGGCCGCACTTTTCGACACGGAAGACGTCCGGATCGTTGGAATCGCAAGCGACATCGTCGAACCCCAAACCGTCCGCTCGACAATGCGCACCGCCGAATATGGTGCGAACTGGCGCAAGGTCCTGGACACCGGCGAACCTCAGCTGATCGAAGATTTCGAGGCGATCGAACGCTCTCCAGCGGAAGAAGCCCTCTTCCAGCGCGGCCTCCGCAGCATGATGCGCGTCCCGATCAAGGACTCCCAGGGCATCGTCCGCGGCATCGTAACCGCCGGCTCTCCTGCACCTTCGGCCTGGCGCGAAAACCACCTCGCCACGTTCATCGAACTCTCCGGCGCACTCGCGCTCGTCCACGAACGCTCCGAGCTCTACGAAAAGGCCGAAGAACGCGCCGCAAAGGTCCAGGCACTCACTCGCCTCCTCAGCACACTGAACCTGAACTCTCCCCCCGAGGAAGTCGCTCGCCTCTTCGCCACCCAGGTCCGGCAATACCTCGGCGCCGACGCGGTAATGGTCTATGCCTTCGATCTCGAATCGCAGCAGCGAGTCCGGGTCGCGTTCGATGCCGCCGCGGGTGTCTCGACTTCGCCGGAACGAATCAACCTCGATGAGTCCAACGGCTACCGCGGCACACTCGACGTGCCGCTGGCGAAGTACTCGTCCCGCCTTCCCGAGTCGGGGCCGGAATGGCTCATCTCCGCGTCCGAGCGAATGGGCTATCAGAGTTCAGTCTGCGTCCGTCTCGATGCTGCTGGAGAAGCAGTCGGCATGATTGCGGCCGGGTCACTCGATCCGAACGGCATGGGACAAGCCGAGCTCGAGATCCTGAGCGCGGTCGCCTCGCCCCTGGGCATGGTCCTCGAGCGCGCTCGTGCCGTGACCACCCTGCGACTCCAAACTCAGCGCACCCGCGCCGTGCTCGACATCCTTGCCGCTCTCGGCCCCGCCGATACCATCGAACAAGTCGCCGGTCCCGTCGCCAACGCCCTTCGCATGATGTACGGCGCGGACCATTGCGCTATCGGCGCAATCGAAGGAGATACCGTCAGCCTGGTCGCAATCGACTCCGAAGTCACCGACTGGAATCCCGGAGATGTGCTGCCCCTGGCGTCGCTCTGGGGGGAAACCGTACCGACTGGCCCGGTCATCCACGTCATCCACGACTTGATGACCGTGGACTCGCTCCCTGAAGTCTCGGACCTCTCCCGTGGGGGCGGAATGCGCTCAAGCATGCGCGTCCTCATCGGCAGCCCCGTCGATCCGCTGGGCGTCGTGACCGTCGGTTCCCGCCAACCCAACCGCTTCTCAGAATTCGAAGCTCGCCAGTTGGCCCAGATCGTCCAGCCGCTTGCCGTCGCAGCCCGCTATTTCCGAGGCCGGCGCGAAACCGAAGTCCGCACCGAACGCCTCGAAACCACGAACCGCATTCTGACGCGTCTGAGCGCCGGTGGCACGGCCGAACACCTCGCCCGTGGCTTCCTTGCCGAATGCCGCGCATTGTTCAACTGCAGCCACTCTCTGGCGCTCCAGTTCGATGCCGAAACCGATTCCGGTCGCATCCTCGCGATCGACACCGACATCACTTCGTCGAAATCGCTCCCTTCGGAATTCACCCTCGGCGAAATGCACTCCGCCCGACTCGTCCGCCAGCCCACGCCGCACCTCGTCCTCGATGCCCGCGAAGAGCCGGTCCTGAACACCCACCAGCTCCATCTCATCGAACAGGGCCTCTATTCGGCCGTACGCGCTCCGCTCGTCGTCCACGACACCGTCCGCGGCGCGGTCTCCATCTGGGGGAGCGGCGTCGGCTGTTTCTCGACCGAAGACGCCGAACTGCTCGGTACGTTGACGCGTCCCCTCGCACTCGCCCTCGAAAAAGCCTCCGCGCTTGAGTCACTCGGCGAAAGCGAGCTGAAGTACCGCTCCCTCGTCGCCCAGGCCGACGAGATGATCTTTCTCTTCGACCCGACCTCTCTCCGCCTGCTCGACGCGAATACCTTCACTTCGCACGCCCTGAACTACAGCCACAAGGACCTGCTAGGCCTGACGCTCGACCAGATCATGGACTCCACCCGCGAAGACATCTCGCGGAACGTCGCCGCCGCAATCGACGATGGCGAACTCCACCTCTCTGACGCGCGCTTCATCCGCAGCGACTCGGGCGCCATTGATGTCGATGCCGTCGCTTCAATGGTCACCTACGGCGGCCGTCAGGCGGTCCTCGTCCTCGCCCGTGATGTATCCGAACGCAAGGCGCTCATGCGTCAGCTCATCCAGAGCCAGAAGATGGATTCTCTCGGGGCAATGGCAGGCGCCGTCGCCCACGACTTCAACAATCTCCTCACAACGATTCTCGGCTTCGCCGGGCTGCTGAAGCGCTCGGCGAACATGGATAGCGAAGAGCGCGAGAACCTCGCCCTCATCGAAGACGCCGCCCGCCGCGCCGCCGACCTGACAGGTCGTCTGCTTTCGTTCTCTCGCGGCGGCCTCGTCCGCTTCGGGCGCGTCGATCTGCGTACCGTCATCGAAGACACGCTGCAGCTTGCCGAACCGACCATGCACTCGGGTCTCAAGATCACGCGGCACATGCCCCCACAGTCTGTCCTCGTTGAAGGCGATGCCGGACAACTCCAGCAATCGCTGACGAACATCATCCTGAATGCGCGCGATGCCATGCCTGAAGGCGGCGACATCAACGTCCGCCTCCGCCTCGAAGGCACCGTCGCTGTCATCGAAATCAGCGATACCGGCCCGGGCATGACCGACGAAACGCGCATGCGCATCTTCGAACCCTTCTACACAACCAAGCCCGTTGGCTCGGGCACCGGTCTCGGCATGGCCATCACCTACGGCATCATCCAGGGCCACCACGGCGACATCGCCGTCCAAAGCGAACCGGGCAACGGCACAAGCTTCACCATCAGCCTGCCCATCCTCGATGCCGCCGACGCAACCCCCATGGACATGTACAACGCCGGCGAAGGCAACCTCGTGCTCGTCGTCGATGACGATGCAATGGTCCGCCGCACCACCACGGCCACGCTTGCCGAACTCGGCTACAACGTTGTCGAAGCCCCCGGCGGCGCAACTGCGGTCGAAATCCTTCGCGCCCGGCCGGACCGCTTCTCCGTCGTGCTCCTGGACCTCGTGATGCCCGGCATGACCGGCAGCGAAACCTTCCGCGCCCTCACCGCTATCCGCGCCGATATCCCGGTGGTCGTCTGCACAGGCTACGCGGCCGAGTCCCACATCGACACCGATGTGAAGCGCCGCATCGCCGGCCTCGTCCAGAAGCCGTTCACCGCCGAACGCCTCTCACGAGCGCTCCTGAACGCCGGCGCCCACCCCACGCGCCCCGCTCGCATCTAACTCTCCCCAATCCCCCACCAAGCTCCCTCTCCGCCGCGTAGCAGCGCCGGCCGAGCCCTGTACTACTCCCTGGCTCCCAGCCACACAAAAAGCCCCGCCGAAGCGGGGCTTTCTGTCATGTTTGCCGTTAGGCGATCCGATTACCGGGAGCGGCGGGCTACCGTCGCACCACCCACGCCGAAGGCGAGGGCGCCGAGGCCGAGGACCGCATACAGCCAGGTGGCTGAATTGCCGTCGCTGGCCGGGCCAGTACCGGTGACCGGCGGCTTCGGCGTCGCTGAAGGCGATGCTGAAGCAGTCGGGGTCGGCGTCGTGTAGGTCAGGTTGACCGTGTTGAGCTGGTAGTTATGCCAGGTCCCGGTCTGTGCTGCCAACTTGCCGCCGATATAAAAGGTGACGACAGCGCCATCGACGCCGCAGTTCGGGTTTGCACCCGGGTCCAGAGCCGGCGAGTCAATCACGTAACGTGCTTCACCCGAGGCTGCGAACACCGTGGTGGCTCCACAAGTGGAACTTCCGATACGGGCTTCGATGAGCGTCCCGCCTGCCGGGGCCTGGCCATCGACCAGGACCGAGCCGACGAAGCGTGCTGGCGGATTCGGGGGGCTTTCTGCCGAAACGGTAGTAGCGCCAAGAGCGCCACTCGCCGCGAACAGAACCACACCCAGAACCGCAGCAAGCCATCCGCCACCGAGCAACTTTAGAACCTTCGTCATTGCTTGCTCCATATCCTGTCTATTCATCCTTCTTCAACCGTACCACGAGTCCCTCATCTCCACCCGCTCCCCCGAAAGGAAGCGGATGGAGTGAGAGACCAGCGGATTTAGTTGACGTTGGACGCGATAGTCCAGGTGACCGACGACGGTCCGGTGATGGCGATCCAGTAAGCCTGGCCCGTCTTCAGCGAGGTCAGGTCGTTCGCGCCAGGGACGTTAACCCCGGACGGGAAGAACCCGAGCCACTGCTGAGCCGACGCGTCCCAGCCATAGATGGCCGT
>JBDTNM010000043.1:0-17384 GCA_039933735.1 bacterium | reverse complement strand
TCCGTCCCAGGTCGGACGGCTGCTGCCCGGCGCGGTGACGCTGAACGAGGTGGCTCGTGCCTGATGCATCACGTCTCCGCCTTGCCGGCCTTCTCGCCGGGTTTGTGTTCGCCATGGCCTTCGTCTCCATGGCTCAAGCAGACGGAGAGGTTGGGCTGGTTGTCCAAAACGGCGATCAGGTGACCACCTACTGCGTTGCCTTTAAAGGCGACGGCATCACCGGCCAGGATCTCCTCAAGAACGTCGGCATCAGCGTGGAAGCCTTCGGCGGCGGGAGCGGCCTCGCGGTCTGTGCCCTGGGCGCCACCGGTTGCCAGGACGCGAGCTCCTTCACGTCGTGTTTCTGCCAGTGCCAGGGCGGCGACTGCATGTACTGGGCCTTCTTCACCCGGCAGTACGGGAAGAACTGGGTCTACTCGTCCCTCGCCTTCAATCTGCTCAAAGCGAAGGACGGTGACGTACATGGATGGAAGTGGGGCAAAGGGGCTGCCAACAGCGCGCCCGCTCCACAGGACATCACCTTTAACCAGATCTGCGGCCATGATCCCCGCGGGGGAATCGCACCGTCGCCAACCCTCGCCGCCACGAATACGCCGCTGGCTCCGACCCTTGTTGCGCCAACGTCGAATTCTCCGGCCGCATCGTCTCAAACTCCGGGAACGGAAGAACCGGTCGTCAGCGAATCCCCGAGCGTGACGTCATCGGCGGCGGCACCAACGGTCACCGTGACCCTCGGTGAGAAGGTTGCAACGGCCGCGCCAACCTCGGCCCCGCGGCTCGCGCCCGCGACCGGCTCTTCGGACGACGGTTCGAGCAGGACCGCGTACCTGGCCTTCGGCGGCATCGCCGCGGCACTGCTCGTCCTGATCGCGACGGCCGTCCTGGCAAGGAGGCGTCGTGGCAATTAGCCTCCCTTCCAGCCTGCCGCGTCCAGCTCGCCGCTGGTCGTTTGATCCCGGCAACCTGGTGTTCGTCGGCCTCAATCTTCTCGGCCTGGCCGCCTACCTGAGCCCGTTTTTTGCACCGGCCCTCCGTCACAGCGGAACCGAAACGTTCGCGCACCGCACCGATGCGCCAGTCGTTTTCGCCCTCACTGCCGCGCTCTGTTTGGTTCTCGTCGTCGCTGATCTGACGGCTGGCGGATTGAACAGCAAATCACTGGCGGCGCTCGGGGTGCTAGCGGCGCTCGCCGCGGTCCTGCGCACGCTCACGCTGCCCGCGGGGGCGAATCTCTACTTCTTCCTGATCATCCTCGGCGGCTACGCTTTCGGCGCCCGCATGGGGTTCCTGCTGGGAGCCCTGTCGTTCTTCCTCAGTGCTGTGATCACCGGGGGCATCGGTCCCTGGCTGCCATTCCAGATGTTCGCTTCGGCCTGGATGGGCATCTCTGCCGGAGGTCTCCGGAGCGTCACCCAACGCATGGGCATATCCGGAAAAGGCGAAGTGGGCCTCGTTGTCGCCTTCGGGATGCTCTGGGGGCTTTTGTTTGGCGCAATCACCAACCTTTGGTCATGGCCCTTTTTCGCCGCCGGCCCCGACGTCTCATACGAAGCAGGGCTCGGGCCTGCCGAAACGCTGCGGCGCTATTGGAACTACTACCTGCTCACAAGCTTCGGCTGGGACCTCTTCCGAAGCCTCTGCAACGCCTTTGTGATTGTGATTGTGGGTGGGCCGCTGCTGCGCGCGTTAGTCCGGTTCCGCGAACGGTTTAGTTTCGAACTGGGCTAACGCGCGCCACGCGCTCGGGGATCAGCCGCCCGCGTTAAACGTCTCGCAGACTTCCACGCTTCCGCCGCTGGCGATGATCGGGCAGCCCACGGCCATTTCGAGCGCCGCCTGCATGCTATCCGCGCTCACAACGCTGTAGCCGCTGGCCGGGTTCGCGCCGCCATCTTCAGTCGTGCCGTCCTTGGTCACCATCCAGTTTCGGCTCACCGGGTTCCCGCCATCGACGACAGCAGCGCCCATGCCGCCGAACCAGCTCATCCAGTCCTGCATGGATTTTGCCTGGACTTCCGGGTCCGAGCTCATTTCGCCGCCGCCGTGATACACCAAAAGGTAGTTCGCCATTGTTCAGTTTCTCCGAGTAGTTTGCCTCAAGTGGGCGACGCGCAGAGTACATCGTCCGTGTTAAAAATCCGAGATGCGGTTGTCATCGGGACGGCGAAAAGGCCGGGAGAACCTCCCGGCCCATCGCGGAACTCCGATTTACGAGGCTAGTCGTTCCAGTCGTGCTTCTGGATCGCGCTGCGCTCGCGGCGGACGAACATACGGGCGAAGTCCTCGTTGGCCTTCTCCACCAGTTCCTGCATGTCATCCCCGCCGAGCTTCATCTTCGATGAGCGCCAGCGCTTCAACATCGCCCGGTCTTTGTCACTCAGACCGGCGTCCGCGGCCATGTGGTTCACGAGCACGGTCAGAGCTTCTGCGATTTCGTCGTCGGTGAACTTAACTTCCATTACTGCTTCACCGTTTCGTAGCGGCCCTTGCTCTTTATGCGTCGAAGGAACTTCGCATCGAGGTGGGCGTTGAGCGACTTATTGAGGTCGTCCGTTACCTTCTCCAGGCCCGGCGAACCCTCGGGACGGTCGCTGCGCCATCGCTTGATGGACTCCTTGGCTTCGTTCGATAGCTCAGCGTTGTCGATAGCCACGGCGCTGACGAGCATCATCAGCGACCAGGCTTCTGGCTCTTCCAGCATTACAATCATTGGTCACTCACCTGTGAAAATCGGGGGTCTCTTCTCTAAGAACGCTCGAACCCCTTCAGCGCGATCTTTCGTTGTCTGCAGTAGCAAGGTCAAATCTGTCTCGAAACGAAGGGCCTGTTCGAGCGGCTGAGCCAGCCCACGCCAGATTGCCTCCTTTGCCAGTCTCACCGCAAGCGGCCCGCGCGAAGCAATCACCTCGGCCTGGCGCCTGGCCTCGCCAAGGGCGCCACCTGCCGGAGTCACGTGCGAGACCAATCCAGCCGCAAGCAACGCCTCGGCGGGCATTTCACGCTGTCCCAGGAACAGCGCCAGCGCGGTCGTTTCATCCGCCAGCGTCCTCGCCCGGGCATTACCCTTCAACCGCCCCTTCATGGAGGCTCGCTCGCCGCAGATTCGGAGATCGCAGGCGAGCGCCAATTCGGCGAGACCGCGGGAGACTGCTCCTTCGAAGGCAAAGAGGACTGGCAATTCGAATAACGTGACTGAACGAAGGTCTTCGGTCGTGATTTCGAACCGTTCGGGCAGTTCACCGGTGGCATCGAGCAGCACAACCCCGGCATCTCGAAGGTCACGCGCACGTTCGAGCCGTCCCGCCAGGTCCGCAAACTCATTCGCTGCCAGTTCAAGGACAGATGCAACCACGAGCGAAGGCTACCGCACGGATGAGAATCCCGCGTCCCGCCGTTGCCCAAGAGCGGGCCGCGGGACACAATTCGCGAGTTATGGCCAACCTCACTGTGCCCGCACCCGTCGAGTCCGAAAAGAGCACCTGGATCCACGATCGCTCCCAGCGGCCCAAGGCCCCGGCTCTCTCGCGCCTGTTCCTCGCGAAGCGTTGGGCTGGATTCGCGCTCGGACTGGTGATATCCGTGGGCCTGACGGCGATGCTGTTTTCGCTCCGAGACTCGTGGCACAACCACCGTGAGTGGCTCGTGACGGTCATTCCTGTCCTCGTCATCGCGGGCGTCGGTCTCGGTCACCTCGCCATGCGCGGCAAGTTCTCGGCTCTCGCGGTACCGATCGGCTTCTTCTTCCTGGCGCTGCTCTTCACCATCCTCGACCTCGTCGCCGACCACGACGGTGGAACCTCGATGACCGCCCGCGACACCTATTCGATTCTCGGCGGAATCGCGCTCGGGTTCGCCGCAGTCAGCACAGTGATTGCCCTGCTCTGGACCGAACTGCGCGATCCGACCAAAGCGCCGACACCTGAACTCTAGCGAGCGTATCTAGCGCTCGGAGGACGAAAACAGCATGACGAACGTTGCGATCCCGGCATCGATGGATGAGATTACCCCGGCCTGGCTCACGGCCGCCCTTCGAGTGAACGGCCACATCGAGAGTTGCTCCGTGACATCGATGGAAAAGGTCACCATCGGCCAGGGCGTAGGCATCCTCGGCGAACTCGCTCGAATTACCCCCACCTACAGCGCTTCCGAAGCGAAGGCCCCGAAAACGCTCATCGCCAAGATCCCCACGGCTGACCCGGGTGGAAAGGGCATCGCCCAGATGCTCGGCTTCTACGAGAAGGAAGTTCGCTTCTATAACGAACTCTGCAACGACATTGGGGTCAGGTCCGCGCAGTCGTATTTCGCGGGCGGCGATGGCGCCACGGTCCAGTATGTCGTGCTCATGGAAGACCTCGGCGCGCTCCCCATCGGCGACCAGGTGGCAGGCGCTTCCGCGGATGAATGCCGGACGTTGGTTAGTGAGCTGGCGAAGCTGCACGCGCGCTGGTGGAACTCCCCGGAACTCACCGCTCTCGACTGGATACCGGCGATCAACTCGCCAACCATCAAGTTCGCGGCACTGGCCTATGCGCAGTCGCTCGAACCGTTTATGCAGAAATTCGGCGACCACCTGACCGACCACCAGAAGCACTTCGCCATGGAGTACCTGCCCCGGATGAACCCGATGCAGGACTATTTCGCATCGGGCGCATCGACCCTCTGCCATGGCGATGTGCGGCTGGACAACGTGTTCTGGGGGAGCCCCGACGGTACGGCTCCGGTTACCCTCATCGACTGGCAAATCGCGATCAAGGGCCGAGGCCCGTACGACGTCGCCTACTTCATGAGCCAGAGCGTCGAGCCATCGATCCGCGCAGCGAACGAAGAATCGATCCTCAAGGACTACCACAAGGCCCTCTGCGAGCAGGGCGTGAAGGATTACTCATTCGACCAGTGCTGGGATGACTATCGCGCCTCCACCATGGGTTGTCTGAACTATCCCATCACCGCCGGCGGCTCCATCGACCTGGCGAACGAACGTGGCCTGGCCCTGGCAACGAAAATGCTGGACCGGTCGCTCTCCGCGATCATGGACCTGAAGGCCTACGACGTCCTCGACCGCTTCGAACCTGCTCCACTGCCCGCGTTGCCCGGAGCATAGGTTCCCTTGGGACGACGGCTGCGACGTAAACTGCCCGCATGAGTCTCGTCCTTTTCGAAGCCGACGCCCGCGGGGTCGCGACGATCACGCTCAATCGCCCTGACCGGTTGAACGCGATCAACCTCGAGATGCGCGACCTGCTCTGGGAATATCTCGCCGCTTGCAACGACATCCCGGAGATCCGAGTGATCGTCTTTCAGGGCGCTGGCCGCGCCTTTAGCGCTGGCGCGGATATCTCGGAATTCGGCACGGCCCCATCGGTCATGTCCGCGCGGGCCGCGCGCCATGAACGCGATCTCTGGTGGACGCTCCTCAACCATCGCTGCGTGACGATTGCGGTGATGCATGGATTCTGTTTCGGCGCGGGCCTCGAATTGCCGCTCTGTTGCGACGTGCGAATCGCCGCCGAAGGCGCGGCCTTCGCTCTGCCTGAAGTGACCCTCGGTTACATTCCGAGCGCGGGCGGCACGCAAACGCTGCCAAGGCTCATCCCGCCGGGAGCCGCCGCGTCGCTCATCCTCACGGGTGAGTCTCTCGATACAACGGCAGCCAGGCGCTGGGGGCTTATCGATTCGGTCGTACCGGAGCAGTCACTGCACGCTGCCGTCGAAGCAACGATCTCCCGGGCGCTCACCGATGGCACGGGTGATCTTCGTGCCCGCCGGCTGAGAATGCTCACCGCCGACAACGCCCCCGCCGCGGCATCGTTACGCTGACCACCATGGGAATCGATCCTTCTCCCAACGCAGTGCGGCCGCCGGTGTTCCTCGGCTGTTTCCTGGCCGCCGCTGCAATGGTTGTACTCATTCTCTTCGGGCTTTTCGCGATCACCTTCCTCGAGTCTGGGGCGAACGACGGCAAGGTCCGGCTGGACGTGTCCGAGGCCTACGCCGAGGGCTCGATTGAATTCGTAGGGGCCGAGAATTTCTTCATCGTCCGGCTCCGTGACGGCACGTTTGTCGCCCTCGCGGACCTCGACCAGGCGAACCGCGCCAACCAGGCCCAGCGCTGCCGGGTGAACCTTGCCGACATCTCGGATCCGTCGCTTGGCGTCTCGGCCCTGGCCCTGTCTGCAGCGATGACCGCCGATGCCCGGGGCGCGAGCACGATCCTGCGCGAAACCTGCAACGGCGCGATCTACGACATCTCTGGCGCCCGCCTCAACGGCGACGGCGCGAACCTCGACCGCTACCCCATCTCGCTCGCTGACGACGGCCACCTGCTCGTCGATAAGAGCGCGCGCCAGTGTTCAACCCGTTCTGGCGCGACCGTCTCGGCCTATCGCACGTGTAGTTGACCGTCGCCCTCGGCTCCCCTGTAGGATGCGCGCGAATCACGCCGCCGCTTCGGAGACCGCTGCATTGGATGCTTACCGCGCCATCATCAGCAAACGGGACACCCGCCATTACACCAACGACCCGATTCCTGACGACCAACTCACCCGCATCCTCCAGGCCGGGCGAATGGCCGGCAGTTCCAAAAACTCTCAACCCGTCCGCATGGTCGTGATGCGCGATCCGTCCGCCAGGGAAGCGCTCGCTTCCTGCGGTGATTACTCTCAGCCAATCCTCGAAAGCAAGCTCTCCATCGCGATCGTCCTCGCTCCGGGCGGAAGCGGTCTGGACGCCGGCCGCGCCGCGCAGAACCTTATGGTCGCCGCCTGGGCCGAAGGGATCGCCAGCTGCCCGGTTTCACTGCACCGCCCCGAATCTGCCTCCACGACGCTCGCACTTCCGCCGGAGCACACCGTCGCCATCGTCGTGGCCCTCGGCTTCCCCGATACGAAGTATCCGTTGAGCGGCGGACGTCAGCGCCTTCCCCTTGATGAATTGGTGAAGTGGGACCGCTGGAGCGATTAGGGCATTTCCCTAGGGTCTATGACAGAAAATCCACTTACCGTATTACTACTAAGGGCAATTCGCCGAGTTGGACTACGTGAACCGCGGACATCACCGAAACCCGCCGCCCCTTGATACTCCAGCGTCGAACTCGCCGACCCTCGGGGAGAGCGAAGAGCGGTACCGGATCATGTTTGAACATGCCCCCGACGCCATTGTCGTCGTCGATCTCGAATCCGGGTGCTTCGTCAAGGCCAACTCGAACGCATGCAAGCTTTTCGGGCTATCGCACGAACGCATTCTGCAGTTGGGACCCGTGGAACTCAGCCCGGAGGTGCAGCCGGACGGGCAATCTTCCGCGAACAAGGCGGCCGCCTTCCTGAATGACGCCATGGAGGGCAAAATCCCGGTCTTCGAGTGGTTGCACCAAAACGCGCTCGGCGAAGAGATACCTTGTGAATTGCGGCTGGTGCGTCTCCCACCGTTCGACCGGCAACTCGTGCGCGGCAGCATCACCGATATCAGCGAACGGAAACTGGCGGAAGCCGAGGCGGCCCGCCGGGAACGCGAGTTCCGATCCCTCGCCGAAAATTCGCCCGACTGGATCGTCCGCGTCGATCGCGAACTTCGCCGAACCTTCGTCAACCGCGCCGTCCTCGAAGCCTCCGAGGCCACCCTCGATGACCTGCTGGGGAAGCGGCCCAGTGAAAGCTTCCCGGATGAGCCCGACCTGCGAGATTGGGAAGTCGCCATGGCTGAGGCGATGCAAGAGGGCAAGCCCGTCCAATTCGAGCGCCAATCGTCGCTTGATGGCGGACGGTTCCTCCAAACCAAAATCGTCCCCGAACACGACGTGCACGGACGGGTGGTCAGTGCGCTGAGCATCACACGCGATGTCACCTCGGTCCGGCGCGCCGGCGAAGCCGAGTTGCGGCTCGCCACCATCGTCGAGTCCGCTTCCGAAGCCATCATGAGTTGTAGTCTCGACGGCGCAATCACATCCTGGAACGGCGGCGCCGAACAGATCTTCGGTTACTCGGCGGAAGAAGTCATAGGCAAGACCTTCGAATTCCTCTTCGATCCCCGCGGCACTGAAGGCCTGGACGAAGTACGGCGCCACGTGCTCGCCGGCGAGACGATAAGTGGCGACACGCGGAATTGGCGGCGCAAGGATGGCACCACCGTGACCACCGCGTCGGTCCTCTTCCCGTTGCTCGATAGCGAAGGGACGATGGTCGGGACGGCGAGCGTCGCCCACGACGTCACCAGCGAGCGCGCAGCAGCGGAAGCCATCGAACGCAGTGAATTGCGTCTGCGCGAGGCCCTCGAAGGCGCCCGCATCGGCGCCTGGAGCTACAACATCGCGACGGATGTGATGGAGCATTCCCACGTCTCGGCCCACATCCATCAGCGCACCGTGGAAGAGATGCCGAAGACCATGCGCGGCTCCCTGGCCATGATTCACCCGGACGATTTTGAAGTGACCCGCGCTCGCGTTTTGGGGCGGGCGCTGATCCCTTCGGAGCCGCGAGAATACCGGGTCCAATTGCTGGATGGCACATACCGCTGGATTTCCGGGATAGGCGAAATTAGCCGTCCCGAGGCAGACCGAATCTCCGGCCTCACCGTCGATATTCACGAGCGCAAAGTCGCGGAACTCGCCCTTAAAGAGAGCGAAGAACAGCTCCACCAGATTGTCGACTCGCTCTCGGCCGGAGTCTGGGTCTTCGATGGCGAAAAGATCGTGATGGTGAACGCCGCCGCCGAACGCCTCACGGGTTACTCCCGAGAACGCCTGCACGACCTGGATTCGCTCGTCGTCATGCTAGGCGAGGCGGGCGCACGGGACCTGCTGGGGCGCGCCCACGACCGCATGAGGGGCGAACAGCCGCCCGATCGGTACGAGTTGCCGGTGGTAACCGCTAACGGCGAGCAGCGCCAGATGGAGCTCACGGCCTCGCTGATCACCTATCACGGGAAGCCCGCAGTCATCGTTTCGGCCTTCGACGTCACACACCGCAGCATCCAGGAGGCCGCCCTTCGCCAGAGCGAAGCGCGTTTCCGCAGCCTCGTCGACAACTCGCCCGACTACATCACGCGGGTCGACCGCGAACTGCGTGTTGATTTCGTCAATCGCACCGCAGAGCGCGAGCTCGGTATCGCCTCCGAACGCGTCCTTGGCCGCCGTACCGACGAAATGCACTTTCCGGGCCAACTTGGTGGCCTGTTCGCGGCCCGCCAGCAATCGGTTCTTGAGTCTGGCGAACCAGCTGAATTCGAATACACGGTCGAAGGTCCCGAGCCAACGTATTTCCGCACCCGCATGGTCCCAGAATTCGACGAGGCCGGCATCGTCCATCACGTCCTGACCGTGGTCACGGACATTACCACCGAACGCCGCGCCGAAGCCGAGCGGAAGCGACTGGATCTGCAGATGCAGCATGCCCAAAAGATGGAGAGTCTCGGCGTGCTCGCAGGCGGGATCGCCCACGACTTCAACAACCTGCTTGTGGCCATTCTCGGCAACGCAGGCCTCGCTCTCATGGAACTGACGCCAGAATCTCCGGCGCGCCAAACCGTCGAGGACATCGAACTGGCCGCTCAACGCGCCGCCGAACTCACAAAACAGATGCTTGCGTACTCCGGCAAAGGCCGTTTCATCGTCGAGCCCATCAACCTCTCGCGGGTCGTTGAGGAGATGGCGCACTTACTCACCGTCTCGGTTTCGAAGCGCGCAGAACTGAAATACGACTTCCCGGCCGCCCTTCCGGCAATCGAAGGGGACGCTACCCAGATCCGCCAGGTGGTGATGAACCTGATCATGAACGCGTCCGATGCACTCGGCGACCACGCTGGAGTTATCTCAGTAAGCACCGGGCTCATCCACGCGGACAAGGAGTTCCTGGCTGGCACCTACGTCCACGACGATATCCCCGCCGGGGACTATGTCTTCCTGGAGGTTGCCGATACAGGTGTCGGCATGGACGCGGAGACGCGGGCCCGCGTCTTCGACCCGTTTTTTACCACGAAGTTCACAGGGCGCGGGCTGGGTCTTGCCGCCGTGCTCGGCATCGTGCGGGGCCATAAGGGCACCATAAAGTTGTATTCTGAGCCCGGGCGAGGCACCACATTCCAGGTGCTGTTTCCCGCCGATGGCGCGGTTCCAGGGAGGTCTGACTTGGCAACGGAAGTGAGCGGCGGCGAAGGTTCGGCCGGCCGCATCATCCTCATCGTGGACGACGACGCAACGGTGCGCACGGTCACTCGCCGCATCCTCGAACGCGCCGGCTTTAGCGTTCTCCTTGGGGAAGATGGGGCTGACGGCCTGCGCGTTTACGCCGAGCACCCGGGAATCGACCTCGTCCTGCTCGATATGACCATGCCCCACATGGACGGCGAAGAAACATTCCGCGAGCTACTGAAAGTCGACCCCAACGTCCGCGTCGTGCTCACCAGCGGGTACAACGAGCAGGACGCGACCGAAAATTTCACGGGCAAGGGCCTGGCCGGGTTCATGCAGAAGCCATACCGGCCTCAGGAACTGCTGGCGAAGGTCTATGAAACAATCGGCGAAGAAGCCTAAGCCGGCGGCCAGGCCGGTCCGAGGAGCCGTTCGAGCGCGGGCGTGACGGCCCATTCTTCAGCTAACTGGCGATAGCGTTCGAGCGCGTGCCTCGTCTGCGGGGTCGACCCCGAGTACCGTTTTTCGGCCCGGATCATCAGGTTTCTCGCCGTTGCCTCCGGCGAAATGAACTCCACCACGTCCACCTTGTAGCCCAGCGCTTCGAGCGCCGCACTTCGCAAGCTATCCGTGATGATGTCGGAAAGGCGGTGCTTCAGCAGCCCGCTACGAAGCGCGGATTCCCACCGATCGCGAGCCGGCAGGCGGTTCCCTTTGCTCGCACCCTCGATCTGCCCGACCAGTTCTTGGTGGCAGCAGGGCACCAGGACGATTGCCCGCGCGCCAAGTTGCACACCGGCGGCCAACGCTTCGTCGGTCGCCGTATCACACGCGTGCAGACTCACCAGGAGGTCGACAGTCTCGGAGTGCTCTGACGCGAACTCCGCGATAGACGTCGCATGCGACTCGACGTTATTCAGCTGCACTTTGCGAGCGATCGCCCGCACCGTTTCGATGACGTCCGGAGCGGCATCCACAGTGTCGAGCTTGAGTTTGCATCCGTTTCGTTCGGCCCAGAGAACGAGTGCAAGACTGAGATACGCCTTGCCGCAGCCAGCATCGACCACGCGTACCGTGCGGCCTTCGTTCCAGATCGGCAGCGGGCGGAGGAGTTCGAGGTAGTGCTGCACTTGCCGGAACTTCGCCGCCATATCGCCCAGCACCTGTCCGCTCGGCGAGAACAGCCCAAGTTCGACGAACAGCTGCTTCGTCCGGTCATCATCGGCAGGCAGCTGCAGGTTGGTCTGGCGGTCATGCGCAACCGGTTCCGAAGGCCCGGCAGACGGTCGCGACGGCTTGGACTTGCTGACCAGCCAATGACCCTCCCGGGTGCGTCGCGCGTGCCAATCGGTATCGTTCGTCAGCACATCCATGTGGCAGGGCCCGGCTTCGATCGCCTCGGAAAGCCGGGACGACCATTGCTCGGGAGTGAGAGTCGCGGTCGCTTCTTTGCGGCCGGCGCGCGTCACCACTTTGATCGCAAGCCCGCGCGAAACGCGCACCGGTTGAGCGGTCAGCTTCTCCCAGGGTACGAAGGCAGCCGCCTGCCGGGCCGGGGTCACGACACACTTCCGCCAGGCCGTCCCGTCGGTCAGCAGCCGTACAACAGGTGCAATATTGGCTTCGCTGGCTGTTTGCATCACCAGCCATTGTTGCCGCCTCCGCAGTCCGTGGTCTAGGAGCCCTCCCCGAGAATCGCCGGCCCACCCTCGAAGGGAACCGAAAGGCCCGGCGAAATCGCCGGGCCTCGCACCGGTTGTTTCTGGGGCGACCAGCTACCAGCCGCGCGTCGCGAGCAGTTCCTTTTCGGGCAGCGAAGAAACGCTGATGCCCGGCATGGCCTTGCCGAGGCCGGTGCTCACGCGAGCGATGACGTCAGCATCGTTGAAGTGCGTTGTCGCTTCGACAATCGCCCTGGCCACCAGGGGAGGATTCTCCGACTTGAAGATTCCCGAGCCAACGAACACGCCGTCGGCGCCCAGGCGCATCATCAGCGCAGCGTCGGCTGGAGTGGCGACGCCCCCGGCGGCGAAGTTCACCACCGGCAGCCGACCTTCCCGCTTCACCTGCATGACCAGCTCCAGGGGTGCGCCAAGCTCTTTCGCCGTCGTGTAAATCTCGTCGTCGGCCATGTTCCGGATGCGCCGGATTTCGTCCTGCACCGTCCGCATGTGACGCACCGCCTCGACGATGTCGCCTGTGCCGGCTTCGCCCTTCGTCCGGATCATGGCTGCGCCCTCACCGATCCGTCGCAATGCCTCGCCAAGGTTCCGGCAACCGCAGACAAACGGCACCGTGTACTGGTGCTTATCGATGTGGTGCGTCTCGTCGGCCGGAGTCAGGACTTCCGATTCATCGATGTAGTCGATCCCGAGTGCTTGCAAGACGTCCGCTTCAACGAAATGACCGATGCGCGCCTTTGCCATCACCGGGATGGTCACGGCATCGATAATGCCGAGGATCATCTCCGGGTCACTCATTCGCGCTACGCCGCCATCTTTGCGAATGTCCGAAGGCACGCGCTCCAGGGCCATCACCGCGCAGGCTCCCGCCTCTTCCGCGATCCGCGCGTGCTCCGGGGTCACCACATCCATGATCACCCCGCCCTTCAGCATCTGCGCCAGGCCAACTTTGACTGCCCACGTTCCGGTCTGTGACATCTTGAGTTCTCCTTCGGGCGCGTGTGCAGCCCGGCTGTCGTTTAGTGGTACCAAGCTTATGGCCGTTTCGACCAAAGTCCTAGAACCACTTCGGAGCCTCGACATGCCCCGTCGCGGGTGCCAGCTACCAAACCAGACCAGGATTCGCGACCTATCCGCGGGCCAATCGCTGCATCAGCGCAGCTTCCGCGGCCGGCCATTCGCTCTCGAGCATGGAGTACGTCGCCGAATCCCGGATCGCACCGTCGGCTGCCGCTTTGTGTGCTCGAACGACCCCATCCAACTGGCAACCAAGCCGCTCAATGGCCGCCCGCGAACGGGAGTTTCGGCTGTCCGTCTGCAGCCGCACAACCCGCACACCCCAGTGCGAAAACGCGTGCCGCATCATCAAAAGCTTGGCTTCCGAATTTATGCGTGTCCTCTGTGCCGAAGCAGCGAGCCACGTCCAGCCAATCTCAACGCCGTCGGGGGCGCCAGCACCGCGGTAGAACGCCTGACCGGGCTTCCAGCCGTGATCCTCGAAGTTCGCGAACCTCGTGCTGCCCACAACCAGCCCGGTCGCCCGGTTGATCGTCGTGAACGGAACGGCCTGCTGCTTCGCGGCCAGGTCCAACGCTACCTCAACGTACTCGCGCATCGCCGCGGCGGTATCCGGCACCCAGGTCCAGCCGTAGGTCTCCCGGCTCTCAGATGCCGCGGCGAGTAGGTCTTCCAGCCTCGCGAGCGAAAGCGGCTCCAGGCGGACGTGCGCCCCTTCGAGCGTGACAGGAGCGATTGGACGGGTTGCAACTTCGGTCATCCGCTGAGGCTACCGCCGCCCGTGGCCCCGGAAGAGTGCCAAAACTCGCGGGGTGCTGGGAACCAATTCGTGGCGAGTCTCAGAAGATCGGGTTGACGATGACAGCCTGCTCCCTGCTCGGTCCGACGGAAATCAGGTCTACCGGGCATTCCAGCAGCGTCTCGACGCGGCGGATAAACGATTGCGCCTCGGGCGGCAGGTCATCGAACGTCCGCACTTCAGTCGTCGGCTTCTCCCAACCCGGCATCTCTTCGTAAATCGGGGTGATCCGATCCAGGGTCGATTCGCGCGATGGGAACGTCGAGATCACCTTGCCGTCCAACTCGTAGCCGGTGCAAATCTTGATCGTCTTGAGGCTATCGAGGACATCGAGGCGGGTCAGCGCCACTGCCGCCAGGCCGTTGAAGCGGACGCTGTAGCGCGCCGCCACTGCATCCAGCCAACCGATCCGCCGAGCACGGCCGGTCGTCGTCCCGTACTCGCCACGGCCGTACTCCTTGCCGTGGTCGCGAAGTTGGGCGGCGGTGTCGTCGAACAGCTCCGTCGGGAACGGTCCGTTTCCGACGCGCGTGCAATAGCTCTTGAACACTCCCACGACGCGCTGGATGTCCGTCGGGCCAATGCCGACCCCCAGGGCCGCCCCGCCACTGGAACTGCTGGGCACGCTGGAAGTGACGTAGGGGTACGTCCCGTGGTCAAGGTCGAGCAACGACCCTTGAGCGCCTTCAAGAAGGACGTACTCACCGCGCTTGTGCGCGTCGAGCACGATCTCCTGGACGTCGGCGATATACGGCGAAAGCCGTTGCCCGTATTCGAGGTAGGTCTGGTAACAGGGGTCGAACTCGATCGGCTCGCCGCCATACACGCCGACGATCACCTTGTTGGCGTAGTCCAGAGACGTCTTCATGCGCGGGACCAGGTCTTCCGGCCGCAACAGGTCCGCCACTCGCACTCCGCGGCGCGCAACCTTGTCGACGAAGCAGGGGCCGATGCCCTTGCCCGTTGTCCCAATTGCATGCTCGCCGCGTGAGGCTTCGTCGAGTTTGTCCAGCGCTACATGCCAGGGCATCACGAGCTGGGCGCGATCGCTCAGGCGCAGCTTCGTGGTGTCGATGCCTTTCGCCTGGAGCATGCCAATTTCACCCAGCAAGACGCCGGGATCCACCGCGACGCCATTGCCGATCACGCACGTCTTCTCGGGATAAAAGATGCCAGCCGGCACCAGGTTGAGTTTGAACTCTCCACGATCGTTGACGATCGTGTGGCCGGCGTTATTTCCCGCACTGTAGCGGGCAACAACCTTCGCTTTGCGGGCGAGTAAGTCGACGATTCGGCCTTTGCCTTCGTCGCCCCACTGCCCGCCGACTACGACGATAATAGGCATGGCGGACACACTCCGGGCCCCGCTTCCGGGGGCCCGTTGACTGATTTTACAGATTCAAAGGGCCTGAGGCGAGTATGGCGACGAGAAAGGCGTGCCACGCTGGCACGCCTGCTCGATTGGTGGATAGAAACCGGGTACTAGCGGGAGCCGCGCAGGCGCGGATCGAGCACGTCTCGGAGCGCATCTCCCAGCATGTTGAACGAATACACCGCCAGGAAAATCGCGAGTCCGGGGAAAATCGCGAGGTGCGGATGCCGCGTCAGTTGCTCGCGAGCCTCATTGAGCATGCGTCCCCAACTCGGTGTAGGCGGTTGTACGCCGTAGCCCAGGAAAGAGAGCGCGGACTCCGTCAGAATGGCGCCGCCAATCTGAATCGAAGCTGAGACCAACACCACGGCGAACACGTTCGGGAAAATGTGCTTGGCGATGATCCGGGCGTCCGTCGCCCCGACTACGCGTGCAGCCTCCACGTACATGTTCTGCTTCGCCGAAATCGCCGCGCCTCTAATAACACGTGACGATCCAAAGGCGACAAGGAATCCGAGGGCCACCGCTATCCGAAACACCACTTTCCCGGACGGCGATAAGTGCATTGGGTCGGCAATGAAGGCCGGTGGGAAATTCGTGAGCGTGGTGACCACGAGGATGATGAAAATCAGCCCCGGCAAAGCAATTCCGACATCAACCACGCGCTGAAGAATCATGTCGAGCCAGCCGCCGAAGTAGCCGGAGACCGTGCCGACCACGGAGGCGATTGCCGCACTCACGAACACCACCAGGAATCCGATGATGATCGAGGTTCGGGCGCCGTAGACGATGCGGCTATAGACATCCCGTCCAAATTGGTCAGTCCCGAACCAGTGGGCGGCCGAGGGACCCTGGAGTCGCTCAAGGATGGGATTCGGGCTCGGGTTCGGATTCTGGGTATAGAACAACTGAGGCGCGATTGCCATCAGGAGGAACAAGATGACGATGGCGGCCCCGAAGGCGCCCAACGGCTTGGTGGTGATGAAACGCCACAAATTGCGGCGCCAACGGACTGGCCAGCGCTCTTGCTGCCGGAGCGCGAATTGTTCGAGGACGAGTGCTTCGCTGGTGCTGCTCATTTAGCTGTACCTGATCCTTGGGTCGAGCACGGAGTACAGCAGATCGACCCCGAGGTTGGCGAAGACAACGACCAGCGCCACGATGATGTTGATGGCCTGGATTACCGGGTAATCCAACTGATTCACCGAGGACACGTAGTAGCGGCCCATCCCCGGGATGGAATACACGGTCTCGATGATGACCGTGCCGCCGACCAGGATCGGCAACTGCAGGCCGACAACCGTGACGACCGGTATCAATGCATTGCGCATCACGTGGCGGGTGATGATGACACGTTCTCGGAGGCCTTTGGACCAGGCCGTGCGCACGTAGTCCTGGCGCAGCACCTCAAGCATCGCCGAACGGGTGAACCGCATGACGCCACCGGACAACCCTGCCCCGAGAATCATCGCCGGGACCGAAAGCATCCGAATGTTGCCTATCGGGTTATCGGTAAAGTTGATGTAGTTCTTCGGTGGAACGCCCCACGTGAAGTACCTTCCCGCGAGCGTGATCAGCATGAGGCCAACCCAGAACCCGGGCACAGCCAGCAACGAGATCGCGAAACTCCTGCCCACGTAGTCGGCTAATGAGTCCTGCCGGATCGCAGATAAGATCCCTACGGGAATCGCGACAACCATGGAGAAAATGATCGCGAGGAAACTCAACTCAAGCGTGACGGGCAGCCGGGTCTTCAGCTCGCTCGCGACTGTTCGGTCACTAATGATCGACTTGCCGAGGTCGAATCGGGCGAGGTGCCCAAGCCAGCGCACGTACTGGGTGACGACGTTTCCATCCAGGCTGTACTCCTTGCGGAGGGCCGCCTTAGTAGCTACGTCGCCGGCCCCGAAGTCTCCCAGGATCTGGTCGATGACATCGCCCGGCACCGCACGCACCATGATGAAGACAACGAACGTGACACCGAGGAGCGTGGGGATCATCAGGAGCAGGCGTCGGGCAATGTAGCGTTGCATTGATGGCTCCAGAGAAGTTGGCCACATGATCCGGGGGCGCTCGAGGCGCCCCCGGATCCTTGGATTCGCAAGAGTCGGATTAGCCCTTCCAGTAGAAAGGAGCGACTTCTGACTGCCATCCGTAGGACTTGGTGTTGTACACGCCGTAGTTGTTCAGGGTCGCCTGGCCGGCGCCCCAACCGGTGCCTGCACCGGCAACGTTCGGAATGTAATACATGTTCTGGGCGTTCTTGATCTGCGCCTGGGCGAAGAGTTCCTTGCGCTTCTCCTCACTGAGTTCGGAAGCAGCGTCGTCGGCGATCTTCTTGAGGTCAGCATCCTTGATCTGGCTGTGGTTCTGCGGGTTATCCGTGAAGAACCG
>JBDTNM010000042.1:0-17494 GCA_039933735.1 bacterium | reverse complement strand
TGGATCACGGGCAACTACGGCGACGACATTGGGATGGTCCTCTCGATCGTTGGCGGGCGCGTCGGTGGCGTCTTCCACAAAGGCCCGGACAAGCTCATCCGCATTAGCGAAGCGACCATCGACGAGCGCTATGAAGGCGACACGAATTACCACACGGGATTCACCGCCCACGTCACTCTCGAAGACGGAACCAAGCATTCCGTGGAGGGCGTGGTGAAAGGCTTCATTCCCCTTCGCAACCGGCGTTCCGGCATGTTCACCCACATTGGCGAAGGCATGACCGAATACACGCTCGACGGTGACCGCAAGGGCTACGGCCTGAGCGAATTCCTCGACCAAACGGAGTAATCGTTGGATACAGCAACGGTTGAGGCCGGTCTGAAGAAGTTCCTCAAGGCCCAGACCGGAAACGAACCAGTGCTCTCGGGGCTGGCGCGCCTTTCTGGCGGCGCTGGTCGCGAGACGTGGACGTTCGACGCTGACCTCGGCGGCAAGCAACTCGAAGGCATCTTTCGCTGCGACCCGGTCGTCGGCGTCGAGTCTTCACCGGCCCGCATCCTCGAATTTCAGTTGCTCAAGGCGGCAATGGATGCGGGAGCCATCGTTCCCGAACCGCTATGGGATGGCGACGACACCTTCCCGGTGAAGTTTTTCATCATGCGCCGCGTCCCCGGCGAAGCCCTCGGCGGGCGACTCATCCGCCAGGACAGCTATTCCGATGCCCGGGCGGTCATCCCCGAACAGCTCGCGACCAGTCTGGCGCGAATACACAGTGTCTCGCTGGCGGACCATCCCGAGTTGGCCACGCTTCCCGCACCTGCCCCGGGAGTGTCTCCCGCTTTAACGGAAGTGCAGCACTACGAACAGATCTTTCGAGAACTCGCTCCCGACCCACATCCCGTGTTCGAACTCGCGTTTCGCTGGTTGTACCAGCACATGCCGAACCCCGACGAGCGCGTCCTCGTCCACGGTGACTACCGCCTGGGCAACTTCATGTTCGGCGAAGACGGCGTTCGCGGGATCATCGACTGGGAACTCGCACACTGGGGCGATCCTATGGAGGACATCGGTTGGCTCGCCGTGAAGTCCTGGCGCTTCGGCGGCAAGAAACCGATGGCAGGCATTGGCAGCTACGAAGACTTCTTCCGCGCCTACGAGGCCGCCGGCGGCGCGCCGGTAGACGTTGCCCGTGTGCACTTCTGGGAGCTCTACGGAAACTTGAAGTGGGGCGTGATCACGATTATGCAGGCCAGCAACTACTTCAACGGCCGCAACAAGACGGTTGAGATGGCAAGCATCGGCCGCCGCACTGGCGAGACCGAATGGGAACTGCTCAAACTGCTGGAAGAGGCGGAGCACTGATGCAAGATCGCCCGACCATCGATCAACTACTTGAGGCCATCGCGGGCTACCTCCGCGACGACGTGATGGTGAACACGCAAGGCCGGACCAATTTCCACGGTCGCGTCGCCATGAACGCTGTGGAAATGCTCCGCCGTGAAATCTCAACCCTCGAGGACCACCTTGCGCGGGAATGGGATGGACTCGATCACATCCTTGGCGTATCGCCAATGCCGCCACACCTCGGCGCCGTCCGTGAAGAACTAACCCAGCGTAATAAAGACCTCAGTGCCAGGATTCGCGCCGGCGAAGCGGATAGCGGCGAATGGCGCGGTGCCGTGCTCGCCCACCTTCGCAAGACGATTCACGACAAACTCACGGTTTCGAATCCCGCTCTCGCCGCCGAAGAGTAACTGGTCGTCGTCGTCGTCTGACCGCAAAACCCCGGCCCCAGCTTCCACCTCGATGTGACGGCAGAAGTACGAGCAACGATGGCCTCGAACGTCGGTGTTGGTGGGACTTTGCCGGACGCGGAGTCGCCGTCGCGTCGGCCCAGACATGGACGCGAAAGGCGTGTGCGGCGTGCTATTTCCGATGCCCCGGCGGCCGTTGAAAAGCGCCAAAGCTGAAGAAAGCAAAGAGCCCAGCGCGCGTGGCCGGGCCCTGAATGGAGTGCGGTTGGTGCTGAGGCCCAGACTCGAACTGGGGACACCTGCATTTTCAGTGCAGTGCTCTACCGACTGAGCTACCTCAGCAACAGTCCTCGATCGTAGGTTCGGGGGTCGGGTTGGGTCAAGGCGAACCGGCGGCGTCGGATGTTCTCGAGGATGATTTCTCAGACCGGAAGATTGTGCGTGTAGACCTCGTTGAAGGTGATCTGGGTGCCCTCCAGTAAGACGAGGTCGAATCCGCGAATGGCCCGCTTAGTGCCATCCGGCAGTTCGAAGCTGCAATTCCAACGACCGCAATAGCCACCCGGGATGGGCCATGTGCTCTCGGGGATATAGGCCATCGGGGGGGTTGCGGCGAACAGTCCGTCGAGGTAGGCCTTGAGGGCCGTGTGGCCGGAGATGCCGGCTGGCACCTGGTTGTCTTTGTACGTGACGTTCGGGCCGTAGAACGTGAGCAGCGCGGTGGTGTCTTTCGCGCTCCATGCCGCCAACCACTCGGCGTTGTACTTCTCGATGTCCATGCTTCGGCGACCCCTGCGGTTTTCCGAAGTCTAGTGGATCAATCGGTGGAACCGGGCGGATGGTCGAGTTCGACGACAAGCGTGGCGCGTTCGTTGTCGATGGCGCTGATCGACACTCGAGAGACGCCCGGGATTTGAGAAAGCCGTTCCTGGAAGTCGAGCAATTCGCCGAATCCGGAGCCTTTTACTTCTACGCGAGTCTTTTGGGAACGGGACTGCTCCGTGGCCGGTGTGCGTTCGGGAGGCGCCTGGGCAGGTGGCTGAGGCACTGGAACTGGCTCGGTCGTCGCAACCGATGCGGTAGGAGCGGTGTGTTGCCCCTTGAACCCGACGGCGAGTCCTTCGAGGCCAGTGACCACCGACTGAATGCCACCCAGGGCCGAGAGATATTCTTCGCGCAGGCGCAGCAAGGGGGCCGCAATGGCTTCGGCGATGCTCTGGGCGACTGGGGAGTTCGCGCCCGCCGCTGGCAGCGGTGCAGGCGGTTGGTTCACGCGGTCTTCGAGTTCCCCAAGCCGGTCGAGGAGTTGTTCGTAGTCGGACCGCAGGGAGTCGTACCGGCGGCGCAACTGGCGCACAGCGGCATCGCCCGAGGCGGCGTCGTTCAGCCGCTCCAGCAAAAAATCCTCGGGGTTGTTCCCCTGATCACTCACCCGTTACTCCCGGCGGGATGCCACAGACCGGAAGCAGGGTATCAGGCAGTAGTCGCAGCGCTCCGTACGGCAGGGGCCGAAGCTCCTCCCTCTAGCCGGTACCCGAATCCGCGCGCGGTGACCAGGTACCGCGGCTCGGTCTCATCGGGTTCCAGCTTTCGCCGGATGCGGCGGACATACACCTTCAATACATCCTGGGCTTCCCGTGGAAGATATTCGTAGTCGTCGCTCACCGCATTCAGAATTTCGTGAGGTTTGAGGACTCGGCCGGAATTACGGGCCATGAACTCAATAATCCGATACTCCGAAGCAGTGAGGGCTACGAACGCTCCCGCGCGTTGCACCTCGCATCTATCAACATCGACGGTTAGGTCCCCAACCTGAAGCAGGCCGGAAACTTCGCCCGCGTTTGCATCATACGCGCCAACCCTGCGAAGGACGGCTCGCACCTGCGCGGTGACGACCCGCGCGTCCGTCTCGATATCGAGGCAAGCGTCGGCGCCCGCCGCGAAAACCTCTGCGATCAGTGATGGAGCAGGGGTGCTGAACAATGCGATCAGCGCCACTCGCTGCTCAGCGAGCCTCGCGATAGCAACCGGGCCGGAAGCCATTCGCTCATCAACGAACCACGCGACTACGTCGAATTCCCGCGAAAGTGCGAGATCGAGCGCCTGTTGGTTCGGTTCGCGCTCGAGTACGGCAACTCCGCCATCATGCAACGCGCGGACGAACCCGAGCGTCTCCACATGCTGCGGAGCCACCAATAAACAGCTAACAAAAGGCCGAGCGCTCGTAGTGCTCAATGCTCCCCGAACCCGGACCCACCTTCCGGGTGTTCGGCGATTATAGGGATAATTGTCAAGAGGTAAAGCCCTTATTTATGGAATGTTTGTTACTAACTCTGATAAGTGCGAACACCGGACGTCGCCTGAACTCCTCGCCCTGACGGCGAGTGTTTGCGGCGGTAATTAGCCACTCATATACTTCGGGACACGACGCGCCGCCGATCGGCGCACCCGTCCGTCTTCCGGAGTCTCCACATAATGCCAATAACGACGAAGCGCGAATGGCTTCAAGGCCCCTACGCGAAGGCCATCGAACGAGCACCTGAGCGCACGAAGGCGTTCGAAACCACCGGCAAGATGCCGCTCGAACCCGTCTATACGCAGGATGACCTGCGCGACTGGGAAGCAAATCGCGACCTCGGTTTCCCGGGCGAATACCCGTTTACGCGCGGGATTCAGCCGACCATGTATCGCGGCCGGTTCTGGACCATGCGCCAGTACGCGGGTTTCGGCACAGCCGAGGAATCCAACCAGCGCTACCGTTACCTGCTGTCCCAGGGGCAGACCGGTCTCTCGGTCGCGTTCGATTTGCCCACCCAGATCGGGTACGACTCCGACGATCCAATGGCAGCCGGCGAAGTCGGCAAAGTCGGAGTGGCGATCGATTCGATCGAAGACATGCTCACACTGTTCGACAATATCCCGTTGGACAAAGTCACAACCTCGATGACGATCAATTCGACAGCGGCGATCCTGCTCGCGTTCTATGTGGCGGTGGGGAAGGCCCAGGGCGTCTCTCCGGACAAGCTCGGCGGCACTGTCCAGAACGACATCCTCAAGGAATACATCGCTCGCGGAACGTACATCTATCCGCCTCAGCCGAGCATGCGACTTATCACGGACATTTTTGCGTACTGCAAGGACGTGGTGCCGCAGTGGAACACGATTTCGATCTCGGGCTATCACATGCGTGAAGCGGGGTGCACCGCCGCCCAGGAGATCGCCTTCACGCTCGCCGACGGCATTTCCTACGTCGACGCTGCAATCTCCGCCGGCCTCGATGTCGACGACTTTGCAGGCCGCCTGAGCTTCTTCTTTGCCTGCCACAACAACTTCCTCGAGGAAGTCGCGAAGTTCCGCGCCGCTCGCCGTCTCTGGGCCAAGATCATGAAGGACCGGTTCGAAGCGAAGAGCACCCGTTCCCAGATGCTCCGTTTCCATACCCAGACCGGTGGCGCCACCCTGACCGCGCAGCAGCCGGAAGTGAACATCGTCCGCACGGCCGTCCAGGCTCTTGCGGCAGTTCTCGGCGGAACCCAATCGTTGCACACGAATTCGATGGACGAGGCACTCGCGCTGCCGACTGAAAAAGCCGTCCAGATTGCCCTCCGGACCCAGCAGGTGCTGGCCTACGAAAACGGCGTCGGCGATGTCGCGGATCCTCTTGGCGGGTCGTACTACGTCGAAGACATGACGAACCGGCTCGAAGCCGAGGCAGCCGAATATATCAAGACGATCGACAACATGGGCGGCTCACTCGTCGCCATCGAACGTGGCTTCCAGCAACGCGAAATCCAGGAGGCGGCCTACCGCTTCCAGATGCAGATAGAAGGAAAAGAGCGCGTCATCGTCGGCGTGAACGACTTCATCAGTGTCGATGAGACCACCCCGGACCTTCTCCGTGTCGACCCAACATTGGGTCAGAAGCAAGCTGCCAAGCTGGCGAAGCTCCGGGCGACACGAGACAACGCCGCCGTCGCCTCGCTGCTGACGAAGCTGGAAGCCGCCGCTCGAGGCACTGAAAACTTGCTGCCAATCATGGTGGAGTGCGTCGAAGCACGGACCACGCTTGGCGAAATCAGCCACCGCCTTCGCGGTGTCTGGGGCGAACAGCGGGAGCCGGTGTTCATTTAATGTCAGACGACGACGTACGCGTCCTTGGCGATGAGCGCCGGCGGCTGATGAACGAGCTGGAGCTCGAACGCAACCAGCTGATCCGCAACATCGAAACGTGCCGAATTCGAGACATCGAACGGCCGTTCATCGCGGAGTGGTCGCTGAAGGACATTGTCGGGCACGTCGCCAGCAGGGAAGCCGAGTACGTCACAGCGCTCCGCGACCTTCGCGCCGGTCAGCGGGTGAACCTCGACGAACTCGATGCCGAGCACCAGGACAAGTGGAACGCAGACCACGTCGAGCGCAAGCGTGACCTCAACTTCTGGAGCGTGTTCGAGCAGCTCCGCGGCGGTCGCGCACGGTTGCTGGAGGAGCTCGCCCACATCAGCGACGAAGATTTGCTCGCGGACGACAGCCCATCGGGCCGCATCGTCCGGGTAGTCCTCGACCATGATCGCGAACACTGGCATCGCATGGCGGCCGTGCTCGCCGGCCTCGAAAACGAACGAAAATCCCGCGCCCAGGCTGCGGGTTCAGCAACCTAAGGAGTCCCGAAATGTTGAAGAAGATTCACCACGTCGGCGTCGTGGTGCAGAGTGCTGATGAGGCGATGAAGTTCTATCGCGATGCGCTCGGGCTAAAAGTGACAGCGGATCGCGTGATCGAGGACCAGGGCGTGCGCGGGGTGCTTCTGGAAATCGGCGGCTCGGAAATCGAATTGCTGGAGCCGACCCGCGACGACACCGGAGTCGCTAAATTCCTCGCGAGCCGCGGCGAAGGCATGCACCACATCTGTTTCGAGTCAGACGATGTCGATGCCGAACTTGAGGCAGCCCGCGAAAAGGGTATTGACCTGATCGATCAGAAACCTCGACTCGGGCTCGCCGGGATGATCTGCTTCCTTCATCCCAAGTCGAACCACGGCGTGCTGGTCGAATTCGCCACGCCGCTCGCCGAAGGCCACCACTGATGGCCGTTGCACCGACCCATATCGATCACATCGTGATTTCGTCGAACGACAGCTCGACGGTGGCGCAAACGTTCGCCGACAACCTCGGGATCGAAATCAAGCGAAAAATGATTCGCCCGGGCACTTCCGCGCAGCTGGCTTTTGCCAAGCTGCAGGAAGTCATCATCGAATTCGCCGGACCGCCCGAAGTGAAGCCCGGCGAAGAAGTGAAGGCGAAGCTCTGGGGAATGGTTGTCGCAGTCGACGACATCGAAGCTTCGGTTGCTGAGCTTCGCGAGAAGGGCTACCAGGTCAGCGACCCATCGAAGGCCGTCCAGCCCGGGGCGAAGATAGCGACGATTAAGGGCGGGACGAGCGGCGTGCCCTTCGCCATGATTCAGTACAACGCGCTGCCGATCGAAGGCGCCCAATGAAGGCCAAACGCATCGATCACGTCGGCATCGTCGTGAAAGACCTCGATACCGCGCTCGCCACGTACACGAAACACTTCGGCTTCGCCGTTAACCCGGCGAAGGGCGGCGAAGTCGCGGCGCTGGGCATCAAGAACGCGTTTATGCCCGTGGGCGAAAGCGATCTTGAATTCATTCAGCCGCTTTCAGAAGAGGGACCAGTCGCGCAGTTCGCCAAAGATCGTGGTGAAGGCACGTTCATGCTCTCAATCGAAGTCGACGACATCGACGCCTCGGTCGAGCATCTGCGTGCCCAGGGGGCTCGCGTCGGAAACCCGGTGAACGGCGTTGCGTTTGTTTCGATGAAGTCGACCCACGGCGTGAACCTGCAACTGGTGCAGCGCTAACCCATCGGAGACGTTAGTCTTTGCCCACGAAAGCCACATAACGAGGAAGAGTATGAGTTCGACAACCACCGCGCAGATTCGAGTGCTGATCGCGAAACCCGGCCTCGACGGCCACGACCGTGGGGCGAAGGTCGTCGCCCGCGCGCTTCGCGATGGCGGCTGTGAAGTGATTTACACCGGAATTCGCCAGACGCCTGAGATGATCGCCGAGGCGGCACTGCAGGAAGATGTCGATGTCGTTGGCCTCAGCATCCTGTCCGGCGCCCACCTCGAGTTGTTCCCACGCATCGTCACCGAGTTGAAGAACCGCGGAGTGGACGACGTGTTGTTGTTTTGCGGCGGCATCATTCCGGAAGAAGACACCGAAGCACTCAAGAAGCTCGGATTCAGCGCTGTCTTCCGCCCGGGAACGAACACGCAGGACATCGTGAAGTTCGTCTACGAACACGTAAAGAAGTAACCAGTGGATGACCTGGTCGAACGCTTCCTGACCGGGGACCGGCGGGCTCTGGCGCGCATTATCAGCCGCGTAGAAAACGAGACTCCCGAAGGTCGAGAGTACCTTCGGGCGCTCTTCCCCCATTCGGGTAAGACCCACATCCTCGGCATCACCGGTGGCGCAGGCTCGGGAAAGAGCACGCTCACCGGGGCGCTTGCCGGGGAATATCGCAGGCGCGGCAAGACCGTTGGCATCGTCGCCGTCGATCCGTCGAGCCCTTTTACGAAGGGCGCGATCCTCGGCGACCGCATTCGGATGCAAGACCTCGCTCTCGATCCGGGTGTGTACGTGCGGAGCATGGCCGGTCGCGGCGCGCTGGGCGGGCTTGCGCCGTCGATCGCCGATGTCGTGGCGGTCATGGACGCGTTCGGATTCGACGTCGTGATCATCGAGACGATTGGCGCGGGCCAGGATGAAGTCGAAATCGCCGGCACCGCGATGACCACAATCCTCGTAAACAACCCGGGCACCGGCGACGACATCCAGGCGCTGAAGGCCGGCATCATCGAGATCGCAGACATCCTCGTCGTGAACAAAGCAGACCACCCGGGCGCCGACATCCTCGTGAGCCAGCTTCAGGCGCTCCTCTCCCTTTCCCCAGCGGGCTCGCGGCGGCCGCCCATCTTGAAGACAATCGCCCTGAAAGGCGAAGGCATGGGGCCGCTGGCAGACGCCATTGCTGACCACTACGACTACATGGAGAAATCTGGCCTGCTGGCAAAGCATCGCCTCGAGGACGCTCGTCACCAGGTACTTTCGATTGCCCGCCAGATCTTGCTCGAGCGCATCCGGCAATCCACCTCCGAGGAAGAACTTGTAGCCTTGGTTAGTAGGGTCGCTGAGCGCGAACTGGACCCGCACACTGCTGCAGAAGAGCTGGCGCTCGGCGTGCTCGCCTGACGCCTCCTGTTACGATGCGGCCATGACAGCGCAGCGCTTCCGGGTCTGGTTTCGCAAGGGAGACCGGGTGAGGTATATCTCGCACCTGGACGTTTTGCGTTCATGGGAACGCTCGTTGCGCCGGGCCGAGCTTCCTCTCTCGTACTCGTTGGGGTTCACGCCGCATCCGAAGCTGGCGTTCGCGTCGCCGCTGCCGCTTGGGTTCATTTCGGAAGCCGAAGTCATGGACGTCACACTCGACGAACGTGTGGAACTCGACGACTTCGTCGCGAGGCTTTCCGCGCAGACCTCAATGGACCTTGCTGTCTTGCGAGCCGAAGAGATCGCGCTCAATTCTCCGGCGCCGCAGGCCGCAATGCTCTGGTGCGATTACAGCCTGGCACTCCCCGTGGATCCAGCCACCGCCGACGCGAAGGTCGGCGAGTTTCTACGTCTGGAGACGCTCGAATTTCGCGAGGATCGCGGTGACCGAGTGCGCGAATACGACTTGCGCAAAGCCTGTGCTTGGATTCGACTCAGTCCCGTAGATGGCGGCGTGCAACTGGACATGCGCCTCCAGGCCGACCAACTGCTCACCGCGCGTCCGGAGGCAATTGTCACGGCGTTGTTCCCGGGGCACACTGCGCCTGTCATCGCTCGGACTCACATCGTGCTCGAAGAGCACTCGCCAGCGAGGGAACTATGGCGACGAACCGGCCAGTACCAGTAACCGAAACCCTCGTCCGGCGGGCAGCGCCCGCCGACGGGCATGCGCTGTTCGGCGCGTGGCAGCGACTGCGCGCATACAACGCGGAAGTTGACCGCCGAGTCATCCCCGCTCCAGTCAGCGAGGATGAGTTCATATCCGATCTCGAACACCTGCTTCAACGGCCCCGTTCCGTCACGTTGGTCGCCGAACGGCAGAACGCGCTCGCAGGATTTATTAGCGGGAGCGTCGAGCAGAACCTACCGGATCGGTTGCCAGAGTCTCACGTCACGGTCGGGTACCTCTGGGTTGAAGAACGTTTCCGCCGGCTCGGCATCGCACGTGCGCTTTTCCAGCAAGTCGCGGAATGGGCGGCTACTCAGGACGGAGTTGGACATTTCGAAATGGCGGTACTCACCGCCGACGAGTCGGCGGCGAGGTTCTGGCGAGCGATTGGGTTCGGACCGTTCATCGAACGCCTTTGGGCGCCCCTCAGCGCGCCCGAGCGCGACGAATGACTATCATCCTCGTCCGCCACGGCGAGACGGCGTTCAATCGAGATGGCCAGGGCCTGGGCCGGTCTGACGTACCGTTGACCGAAGTCGGACAGGCACAGGGTCGCGCCATCGCTCGCAGGCTCACGCCGTTCTCGGTCGGTCGCGTCGTCACAAGTCCACTTAGCCGTGCCGCCACGTTCGCGGAATGGATTGCAGCGGAGCACGGTGTCGCTGTCGAAGCTAGCGACGCGCTCCTGGAACTCGACGTCGGTGAGACTGAGGGAATGGGTTTTCCGGAAATGCGCGAACGCTTTCCAGAGTTCCTCTCGACGTGGGCCGGGCCCGAAGGCTGGAAGGCGCGAATGCCCGGCGGAGAGAGCATTCAGGACCTCGGCTTGCGCCTTCAACCGTTGGTCGCCGAGCTACTCCTGCCCTCGGAATCCGACACGGTTGTTGTCAGCCACAATTTCGTGCTCCGAACCATTCTCTGTCTGCTTCTGAAACTGGATTTGGAACGGTTCCGGGCGTTTCAGGTGGATCTCGCATCGGCGACATTCTTAACCGTCCGGAATGGGCGTGTCAGCGTCACGAGTGTGAACGACACATGCCACCTCGTTAACTTGAGCGTTGCATAAGGTGGCATTAGCGTTCGTTCTCAGCGTATGGGAGCGCTACAGGGTACTCGTACCCGCCTATTCATCGTCTGTTGCCTTGTTGTTGCGGGGTACGGGATGTACACCGCTGCTACGGGGTGGTATCGCAACGCCCAGTTGGATAGTGATCGGGCAGCTGCCGAACAGCGTGTGAAGGAGCTGCAGGACCGCAAGCTCTACCTCGAAGCCGTCAAGAACTACGTCGCCTCCGATGCCTACGTAGAGCAGCAAGCGAGGCGGCAGTTGGGCTACGGCCGTGAAGGGGAAACCGTTTTTGTCGTCACGAGCCCCCAAATCAAGCAGGACCTCAACCAAAGCGGATCGTGGTGGGAGCGGCTCTTCCCCCGCTAGGTCTGCACTGCGGGCCACCCTCGTCGATGTCCGCAGGTTTGCAGAGGCTGAGCGGATGTTCCGAAGGACGAGAAAAGTCCTGCTCGCCCTCTCTGGGGGCACCGATTCGCTGGCCACCCTCATTGTCCTGCAAGCACTCGGGGCCGAACTCGGCTTTGAGGTCGAGGCCTGCCATTTCGACCATCAACTGCGACCGGAATCCAAGAGCGACATGGACCGCGTTCGGGAACTGTGTTCGGGACTCGGCGTCGAGTGTGTAACTGGGGAGGGCGATGTCGCTGGTGTGGCAGCGCAAATGAAGCGTGGCATCGAGGAAATGGCGCGCGAAATGCGTTACCAGTTCCTCTCCTTCGTCGCAGAGAAGGAAGGCGCCGACTGCATCGCCACAGGTCACACCGCTGACGACCAGGCGGAAACCATCCTGATGCGGGTGGTGCGAGGGAGCGGGATCCGCGGCATTCGCGGGATGTTGCCTGTTTCCGGCGTCCCCGGCTCGGAAGCCCAGCGGTTGGTTCGACCCCTGTTGCAGACATCCCGAGCGAATACCGTGGCGATTTGTGCGGAGGCCGGAGTCGTGCCGGTCGCAGATGCATCAAACGATGACCTGCGCTTCAGCCGCAATCGAATCAGGCACGACACGTTGGGGAAGCTTGCCGCCATCAATCCATCAGTTGCCCACGCGCTTATCGGCCTGGGCAAGAGCGCCCGCGAGGCATTCACACCGATTGAACACAAGTCGTTCGAGGTACAACCCCGCGAACGGGGTCCCGTGGGGGCGATCTTCGCCATCGGCCCAATGCGGGGGCTTCCCAGTGAAGCCCTGTCGCTGATGATCGAGCGCGAAGCGATGTTCTACCACCTGCGGCCTCAGCCGAACCGCACGCGGCTGGAGAATCTGCAGCGTGTTCTGACCCGCGGCGCCGGGGCGGTGACCTTCGGCGACACCGCCATTGAGGCATCATGCGGGTATGTCCGCATGGGTCCCGTGCTGGAAGCCGTCCCTCCCTTTGAACCTACCGTCGTAAACGTGCCCGCCGATACCCGGGCTGGCCCCTGGATCGTCAGCGTCCGTACGGACGAGCTATCAGCAACTCCGGAGGCGCCGGTGGTTGCCCTTGACTCGCTTTCAACTGCTGGGCTCCTGAAGTTGCGACCAGCAGTTCCCGGTGACCGCATCACACTTCGCGGCGTCTCACGGAAGCTTTCGGACCTCTTGATCAACGAGAAGGTGCCGTCCTGGGAACGTGCGGGGATCGTGGTGCTCGCGGATTCGACAGCCGTCGTGGCCGTATTCGGCGCGACCCGAACGTTCGTAAGGGACGGCGATACACCAGACCTATGGGTGAAGCTGGCCGCTAGCCCGCAGCGCTGACCGGTGTCCGCGAAGACGCGAAGAGCGGGATGACTTCGGCGGTTAGCCGGCGCGTTTGGGCGAGAATCTCGTCGTCGCTATCGGCGATTGGCCGAAGGACGAATTTCGACACTCCGGCGGCGATGTACTCGCGGATTCGTTCGGCGATCGCACCAGCATCACCCACAGCGACATAATCAGCTGGCGGCGGAGCATCCGGGATCCGGGCGAGTGCCGCGGCCTGGCGCTGAACCACCGGTTCGTCCCACGAACCGAACCTGAAGGCGAATCCCGCGCCGTAGTGGTCATCGTCGATTGGCCGTCCCGCCGCAGCCGACTGCTGACGAATCGCAGCGACGACTGGAGCCACCTGTGCCGGAGCCTGAATTCCGCCGAGCCAACCGGTCCCAATGCGCGCCGTCCGCCGGATCGCCGCTTCTGAACTGCCCCCTATCCAGAGCGGAAGAGGATCCTGTGCTGGCCGCGGCGAGATCACGGCTTCCGTGTACTGGTAGTACTTCCCGGCGTAGGTGACCGGTTCGCCGGTCCAGAGCGCCGCCATGATGTCGAGAGCTTCGTCTGACTGTGGACCACGGCCCTTGGGGCTCCGGCTGGTCGCCCGGAACTCCGGGTTGAGTTCGCCGCCGACACCGAAGACCGGCAGCAGGCGCCCACCGCTCAGGTAGTCGAGCGAGGCGCACTCTTTGGCAAGGATCAGGGGATCCCTTAGCGAGACGACTATGGCGTTCATGCCGAACTTCAGACGCTCGGTTCGCCCGGCGATGATGCCGAAAGTAGTCATGAGTTCCGGCGTCGGCTGACGCGACACGATGCGTTCACTCAGCCAGACCGAGTCGACCCCCTGGTCCTCGCAGAGGTCGATCCAGGAGAGAAATGCTTTCGGTGAGGAAAATGGGAAACCCGCGAGGCCAAGTCCAATGCCAATGCTCATGCGAATCTCCTGGGGTGAGTTGTGTGATGCAACGTTACCGGATTGCTTGGCGGACTGTCATTCGCGCCGGAACTGCTGGAAGAACGTCGCCAGGCGCGCGTGCAGGCCGGGCTCAGCAATGAGCAGGCCTCGTACGTAGGGCTCCGGCTGGTTGAACGGCATGTGTTCGCCGAAGATATCGGTGGCCCGAAGGCCGGCGGCCCGGCAAAGCGCAATTCCTGCCGCCACATCCCACTCGGCCCGTCCGTAGCCGCTCAATACTGCATTTCCTTCGCCGCGAGACAACAGCGCGAGCCGGTAGGCGACGCTCCCGACCCCACGCGTCTCCGTGCCTTCAGGCAAGGGAGGCAGCTCGTCATGAAGCTGTTCGCCGCGGCCGACGAGGACTTCGATCCCTGCGCCGGTCGGCGTAGTAGGCAGTCGTTCGTTCGATTCGAGGCATTCCGCCGCAAACAGTTCGTCGGTCGCGGGGTTGAACACGACGCCAAGGGCTGGCTGCCCCTCGATGACGAGGCCGACGGAGATGGCGTACTCGGGAATGCCTTGAAGGTACTCCCGAGTGCCGTCGATAGGATCGACCACCCAGACGCGGTCTTTGCCGAGACGTTCGATCGTGTCCGTGTGTTCTTCGCCGAGCCAACCATCGTCGGGAAATGCCGTGGTCAGCGCGGAGTGCAGTATCTCGGAAGCGACAAGGTCGGCCTCGGAAACGAGCTCCCAGCCTTCCTTGCGGCCGTAGCGAACGCCTTCACGCCGAAAGCGAAGGACTTCCGCTCCAGCGCGTGAGGCTGCCTCCGTGGCGATCCGCAGTTCATGGTCGAGCACCCAACCATTGTTGACGAGTGCCGGGGTTCGCGCTCGATTCAGGAGAACGCGGCGAACAACTCTTCCATTGCCTTCACCTGGCCGCCACTTGTGGACGAAGGCACGAGGATCGGCGTTTTTACACCCGCTGCGAACCACGCCTCCAGCCCCTCAAGAACCTGCTTGCGTGTGCCGTAGAGCGTGGAATCCGAGAGCCACCGTTCGGTCATGAGGCCCGGCAAAGCATCCCGGTCTCGGCGAGCCAGGGCAGCTTCGATTGCTTCCATTTCTTCGAGGTAGCCGGCTTCTTTCCAGTAGTTGCGGTAATTCGGCAGCATCAGGTAGCTGGAAAGGGTGCGTTTGCTGACGTTTGCCGCCGCCGCCGGGTCGTTGTCATCGATACACGTCGGGATCATGTCGCCGATGAAGAAGTCACCCTCGCGCTTCTCCGCCGGAATGTGGGACAGCGATGCGCTCATATGGGACCGCGATGCGTTCGCCCAGACGGCCCCATCGCCAATCTCGGTCGAGAGTTCCACCATCTTCGTCCGCAGTGTGGCGAGGACGATCGGCGGCAACGGGCCTGTCTGCTGGGCCGATTCACGCATCGCGGCGACGTAATTGCGAGTGTCGGTCAGCGGCTTGCCGGGTTTCACGCCCATTCGGTTTAGCGCGGGTTCGTGGCTGACACCGATGCCCATGTAGAACCGGCCGTCACTGATTTCATGGATGTAGGCGGCGGATTGCGCGAGGTCGAAGGGAACGCGGTAGTAGATCGGCATGATTGACGTGCCGAACTTGATGGTCTTGGTGGCATGGGCCATCGAAAGGCAGAGGCCCATGCCATCGCCGAAGCTGGCGCAGTAGATGCCCTGGAAGCCCGCGCTTTCGAGTTTTTGAGCAATCTCGACGGTCCATTTTCGCCGTCCAGCGGCGGCGGCAAGGGCGACAGCAGGCATCTGCATGAGGAGTTCTCCAGGGAGTTGTGTGTGAGTGGGGACTATACGGCAGGCGCGGCTTGCACCTCCAAGCAGCAATCCAGGTGCTGCCCGACGTTGTAGGATTCTCATCGACGATCGATACTGTCGTTGAACGGAGGTAATCGATGGAAATCGTTACCGTTTCTTCGAAGTTCCAGGTCGTGATTCCTCTGGCGTTGCGCAGAGAACTCGGGATCAGGGCCGGGCAGAGGGTGGAGGTCAGGGCGAAGGACGGTCGCCTCGAACTGGTCCCACTAAAACCGATACGCGAGTACCGAGGCTTTTTGAAAGGGACGGTGAACGACTTCGAACGCGAGCCCGATCGAGAGTTGTGAGCGTCCTGGACTCGTCAGGCTGGATAGAGTTCTTCGTCGGTGGCCCGAACGCCAATGCATTCGAAGAGGTGCTTGAGCAGTCAGAGGGATTGGTCGTGCCCACGATCGTCCTTGTCGAGGTGCGTCGCTGGGCGCTTTCACACGGCAAGGTGAATGATGTCGACGAGTTGACTGCCGTGATGGCCCGACATCAGGTAGTAGCGCTCACTCCGGTCCTTGCGGTGAGCGCCTCCGATCTTGGAATACGACACCGCCTTCCGCTCGCCGACAGCATTGTCTACGCGACTGCCCAGTCGCTCGGACTCGACGTTTGGACGCAGGATGGCGACTTCGAAGGACTCCCCGGGGCGCATTACGTTCCGAGGGCGCAGGTCTAGCTACCTGAAGTCCGGCAGAAAATGCGGCGCCACGCGCCCCCTATGGCGTGTCCATGTCCCAGACATCGGTCCAATTGCCAAGCGACTGCCCACCGTCGGCGGTGATCACCGAGCCATTGATGTAGCGAGCCGCGGGCGAACACAGGAAAGCGCAGATTTCGGCCATCTCTTCGCGTTCACCCAGCCTGTGGGCCGGTACGTCCCGGACCTGCAGGTTCTCGTAATCCGGCGTCTGCAGTTGCGCGTACTCCTTCTCGCGAAGGCCCTCCGTCGCGATCGAACCCGGCGCCAGCGCGTTGATGGTGACGTTGTGGCGCGCCCAGTAGTTCGCCAGGGTGCGAGTCATGTTGACCACGCCCGCCCGCGCGGCGCCTGAGTGCACGAATGGCGGCGCCCCGCGTTCGAACGAGTAGACGTGCACGATGTTCACCACCGCGCCGAATCCCTGAGCGGTGAGCAACGGGCCGACGCGGCTCAAGACGTTCCACGTGCCGTTCAGGTTGAGGTCGATGACCGAACGCCAGCCTCTGTCTGAGATTTCCGACGGACGGGCGGGGAACTGACCGCCTGCATTGTTCACGAGGAAGTCGATTCGCCCAAAGCGTTCCACCGCGGCGCTCACCAGTGCATCGATCTGTTCGGTGTCACGGATGTCAGCGGTTTGAGCCAGCGCCTGGCGGCCCTCTCCCGTGATCTGGTCGACGGTTTCTTCGAGCGTCTCGATGTGTCGGCCAGTAACAACGACGTTCGCGCCCAATTCGGCGAAACGCAGGGCGATTGATTTGCCCATACCCCGGCCACCGCCGGTGATCAGCGCGGTGCGGCCAGCGAAAAGGCCATCGCGAAGGGCGGAGAACTCAGTCGTCATTGCGGGCGGAGTTTACGCCAGCGCCTAACCCCAGCACATCGAGCACCCGCGTGAGCAACGTTCCGCGTGGCCGCGCCGACACTAAGGGGATTCCAACTCGGGTCGCCTCGCTCGCCAGCCAGTTGCCATACGACCAGGCGGTGCGCGAGCTGCGGTCGTGCCACGGAGCGACCGTTTTTACTTTCCGGCGCGAGTCCATCGCCGCTCTGACCTCGGGTTGATCCGATTCGTGAATCACGACGGAATGAATTCGAGTGTCGGGCAGTTCCAGGCCGGCGATGAACGCAGGCAACATCCACGCGCCATCAGCCACCGTTCGGTCCGACGAATGGACCATGAAATCGAGCGTCTTGTGAAGTGACCGGCAAACAACTTGTCCGGCCGCGATGTGGCGGTCGACCAGTTCGGCCACGGAGAGATTTCCCTCGCGAATAACCTCGTCGAACTTCAAGAGTTCGCGGTCTGGATGCCCTTCGGGCAGTGCCTCTCGGATCGAAATCCAAATCGCATCGACCTGGAGCCAGTCAGCCTTCAGATGGTTCGCCAGCCGACGGGCAACGGTAGTCTTGCCGGCGCCAGCTGACCCGCTGATAAGAATGAGCTGCTTCA
>JBDTNM010000041.1:0-17919 GCA_039933735.1 bacterium | reverse complement strand
CGAGCCAGATGCTCGAACACTGGTGTTGGGAACCAGAAGTCCTCTCATCCTTCGCCCGCCACTACGAGACTGGCGAGCCGCTCCCGAAGGAACTGGTCGATTCGATGATCGCCGCCAAGAATCTCGACTCCGGCATCATGGCCCTGCGCCAGTTGTTCTTCGCCACGCTCGACCTTGCCTACCACTCCCCCGAATTCGACGGCGACACGACAGCGACCCTCGAGGCCCTCCACGGCATCACCGGATTCCCATACACGCCTGGCACGCACTTCCAGGGCGGTTTCGGCCACCTCTTCGGCTACGACGCGGGCTATTACGGCTATCTCTGGTCGCAAGTCTTCGGCGATGACATGTACACGAGGTTTGAAGCCACAAGCCCGATGGACACGGCGGTCGGCGCGCACTACCGCAAGACGATCCTCGAACGCGGCGGCACCGTCGACGGCGACCAACTCGTCCGCGACTTCCTCGGCCGCGAACCGAACAACGAAGCCTTCCTGCGCGGCCTCGGCCTGGAAATCTAGGCCACACGCCCCTCACGCCACACCCACCCGCATGCATGAGCCGCGACCGGCAAGGGAGCGAACCCCTAGCACCACCACTGCGAGCACGCGGGCTCGTAGGTCCGGAGAGTCGGGTGTGGGCGCGCCACGGGAGCACTCGACGGCTGACGACACGGTCTGATGTTGAGTCGGCTTCGCTCTACGTCGCTGAGGGGCAAGGGCCAGATTTGCCGCAGGCCTGACGGTCGCGCGCGCAGCCCCGCTCCCTCCCCGGTCGCGCCGCCCATGGACGAATCCGAAATCCAAAATCCCTAACCCGAAATGTCTTTACCCCCGCGGCAGCCCCAACCCCCGCGTCGCGATGATGTTCCTTTGAACCTCGCTCGTTCCGGCCGCAATCGTGCCCGGCACACTTCGCATATACGCACGCCCGAACGCACCACCCAGCGGTGCTCCGGGATCGTTGGCGTCAATACGCTGGGAACCCAGCCCGATCATTCGGGTGGCGAAATTCGCAATCCGCTGGCCGAGTTCGCTCCCGAACGCCTTCGACATCGAGGCTTCGTAGTTCGGAATCTTCCCCCGGCTCTGCATCCAGACCACCTGGTAGCTCAGCAGCTTGCTGACTTCCACCTCACAGCGCAGATTCGCCAGGCCAAACTGGATCTCGGGCTTGTCGATGAGCTTGCCGCCAGCCCCGGCCGTGCTGCGGGCGTAGCCGGCAAGTTGCTCCACCTGCCGCCGACCTGAGGCCGACCAGTTCACTCCCGATCGTTCGAAGTCGAGGAGCGTCGTGGCGACGTACCAGCCTCGGTTTTCCTCACCCATCATGTTCTCAGCCGGCACGCGTACGTCTTCGAAGAACACCTCGTTGAACTCGTGGTCACCGAGCATGTTGATAAGCGGCCGCACCGTGATCCCCGCACTCTTTGCGTTCACCAGGAAGTACGAAATCCCCCGGTGCTTCGGCGCATCGGGTGCGGTCCGGGTCAGCACGTGGAACCAGTCGGCGTGATGGGCGCCGGAAGTCCATATCTTCTGCCCATTGATCACGAAGTCGTCGCCGTCGCGCACGGCGCGCGTCTGCAGCGAGGCGAGGTCCGAGCCAGACCCCGGCTCGCTGAAACCCTGGCCCCAATGGACTTCGCCATTTGCGATTTTGGGAAGGTGTTCGCGCTTCTGCTCATCGCTGCCATGAACCATCAGGCACGGCCCGACCATGCTGATCCCCTGGCCGCCGCCGCCGGGAGCGCCGGCATAGCCGCTTTCCTCACGGAAGATCAGTTGTTCCATGTGGTTCGCCGCGAGCCCGCCGTACTCTTTCGGCCAGGCCATCGTCAGCCAGCCGTTCTTCGCGAGCCGCTTTTCGTATTCGCGTTCAGCTTCGTTGGTTGTGTCGTCGCCGGGCCGGGCCGTAGAAGCCGGCGGCGTCCAGTTGTCCTTGATGAAACCGCGAACGCGTTCGCGAAAGGTCTCTTGCTCTGGGGTGAACACGAATTCCACAGTCAACCTCCAACGGATCCTTGCAGCGCGGAGTATGGCAGGCGTGAGGACGCTCGCCCACCGCCTACCGGGCCATCGGCGCTCAGACCGGTGGGCCGGCCATGCCTCCCGCCGTCACCCATCCGCGGCCAAAAACCCGTGCGACAACCATTGCCGCCACGAACGACCCGGTGGACGCATAAATCACCAGCGCGATCGGCGATGTCGCATCCGTCCCACTCGTCAATCCATGGAGCAGGGCGGCGAAGTACGCCGGAAAGCTCAGGTAGTGCGCGTTTCGCCAGTAGCGGTATGGCATCCGCCCTGCAACCGCCGTCGAACCCAGCACAGCCACCATCAGCCACATCGTGAGCGCGCCAAATGCCACCTGGATCGGCCGGTAGCTGCTCGTGAGTCCGACCGCCACATCGACGACCGAGAACGCGATAGTCGGGTCAACCAGCAAGCCGACGACGTGTCCGGCCGTGAATGAAAGGCTAAGCGCCGAACTTATGCGGTGTGCTTCGAGAAGCCAGGTCATCGCGAGGGGGCCAGGGCGGTAGCGCATGTGCACCGCCATGCCGGTTACGACGCTCAACCACAGCAAGAGGTACGCCCCGAAGCCCGCCGCTCGCAGCGCATCCCACGAAGCCGTCCCGGTGTCTGAATCCTGGAACACTCGACCGGCAAGGACGCCGAGAACAACACCGAGCGCGACGACGCCCGAGAGCTTCCAACTCACTCAGGAAGCCCTGGACTTTTTCGCAGCCCTCGTCGGCGTTGGGTCAGGTTTGCTGACGACCGTTGTGGGAGTGGGTGCTGCCGTCGTCGGGGTGGCTGGAGGGGCAGTTGGGATCGGCGTGGGCGTCGATGCCGGCGCCTGCGTGAGTCCCGGCTGTGTTGCCGCCGCTTTCTGCGTCGCTGCGACCGTTGCCTGCACCGAAGGGGCGACGGTGATCGTCGCGGTCCGGGTGGGAGTCGAGGTCAGCTTCGGCGCGACAGTGGCTGTGGCCGCCGTCTGGATAAGGACCGCATCCGAATCAGGCGACGCAAAGTTTTGGTCTGGGACCGGCGTCGCGTGGGCCCCCGCGAAGCCAAACCAGGCGCCCGCAAACCCGACCACCGCGAGGCTGGCGATGCCCGCTTTCATCGCCGTGTGCCGCTCTTTCGCGAACCCTCTGCCTCGTGTCGTCATAGTCCTCGTGCAGGGTAATGGCCTCGACCGGCCTTCAGGTGACTCGAATGTAGGGTCGCCGCCGGTAAGGATGCGGCAGGATATTTACCAATTCCACTGCAATCTCGTCATCTTAGGTTTCGTCCAGCCGTCACCTTCCGTTAGAGCCACGCCATACCATGGGAGTAGCTCAATTGAGCTTCGTGGAGTAGTTCCATGGGAGAAGACCCGAACTCGAGCCCCCGCCAGGCCCTGATGAACCGTCCAGCGACACGCCGTGCGCTGCTCGGCGGAGCGGCTGCTATCGCCGCCGGCGGAACTGCGTTTGCAGTCGTTGGCCTCAGCACCAGCAGCAAGGCGGATTCCAGCAAAGACAACCAGTTGGTCGTCCCCGGCGTGAGCACGGACCGCACGAGTACCCCGGTCGAAGACCTGAAAAGGCCGATCGAGGACCCGAAGCTCCGCGCCGCTCACCTCCTGCGCAGGGCAGCGTGGGGCGGCACCCAGGCCCAAATCGACGAATTCGCCGCCCTCAGCCGGGAAGACGCCGCCGACCGCCTTCTGAACTTCGCATCGACCGACAACAGCGCCCTCAACGCCCGCGTCGAGGCCGCGCAGTTCAATCTCACAACCCCGGGCCGGGGCCTCGATGGCAAGCGCCCGCCCCTCATCCGAGACATGCAGCGCTGGTGGCTCACTCGGATGTCCTACACCGCCCGCCCGCTCGAAGAGCGCATGACCTACATCTGGCACGGCCTGCTCACCAGCCAACTCAGCCAGGTAGGCAATCAGAGCGCAAAAATGATGGTCGCTCAGAACGAACTGTTTCGCGCCCACGCTGTTGGTCGTTATGACGACCTCCTCCAGGCCGTCAGTAAAGACCCGGCCATGATGACCTACCTCAACACCCTCGAGAGTTCGAAAGACCACCCGAACGAGAATTACCCGCGCGAAATCATGGAACTGTTCTCGATGGGCGAAGGTAATTACACCGAAAACGACGTCCGCGAGAGCGCTCGCGCGTTCACGGGTTGGCGCCTTACTCCGCCGAATCGAGAGCAGCCGCCCGCGGGCATCAGCGAAAAGGAACGCGACGAGTTCCTGAACCAGCTGCACGGCACCTACGAACCGCAATGGCGGCTTGTGCCGAACCAGCACGACTCCGGCAGCAAGACGTTCCTCGGCAAAACCGGAAACTTCGACGGCACCGATATCGTCGCGATCATCATGGAGCAGCCAGCGACCGCGCGATTCATCACGAAGCGCCTGTTCAGCGAGTTCGCCTACCGAAATCCCGATGAAGCCACCGTCGGCAAGCTGGTCGACGTCTGGAATAGCTCGAATCACGACACCAGGGCAGTCGTCCGGGCCATCCTCGTGAGCGACGAGTTCTACTCCCTGCGCGCCTACCGGTCGCTCGTCCGCAGCCCCATCGAGTTCATAATCGGCGCCGTTCGAGGCCTCGAACTGGAAGCAGACTTCCTCCAGATCGAACAGACGAGCCAGTCAATGGACCAGCGCCTTTACGAGCCCCCAAGCGTGGCTGGCTGGCCTGGCGGCGAAGTCTGGCTCTCCAGCGGAACCTTCTTCGCCCGGGTCAACTTTCTCGATTCCTTCCTCCGCGCACGCAACCGGCCCTTGCCCGTCCCCGCCCTGAGCGGGCTAACGTCCGCGGAAGAAATCGTCGATGCCGCACTCGCCCGGCTGGTGGATGGAAACGTCTTGCCGGCCTCACGAGACGCGATCGTCGCCCACGCGAAGACCATTTCGAATCCCCAGGACCGCGCCTCGAGCGTCGCCTACCTAGTCCTTTCCAGCCCCGAATTCCAACTCATCTAACGGAGCAACTCCCATGCTTTCACGCAGAGATTTCGTCAAGGGCGGCGTCGCCCTCGTCAGCATCGGTACCACCGCGCAGTCGTTGCTCAAAGGCGCGGTCGCTTTCGCCGCCGAAAACCGCGCCTACGCCATCGATCCGTCGAACAAGAAGACCCTCATCCTCGTCCAATTCGCCGGCGGCAACGACGGCATGAACACGGTCGTCCCGGCCTCGGATCCCGTCTACCGGTCCGTCCGCAAAAGCATCGGCCTGAAACAGGAAGATGTCCTTCCCCTCGCGGAGGGCTTCGGCCTCCATCCCGCGCTCACTGGCCTCAAAGGGATGTGGGACTCAGGAAAGCTCGCGGTGGTCCGAGGAGTTGGCTACCCAAACCAGAACTACAGCCACTTCAAGTCGATGGCGATCTGGCAAGCCGGCGACCCAGAAATGAAGCTCGACAACGGCTGGCTCGGCCGGACGCTCGAGAAGCTGGAATCAGACCAGCACGATCCGTTCCTCGGATTCAACATCGGCAACTCGACGCCGGATGAAATGCGCACGCCGAAGATCGCGATCCCTTCCGTGAAGGACCCGAGCGACTACGGCGTGAAGGTCGGCGGTAAGCTCGTCGCCCCGACCGAAGCCCGAACGGCCACCATGCTCAAGCTCTACGAGCAGTACCCCTCCAGTTCGCCGTACGGCGTGCTCCTCGAAACTACCGCCGAAAGCGCGGTCTCGAGTTCGAAAATGCTCCAGGACGTAGCCACTACGTACACCCCGGCGGTCGAATACCCGGACAGCTCCTTCGCAGCTGGCCTTTCCGTACTCGCCGAAGCCGTGATCGGAAACCTCGGCGTTAGGGTCGGGCACATCACCCTCGGCGGCTTCGACACGCACAACAACGAAGTTGCGGAGCATCAGAGCTTGATGGAGACGCTCGATGCCGGCCTGACTGCGTTCTATCAAGACCTCGAGGCTCACGGAAAAGCCGACGATGTCCTCGTCCTGACCTGGAGTGAATTCGGCCGCCGAGTTGCCGAAAACGCCAACGGCGGCACGGATCATGGCGCTGGGAGCATGTGTTTCGCCCTCGGCAACGGCGTCCAGAAGGGCCTCTACGGCGACGCCCCGAACCTCGCAGCCCTCGTCGACAGCGGCAACGTGCCCTACACCACCGATTTCCGGCGCGTCTATTCGACCGTCATCGAACGCTGGTTGGGCGTCCCATCGGAAGTGCTCCTGGGCCAGAAATGGGACCCGCTCGGCTTCCTCGCCGCATAGCTCAACCACGGCCCGCCTAGAATGGGCCTATGGACCTGAAAGCGCTTATCCGAGACGTGCCCGACTTCCCGAAGCCGGGCATTCTCTTTCGCGACATCACCCCGCTCCTCGCAGATCCGGACGGCCTCCGTGAAGTGACGGACAGCCTCGCCAGCATCGCCGCGGAATCCAATGCCGAGTGCGTAGTCGCCATCGAGTCGCGAGGCTTCATCTTCGGAGCGCCCCTCGCAGCACGCCTCGGCATCCCCTTCGTTCCTGTCCGGAAGCCAGGCAAACTCCCCGCCAAACGCATCTCGGTCGAGTATTCACTTGAGTACGGCGAGAACACGCTGGACATCCACCAGGACGCCTTCGCCCCCGGTACTCGCGCCTTCATCGTCGATGACCTCCTCGCTACCGGAGGCACCGCCGCTGCAGCCGGACGGCTTGTGGAGTTGATCGGCGGCGCCGTCGCCGGATTCGGATTCGTGATCGAATTGGAAGCACTCCAGGGACGGGCGAAACTCGCGCCCTTGCCCGTGCATACCCTGGTCCGTTACGGGTGACCTTGAGCTTTCTTAACATTGCCTTGCAAAAACGTTACAGTTCGCTTTTCAAGTAAAAGATTACCCATTTCTGGCGGATTTCCGGGCTACCATCCGGGTATGACTGCCGAAACTATGAGCGACCTCGCCCTCGTTACTGGACTGTACCGAACGACCAATGCGGCCGTCCGCGAACTCGATCAGCGATTGAGCCGCGACCACGACGTCACGTTCATCCAGGCCGTGACGCTGCTCGCTATCCGCTCGTTCGATCGGCCCCAACCACATCTCGTTGCAGACTATTTGTCGCAGCAATCCCAAACCGTCACAGGCGTCCTCGACCGCTTGGAACGCGCCGGTCACATCGCCCGTCAGCGAGACCTCGGCGACAGGCGGGCCGTGCGCCTCGAACTTACCGACTCAGGACGCACCCTGGTCGAAGCGATGTCGGAATCGCTGAAGCAGCATGTTTTCGATGTCCTCAAGGGTGTCGATTCCTCCCGCCGCAAGAGCCTCCAGACGGACCTCGACAACCTCGAACTCTCGATTCGCGCAGCCGCCCCCGGACGAGCAGCCGTCTCGTAGAATTCAGGTCGTGCATGACGTCCGGCCTATCTCTTTCGAACCCCCGGCCGTCCGCATCCTCGACCAAACACGTCTCCCAGCCGAAGAGCGCTACATTGATCTGACCACTCTTCCGGAGATGGCTGAGGCCGTCGCGACACTGCGCATTCGGGGCGCGCCGCTTCTTGGGTTGGTGGGCGCCGGCGCGATGGCAGTGGCCGCGCAGACACAGGGCTCGAACGCCGAAGCGCTCCAGGCCGCAGCACGAATGATCGGCAGCGTCCGCCCCACGGCAGTCGAACTTCAGACCGGAGCGGCATCCGCCGTCACCCACGCCATTGAGTCGTCCGCCGAAGGCCCCGAACGAATAGCTGCCCTCTGGGATTTCGCCCGTGCCTATCTTGCACGCCGAATACGGGAGGACCGCGCCCTCGGGGCTCACGGAGCGAAACTCCTCGCTCCGGGCGCGGCCGTCCTCACCCACTGCAATACGGGAGCGCTCGCGACCGGAGGCATCGGCAGTGCTCTCGGCGTTGTCCGAGTTGCCTGGGAAGCAGGCGTCCTCTCGCGCTGCTACGCCACCGAGACGCGTCCGCTCCTGCAGGGTGCGCGGCTTACGGCATGGGAACTCAAGCGCGCCGAAATCCCCGCCACCTTGCTTCCGGACACAGCCGCCGCGTCCTTGATCGCCTCCGGGCTCATCTCGGCCGTCGTCACCGGAGCCGACCGCATAGCATCCAACGGCGACGCGGCCAACAAGATCGGCACCTACGGGCTGGCGCTCGCGGCCGCACGCCATCATGTGCCGTTCTACATCGCTGCCCCCCGTTCGACCTTCGACCTCGGCTGTCCGAACGGAAGCGCAATCCCTATCGAGTTCCGCGCCGACAGCGAAGTCGGTGGATTCGGCGGTCAACGCTGGGCGCCAGACGGTCTCGCCGCCTACAACCCGGCCTTCGACGTCACCCCCGCGGACCTCATCTCAGGCATCATCACGGAAGCAGGCGTGGCCCTTCCTCCATACCTCAGTTCGATCCCGATACTCTTCGACGCGCCATAAGCAACGAAACCTTAGACTGTGGCGACGTGACGCCCCCAATTCCGCTCGCAATCATCGGTGGCTCGGGTTTCTACGACATGCCGGGACTCAGCGACGTCGAAGAAGTCTCGGTCGACACACCCTTCGGCGCTCCAAGCGACTCCTTTCGGATCGGGACCATCGAAGGTAACCGTGTCGCCTTCCTTGCGAGACACGGCAGAGGCCACACCCTGCTGCCTTCGGAACTGCCCCAGAGGGCGAATATCTGGGCCTTGAAGAAACTCGGGGTCGAACGCATCCTCGCCGTTTCCGCCGTGGGAAGCCTTCGCCAGGACTACCGGCCCAGTCACCTCGTCACGCCGCATCAATTAATCGATCGCAGCAGCGCGCTGCGCCCTTCGACCTTCTTCGGCGGCGGCGTCGTCGCCCACATTTCGTTCGCCGAACCGTTCTGTCCGGCGCTCCGCGTTGCCGCTAGGGTTGCCGCCGAAGCCGCCGGCGCGAACGTCCACCGTGAGGCTGTCTACGTCGTCATGGAAGGCCCGGCATTCTCAACCCGCGCAGAGAGCGAACTTCACCGAGAGTGGCGCGCCGACCTCATTGGAATGACCGCGTTGCCAGAAGCCAAGCTCGCCCGCGAGGCCGAGATTTGTTACGCACTCCTCGCCGCCGTCACCGACTACGACACCTGGCACGACGGGCACGATACCGTCGACGCGAAGATGGTGTTCGAAACCCTTCTCCAGAACGTCGCCCTCAGCCAATCAGTCGTGAAACACCTCGCAGCGTCGCTGCCGTCGCGTGACTCGTGCCCTTGCGGCTCCGCTCTCGACGCCGCCCTGGTAACGCGCCCGAGTGCCATCAGCGCCGAAAACCGCGAGAAGCTTGCCCCAATCCTCGAACGGCGCCTCGGGCGGCAAGCGTGACTCTTCTCGTTACCGGCTGGGTCGCGGTCGACGAAATCGAAACACCCTTTTCGAAAGCGAGCGACTTGCTCGGCGGTTCCGCGCCCGCAGCCGCAATGGCCGCTGCCCTGTTCACGGATGTGCGCTTGCTCGCCGCCATCGGTGAAGACTTTCCGGACTACCACCGCAAGGCCTTTGAACCGTTCCCGATCGATCTCGCCGGCCTGCAAACCATCCCCGGCGGCGCCACCAGCCGCTGGTCGGGGCGTTACCACTACGACATGAACAGCCGCGACACCCTCGAAACCCTCCTCGGCGTCAATGCCGATTGGTCACCTGCGATGCCCCCTGGCTGGGAACTGTCGGAATCGGTCTTCCTCGCCGCAGCCGACCCCATCGCTCAGCAGGCGTTGATCGCAGCCATGCCCAACGTCCGGGCCTCGATGGTCGACACCATCAAGTTCTACATCGATGGCTCGCGCTCGGAATTCCTGAAGGCCATGGCGGCCGCCGACTTCGTATCAATCAACGAAAGCGAAGCGCGCGAACTCGCCGGCATTCCGGGTATCGCCCGGGCCGGCCGGAAGCTGCTCCAGGGAGGCACCGGGGGAGTGATCATCAAGCTCGGTGAGTTCGGGGCCGCCTTCGTCAGCAAGGACGATTACTTCATCGCGCCCGGCTTCCCCCTCGAAGAGGTCATCGACCCCACCGGCGCCGGCGACGCGTTCGCTGGTGGCTTCATGGGCTACCTCGATTCGGTCACGGAAATCACTCCCCGTGAGATTCGTCGCGCCATGATTTATGGTTCCACCGTCGCGTCGTTCCAGGTGGAAGCGTTCGGGCCTTCCCGCCTGTTCACCCTCACCCGTGATGAAGTCGAACACCGGTATCGAAAATTTAGAGAACTGACGCACTTCGAGGTAGAAGGCTGAGATGGCCGAGCGCGAAGTCCGCTGGCAAGGAGTAGCCCGCCAAAGGCTCGACTACGTCGTCCAGCCAGTGGCCGATGTCGGCACAATCCGCTCCATTCTCGCTCCCCGCGTCGAATACACCGCTTACGCCCTCGGTCAATTGGAACCAGCCCTCTTCCCACGCACGCGTTGGTTCTACGCCCGCGGCACAACCGGCACCGGGCTCGTGCTCCACAGCCGCGGCGGGCTTGGCGATGCCACCTTCGTTCTCGGCGACCCTGATGCCGTATCGGCCATCCTCTCGATCCATCCCGGCACGGCCCAAACCTACGCCACCTGCCAGCCCCAGCACCTCGATACCCTGCGCCGCTACTACCGCCTCGCCAACCAGCAGCCAATGATTCGGATGGCCGTGACCAAAGCACACTTCAATCCGATCACCAGCCAGGGCACGGCAGTCCTTAGCGGGATCGATATCCGGAAGGTCAATGCGCTCTACGGCAGCGAAGGCGGCCCAAGCTATTACATCCCCGAACACATCGACAGCGGCGTCTATCGCGGCGTGGTCGAAGAGGGACGCCTCGTGGCCGTCGCCGGCACGCATGTCGTCTCCCGCCAGGAAGGCGTTGCCGTCGTCGGGAACGTCTTCACACACCCGGGCTACCGCGGAAAAGGCTACGCCACCGCAACTACCAGCGCCGTGACCGAAGCACTCCTCGAGTACTGCGACCACGTCGTCTTAACAGTGGACCCGAACAACATCCCGGCTGTCGCCGCCTATGCCCGACTCGGCTATCGCGAAGTTTGCCAGCTCGTCGAGGCCAGTGCGGCGCGGCGCGATCCGTCCGGCTTCGCCTCCTCCGTCCGCAGGATCCGTGCCGCAATCCGGGGGCGGAAGTATGATGGAAGCTTCGTGACACTTCACGACTAATCGCAATCCCGGCGCACTCCAATCCGAACTGCTGCGCCCGGCAGGAGAACTCAGTGACTGTACCCAGCGACATCGCCAACCATGGGTTGGCGCAAGAAGGCGTCCGCCGCATTGAGTGGGCCGCCCGCGAAATGCCCGTCCTCAAGCTCATCCGGGACCGCTTCCTCCGGGAAAAGCCATTGCAGGGCATCCGCATGACTGCCTGCCTTCACGTCACCACCGAGACAGCGAACCTCGCCATCACACTCCGTGACGGCGGCGCCGACCTCCGCGTGACTGCGAGTAACCCGCTCTCGACCCAGGACGATGTCGCGGCGGCCCTCGTGAACGAGTACGGCATTCCCACCTTCGCCATTTGCGGCGAGGACAACGAGACCTACTACAGGCACATCCACCAGGCCCTCGAACACGGACCACAGTTGACCATGGACGACGGCGCCGACGTCGTCGCCGTGCTGCACAAAGACCGCCGCGACCTCCTCCCGGGAGTCGTCGGCGGCACCGAAGAGACCACCACCGGGGTCATCCGCCTCCGCGCAATGGCGGCAGATGGCGCCCTCGGTTACCCCATCGTCGCAATCAACGAAGCCGACACCAAGCACCTCTTCGATAACCGCTACGGCACCGGCCAGAGCACCATCGACGGCATCATTCGCGCCACCAACGTGCTCCTCGCCGGCAAGAACTTCGTCGTCGCCGGTTATGGCTGGTGCGGCCGAGGCGTGGCCTCGCGGGCCCGCGGAATGGGTGCCCAGGTCATCGTTACCGAAGTCGACCCGGTGAAGGCCCTCGAAGCAGTCATGGACGGTTATCGCGTGATGCCGATGGCTCAGGCCGCCCGGGAAGGCGACATCTTCGTAACCCTCACGGGCGACTGTAACGTCATCGATCGCGCTCACCTCGAGACGATGAAAGACGGCGCCATCATGGCCAACAGCGGCCACTTCGATAGTGAAATCAACCTCAAAGCGCTTACGTCCCTTAGCGAAGGCAAGAAGAAAATCCGTGACTCCGTCGAAGAGTTCCGCCTTGGCGACGGCCGCAAGCTCTACCTGCTCGGCGAAGGCCGCCTCGTGAACCTCGCCGCCGCCGAAGGCCATCCCGCAGCCGTGATGGACATGTCCTTTGCGAACCAGGCCCTCGGCGCCGAATGGATCGCCCTCAACCACGCCAAGCTCGAGAAGACCGTCTACGAGATCCCGCACGACGTCGACCAGGAGATCGCTCGCCTCAAGCTCCACGCCATGGGGATCAGCATCGACTACCTGACCGAAGAGCAGCAGAAGTACCTCACCAGCTGGCAGGAAGGCACGTAGGTCCTAACCTCGAAGCAACCACCGGGAGGGGTCACCGCGAACCGGTGGCCCCTTTTAGCCAGTCCAGGCCTTCGGCCTATCGGCCCGTGCTCCCGTGCCCGCCGGCGCCACGTGCGGTCTCTGAAAGCACGAGCGCAGGTTCGAAAGCCACATCCGCGAGCCGCGTCACCACGAGTTGAGCGATTCGATCGCCATCTTGCACCGTGTGGGAGATATCCGGCGCGACGGAATAGAGCGTGATCAACACTTCGCCGCGATAGTCGGCGTCGAGCGTGCCGAACGTGGATAGAATGCCCTGCCGAGCAAGGCCACTGCGCGGCCGGAACTGCGCATCCAGCCCGACGGGAACCTCGAAGGCAAGCCCTGTGGAAATGACCACCGGATGCTGTCCTACCACCACCGGCCCGTCTTCAAGGCACGCGTAGATGTCGAAGCCGGAAGCCGCTTCAGTCGCCCGAAAGGGCAACTTCGCAGTGGGCCGCAAAAGTTGTACGCGAATCGTTTCTGGCATTTTGCGAGTGTACCGGTCGCCCCGATAGAGGTCAGTCCCTTGACTGGTTATGACAAAGTGGCCACGATGTGGCTACTTCGGCTCTGGCCAGGGTGGGCGATGAAGACAATCGGTGTCCGGCAACTCAAGAACGAAGCGACCCAAATTGTCCGCACAGTCAAAGAGCAAAATGCCCTTTATGTCATCACAGTGAATGGCCAACCTGTCGCAACCCTGCGCCCCTACTCCGACCGCGACATCGCGGGAATGCAACGCACTCAGGCCGCCTCAGAATTCCAGGCCATCGAACGCCTCGCCGAAGCTGTCGGAGAGTCCTGGAACGACAGCCTCGGTGGCGACTCGGACGCCGAGCCTGCCAGCCGCCTTCGTCGCCGGACCGAGGAGTAGCCGTGGCTACTCTCGATTCGAGCGTCCTCATTTCGCTTTTCAATGGACACGACCGGCAGCACGCCCAGACTGTCGCCTGGTTCCGCGAAGCAGTCGCTGATGGCGAACCCCTCCGAGCGCCGGTTACCGCCCTGGCCGAAGTCACATCGGCGATAGCAGCAGGCACCGGAGACAAGCAACTCGCGCGGGACGTTGAAACGCACATTCGCCATTCCCCGCTGTTCGAATTCCTGCCAGTGGCGATGCCACTCGCCGAACGCGCCGCAGCCATCGCAGCCGAGCATCAGGTTCGAGGCGGCGACGCAATCTACTTCGCGGTCGCCGAGACCCTCGGCGACCGGCTCGTCACGCTCAATCCGCGGCAGTTGCAGCGAGGCAAAGCAGTCGTGGAAACAGTCAGGCCGCGCGTCTAGGCCTAACGGAACACGTCGCGTTCGCTGTCGCGTATGACCGAACGCATCGTCGCAGTGTCGTCCGGTTCCCACGTCAGCCCCCGGACCACCGCCGCTGGCACGCGTGAAAGATTTCCCTTCACCAGCTCCGCGGCGCCCGCGATTTCATCGGCAGTGCACAGCGCTTGCACTCGGAATTCGTGGCCGTGCGGGTCGATCTGGCCGATATAGCTGGTCACCGGCTGCATCCCTGCGATGCCGATTGCGATGTCCGTTTGCGCCTCCCGCCACGGCCGGCCAAACGTGTCGGACATGATCACCGCAACATCAAGCCCGTGTGCCTTCAGATTCTCCCGGATGCGAGTGCATGAGCCGTCGGGGTCAACGGGCAGGAGCAACGCGCGCCCGTGGCCGCCAGAACTCGACTGGTCGATTCCTGCATTCGCACAGATGAACCCGTGATGGGTCTCGGTGATGAAGATCGGCCCGACCATCCTCACCACCCGCTTCGACTCCCGCAAAACCAACTCGACAATCGCCGGCTCTTTTTCGAACCGTTCGGCGTACTGCCGGGCGAACGGCGAGACTTCGACTTCGTCCATCATGACGATCCGATTCTCCGCCTTCGAAACGATCTTGGACGTTATGACCAGTACGTCGCCCGACTCCAGCGGTGTCCCGGAATCCCGAGCCGCTTCAAAAATCGATTTCGCCAGGTCGTTGCCGGGCTCGATCTCGGGGAGCCCCTGGATACCGAAAATAGAAATTCCTGCCATGAGCGCACCTATCCTGCCGGTGATTGGGCTAGAGGCCGACGATGCGAATCGACGACTGTGTCTTGTGTTTGCGGTTCAAGTTGATCAATAGGGAAGTGAGCATCTCCACGTAGCGCGACTGCGATGGCCCTCCCGCGTCAATGCCCCGAACCCCCTGGATGTCGTTGGCCAGGCCGATGACGATCTGCTTCGCCTCCGCGTCGCGCCCACAGACGAGCACGTCTGCCTCAATCGGATGCTCGAGGTGCTGCAACTCCTCGGCGCTCATGTTCTGAAACGCCGATACCACTCGGCTGTTCGGAAGCAGCGCAATCGCCTCTTGAAGGGCGCTGTTGCCGTCAACGTTAACCGCCACTGCGCCCACGCCCTGCTGAAACTCCAGCGGAGCAACCACGTTGCAAACGATCTTGCCCTCAAGCGCCGCAGCGAGCCCTTCCAGCGTGGCTTTTTGACCGCTGTACGGAAACGTCAGGAGGACCACGTCGGCATCGGCTACCACTGCGGGGTTGTCGCCTCCCGTGGCCACCGCACCCGGGACGGCTTCTCGAACGCGCGCAGCCCCCTCTTCGCCACGCTCGGCCGAACGAGAGCCGATCGCGACCTCGTGACCGGCTTTCGCGAATCTCATAGCGAGGCCCAGGCCTTCCGGACCGGTGCCACCAACCAAAGCGAGCTTCATGCAGACTCCTGAGTATCTATGGCCTCAAAGCCTACGCGGGAACCCGGGCTTGGGCGACGAACCGGCATTTCAGGGAAATTCACAGGATTTCCGGGGCGTTACCCTGCATTCCGGGGCCACTGCGGGCGTTATTACTGAGGACGAACCGTCTGTCCGGGTGATGCCATGACCAGTGAAGGCCCGCTTACCACCCGGTCGAAGATGGGCTCGATCGGTCTGCTATACTCGAACGATAGGCGCGGCTAACCCCGTCGCGACCCCGGAGTGCGCATTTTGTATTCCCGCTGGCTACGCAACAGTTTCATTTATCTACTCATCCTCGTGGCGGTCATCGCCATAGTGTTCGCATTCTTCAATAGCGGCCCGGACCATCCAAAGGTCGGCTTCGGGCAGGTTCTGGAAGACGCCAAAGCGAACTTGGTCCAGAAGATCGAGGTCAACGGGCGTGACCTCACCGTCACCTACGCCAAGGAAAACGCCAACGGCAAGCCCGAAGTCAAGACCGCGAAGATCGGCCCGAACACCGATCTCGAACAGGTACTCACCGATAAGGGCATCTCCCTCAGTCGAACCGAAGCGACTTCCAGCACTCCCGCTGTGAGTCTGGAATACAAGGACTCCTCCGGTTTCGGCCCCTGGCTCGGGTTGCTCCTGAACGTCCTTCCGTTCCTGCTCTTCGGCCTGTTCCTTCTTCTCATCATGCGTCAGGCGCAAGGCTCGAATTCCCAGGCGATGAGCTTCGGCAAGAGCCGCGCTCGGCTCTTCACCGGCAGCAAAGTCACCGTCACATTCGCCGATGTCGCCGGCGTCGATGAAGCCAAAGAAGAACTCGCCGAAGTCGTCGAATTCCTCAAGTACCCCGAAAAGTTTGCCGCCCTCGGCGCGCGCATCCCCAAGGGCGTCCTCCTCGTCGGCCCTCCAGGCACCGGTAAGACACTGCTCTCCCGCGCCGTCGCAGGCGAAGCCGGCGTCCCCTTCTTCAGCATCTCCGGCTCTGAATTCGTCGAAATGTTCGTCGGCGTCGGCGCAAGCCGCGTCCGCGACCTCTTCGACCAGGCCAAGAAGAACGCCCCCTGCATCGTCTTCGTCGACGAAATCGACGCGGTCGGCCGCCAGCGCGGCGCCGGTCTCGGCGGTAGCCATGACGAACGCGAACAAACGCTCAACCAGATCCTCGTCGAAATGGACGGCTTCGATACCGGCACGAACGTCATCGTCATTGCCGCCACCAACCGCCCTGACATCCTCGACCCCGCCCTCCTCCGCCCGGGCCGTTTCGACCGCAAGGTCATCCTCGACGCCCCGGACGTGAAAGGCCGCGAAGCCATCCTCGGCGTCCACGCGAAGGGCAAGCCCATCGCCGACGACGTCATGGTCCAGACCCTCGCAAAGTCGACCCCCGGATTCAGCGGTGCCGACCTGGCCAACCTCGTCAACGAAGCCGCCATCCTCGCCGCGCGCCGCAACAAGAAAATCATCACGATGAACGAGTTCGAAGAAGCCGTTGACCGCGTCATCGCCGGACCCGAACGCAAAAGCCGCGTGATGTCTCCGTTCGAAAAGAAGCTCACGGCCTATCACGAAGGTGGTCACACCGTCTGTGCCTTCTTCCTCGACCACCACGACCCGCCCCACAAAGTGACGATCGTCTCTCGTGGCATGGCCGGCGGCTACACCCGCTTCCTCCCAGACGAGGAGACCCACTACCGCACCCCGAGCATGTTCAAGGACCAGCTCGTCAGCGCACTCGGTGGCCACGCAGCCGAAGAACTCGTCTACGGCGAAGCCTCCACCGGCCCGTCCAACGACATCGAGCAAGTCACCCGAATTGCCCGGGCGATGGTCACCCGCTGGGGCATGAGCGACCGCCTTGGCCCGCGAACCTTCGGCAAGACCGACGAAATGGTCTTCCTTGGCCGTGAAATCTCCGAGACCCGCAACTACAGCGAGAAGATCGCCGAAGAGATCGACGACGAAGTTCGCCGTCTCATCGAAGAGGCCCAGGAACGCGCCCGCCAATTGCTTCGCGAGAAGCGGCCGATTCTGGAGAAGCTCGTGACGGTCCTGATGGAAGTTGAGACGCTCGAAGGCGAAACGCTGAAGCGGCTGCTCGCCAGCGACCCGAATGAGCCCTGGCCCCCATCGGATCTTGAGCAGAAGAATGACCCACCGGCGGCGACGCCGACCGAGGCCACCCCTTCTCGTGCGCCTTATGAGCCCAAGCCCGCGACCGGCCTCGCCTGGGAAGGCGGAAGCCAGAGCCGGACTGACGTGAGTTAAGCGTCCGGGCTAGTTGATTCAATCGACGGTGCCCGCTGAAAACGCGGGCATCTTCGTTTCGTCAACGTTCGCCAGCGCAGTTCGATCACCGCCGTCAGGTACCGCCGCGTTGACCGATCGCCCGATTCGAAGCTACAATAAGGATTCGCATAGTCGTTTGGAGAACCATTGTGGAAGCGATCGTACGCGCCGACGGGCGCCAGTTGCGCCTCGTTGAGGGGCAGGAATTTGAAATCAACAGCATCGATGGTGAACCGGGCGAGACGGTTGACTTCGATGTCATGATGGTACTGGATGGCGCCAACCTCACCGTGGGTACACCCCTCGTCGAAGGCGCGAAACTCAAAGCGCGAATCACGCAGCACGGGCGAGCGCCCAAGCTCGTATTCATGAAGTACAAGAACAAGGTGCGCTACCGTCGCAAGTTTGGGCACCGCCAGCACGT
>JBDTNM010000040.1:0-18458 GCA_039933735.1 bacterium | reverse complement strand
AGATGAAGCACGACCTTTCGATTCAGCGCGAAGACGAAGGCGGCGAAGCCCAAGAGGAAGAGCTTCAAATGAAGCACGACCTTTCGATTCAGCGCGAAGACGAAGGCGGCGAAGCCCAAGAAGAAGAGCTTCAGATGAAGCACGACCTTTCCGTTCAGCGCGAAGACGAAGGCGGCGAAGCCCAAGAGGAAGAGCTTCAGATGAAGCACGACCCTTCGATTCAGCGCGCAGACGAAGGCGGCGAAGCCGAAGAAGAAGAGCTTCAGATGAAGCACGACGCCTCTCCGCAGGTTGGCCTCGAAGGTGGCCCCGTCGGTCCCGAGATCGAGAGCCAGATCAATTCGATGCGGGGCAGCGGTTCGGGCGTACCGGACGGAATCCGGACGCAGATGGAAACAGCAACCGGCACCGACCTCAGCGGCGTACGCGTCCACCAGGACCAGGAGTCGGATACGCTCAACCGGCAAATGACGGCTAAGGCCTTCACCACCGGCAGCGACATCTTCTTGCGCTCCGATGCGAGCACGGGCGACAGCCACCTCATGGGCCACGAACTTGCGCACGTCGTGCAGCAGAGCACGGGCCGGACCGTCTCCACGGGCGAAATGGCCGCAGGCGCCGCGAACGATCCGCTCGAACACGACGCGGACCAACTGGCCGACGCGGTGCTTTCCGGCACGGCTCAGCGCGAAGTCGAGGAAGTCGGCCGCTAACCCGGCCCTCCACTCATGTTCAACGACGTCGACGAGACTCTGAAGCAGCATCTCATTGCGGACCTGCCAATTTCACAGGGCGAAGTCGACGTGTCCTTCGAACGGCCCACACGCGAATGGAGTGGGCGGCTCGCACGGCCGACGTTGAACTGCTTTCTTTACGACATCCGCGAGCGCACCGCTTTCCGCGATGACACGATGGTCAAGCAGGCAAACGGCCGCGGCGGGTTCACTCGCAGAATCCCCGCCAGGCGCATCGACCTGAGCTACATGATCACTGCGTGGACGCGCGAACCTGAGGACGAGCACCGAATCCTCGCCCGCGTGCTCGCTTCGATGTTCCGTACGGCGGAATTTCCATCACATCTTCTCCAGGGCGCGCTCAACGATTCGCAATATCCGCTGCTTGCCCGAATAGCCCCCGGGGACCATCTGACGAAGCCAGCGGATATGTGGGGCGTACTCGATAACGAGTTGCGCACGGGCCTCGTCTGGATTTTGACGGCGCCGCTCGAAGCGTTCGCTCCTGTCGAAGGTCCGCTCGTCCGAACGAGAGAACTCCGAGTTGGCAATACGACCGAAGACTGGCGCGAAAATTTCGTCCAGATCGCTGGCACAGCGCACCTCAAAGGCGCGCCGGAAAAGCCAGTCAGCGGAGTCCAAGTCTCCGTCGCGGGTACAGCCCTGCGTGCCGTCACGGGCGACGACGGTCGCTACGCGTTCCCGGGAGTGCCTCCGGGCGATCATGTGATTCGCTATGAGACGGGAGACGGTAAACAGGGCGAGCGGCCGGTGACCGTTCCCGGCGAAACGTACGATATCGAACTGTAACCGCTCTGTTATCTAACAATAACCAGAGAATCTCGGCCATCGACAAATCGATTGCGCCCGTGATCGGTTTCAGTGCTAATATACCGCCGCTCCGGTCACGAGCCGCGCAATTTTAAAGGAGCCTGCATGCCCACATACCTGACGCCCGGCGTCTACATCGAAGAAGTCGACAGAGGAGCCAAACCAATCGAGGGCGTTGGGACGGCAGTTGCAGCCTTCCTCGGCATCGCCGCTCAAGGCCCAGTCGGTAAAGCCACGATGATTGCGAACTGGACCCAGTTCGTGAACGTCTTCGGCGGATTCATCCCCGGCGCTTACCTCGCCCACGCCGTCTACGGTTACTTCAACAACGGCGGCACCCTCGCCTACGTCGTCCGCATCGGTGGCGACGCTGAACCCGGCGCAGCCCCGCAGCCCGTGGCCGAACTCACCGCCAAGGGCGGCACCGCCACGATCAAGGCTCTGCCGAAGCCGGGCGCTCCGGCAGGCGTCAGCGTCCAGGTCACCCCTGGCGAAGAAGATAGCTTCAACATCACCATCAAGGCCGGCACGACCGAAGAAAAATTCGACGGCCTCACCCTGAGCAAGGGCGCCAAGAACGCCTTCGATGTCGTGAACAAGGGCTCGACCCTCGTCCAGCTCGAAGAGTTGAAGGTCGCCGGGCTCAACCTCGCCGAGCGCGCACCTGCTCCGGGCACCTATCCCCTCGCTCTCCCGACTGCCACCACCACCGCGGTTGTGCCGGTGACCCCGGCCGACTACGCCGGCGATGTCACCCAGCGGGACGGTCTCGGCGGCCTAGAAGCTGTCGATGAAATCACGATGGTTCTCGCACCGGACGCAATGGCCGCCTACAAGGCGGGTATGCTCGATATGGACGGCCTCAAGGCCATTCAGCTCGCCCTCATCGCTCACTGCGAGCGCATGGGCGACCGCGTTGCCATCATCGATGCGCCGCCGGAACTGAACGCTCAGGAAGTCCAGGACTGGCGCATGAACGTCGCCGGCTACGACTCCAAGTACGCCGCGATGTATTACCCCTGGATCAACGTCGCGGACCCGACCCCGAACGCGCCGGCCACCACCATCTCGGTGCCGCCGTCCGGTCACATCGCCGGCGTCTGGGCACGCAGCGACGCCGAGCGAGGCGTCCACAAGGCCCCCGCGAACGAAGTCATCCGTGGCGTCATTTCACTCCCGATCAACCTCACGAACTCCGAGCAGAGCGTCCTCAACCCGAACGGCGTCAACTGCCTTCGCGTGTTCGCTGGCCGCGGCATCCGCATCTGGGGCGCTCGCACGCTCTCGAGCGACGCCTCCTGGCGGTACCTCAACGTCCGCCGCCTGTTCAACTACGTCGAGAAGTCGATCGAACGCGGCACCCAGTGGGCCGTCTTCGAACCGAACGACATGATGCTCTGGAGCAAAATGCGCCGCGACATCAACTCGTTCCTCAAGAACGTATGGCGTGAAGGCGCGCTTTTCGGAGCAACGCCGGAGCAGGCCTTCTTCGTCAAGTGCGACGAAGAGAACAACCCACAGGAATCCCGAGACATCGGGCAACTGATCATCGATATCGGCATCGCACCTGTGAAGCCGGCTGAATTCGTCATCTTCCGCATCGGCCAGTACGCGCCGGAAGTCTAGTCGCGAACACAACTGAGGAGAACAGAACATGGCAGCAACGGAAGATGCACTAACCGGCGACCCGATGATAGGTGCTCATTTCGAGGTCTCGGTGGGAGCCATCACTGGCTATTTCACCGAGGTCGCGGGATTGGGTTCCGAATCAGAGGTGGTTGACCACAAGATCATCGCAAAGGGCGCCAAGGAGCCTATCACACGGAAGATCCCTGGCCGTCTCAAGTGGGGCGATATCACGCTCAAGCGCGGCATTACCAAGAACCTGGACTTCTACAACTGGCGCAAGCAGGTTGAGCAGGGCAAGGTTGAGACCGCCCGCCTCGACGGCACCATCATCATGTACGACCAGACCATGACTCCGGTCGCGGAATGGACGTTCAGCAAGGGTTGGCCGTCCAAGATCGGTGGCCCGTCCCTCTCCGCCGATGGCAACGCCGTCGGCATCGAGGACCTGACCATCGTCCACGAAGGAATCAAGCGCACGAAGTAGCCAGCCTCTTCGGGCAGCCACGAACGATTCGGGGCAGGGAAGTTCCCTGCCCCGTTTTTGATGAAGTGAACCTATGGCATTGCAAACTGAGTTTTCGTTCACGCTCCCCCAGGGATATGTCGATCGCGATGGAAACCTCCACCGCGAAGGCACGATGCGCCTTGCGACGGCGATGGACGAAATTGCGCCACTCCGCGATCCGCGAGTGCGTGAAAACCAGGCCTACCTCGTCATCATCCTGCTCGCGCGGGTGATTACTCAGCTTGGCGACCTCTCCGAAGTTTCCACCTTCGAGGTCGAACACATGTTCAGCGGGGACCTGGCGTTTCTCCAGCGCCTCTACCGGCAGATCAACGAGCAAGGGACTACCCTCGTCCCTGTGACATGCCCGGAATGCTCCACACCGATCGACGTGGACATCTCGCGCCTGGGGGGATCGTAGGCTACCCCCTCGAAAGGATTCACGAGGAGGTAGCCTACCTCGCATACTATCTTCATTGGCAGCCGGGAGATTTGCTGGGTATGGAACATAGCGATCGACGGTTGTGGGTGAGGCAAGTTGCCGATATTCATCGTAGAGCGGCTTCGGCGGAGGCGGTGTAGGAATGCCAGATCAACTGCCAGGGCACAATTTTAAGATAGAGATCTCCGGCATCCAGGAGGCTCAGTTCACCGAATGCAGTGGATTCGAAGTCAAGGTTGAGGTCACTGAAGTAAAAGAGGGCGGCGTCAACGACTACGTCCACAAACTTCCGGGCCGCCAGAGCTACTCCAACGTCACCCTGAAGCGCGGCATGGTGAACTCGATCGAACTTTGGGAGTGGCTCCACCGCGTTGCTACCAAGAAAGCGAAGAAGGACGAGAAGAAGAACATCTCGGTCGTGCTCTACGACGCCAAAGGCGTGGAGCAGCTCCGCTGGAACCTGATCGCCGCCTACCCGGTGAAATGGTCCTCTCCCTCCATGCAGACGAGTACCTCAAGCATCATGGTCGAATCGCTCGAACTCGCCTACCAGGAATTCACGCTGACGAAGCACTAAACCTATGGACGAAACGCCCGAAAACGGCTCCGACGAAACCAGCGAGGACTTCGGCAATTTCCTCGGCCGCCGCCTGCGCTCTTATCAGTCAGGCGTCCTTGGCGTGGGCGCCCTGAGTTCCGTCGCCGTTACAGGGGACTCGTCCGCTACCGGGGCCGGCATCGTCGCCCGGTCAGCCGATTTTTCTGGCTCGCTCCAGAGCCTGCTTTCCCACCGCGCGAACAACGTGACTGCGGCTCCGCCGCCTTCGACCTTCGAAGCGCCGGCTCCAGCCCCGGTACAACGCGAGGCGGCCCCCGCGGCCGAGGCGCCGGCCCCAAGCCGGCCCGCTGCCCCGCCCGCCTTCGGCAGCGAAGCATGGTTCTCAGCGATGGAGGCCCGCCGCAAGGTCATCGAGACTTCCCAGGCCCAGGCAGCTACCGCTTCTGGACCCGCTGCGGCGGACATCGAAGCGGCGCTGGGCATTTCCGGGCAGTCGTTCACGCCTCCCGGTGCGCCTGATGGATCGGTTCGCCGCAGGTCGGTCGTACACGAAATGCCGAGCAGCGTTGAATTCACGCCGGACAACTGGTCACGTTCGCGCTCCGTGCCTCAACCGGTTGAAGTCCCGGAGGCGGAAGAAGCCGAGGAGCAGCCGGAAGCTCGAGCCGTTTCTCCGGTTGCCGCCATTCCTCCAGAGGTCACTGCCGCCGCTCCGGACACATCCGCGCCCAAGCAAGGCCCTCCAATCGTCCAGCGCCGGACACGGCGCAGTTCTTCCGCCTCGGCCGCGCCCATCCCCACCCAGGTCGATTCCGCAGCGCCCGCAGCGGCGCCGCGGGCCGCTCCAGCCGAGGCCTCTGGCGCCCCTTCCGACGATGTCAGCTCAGTTACCGACGTGGCCCCAGAAGTCCCGGCAGCGCCGGTGGTTCGAAGACTCGTTGTGCCGCCCTCGCCGAACCAAAATCAAGACCCGCCTGAGGGCCGCCAGGGCGCGCGTCGACTCGTCCCAACTCGTCCTCCAACGCCCGCCCCGACGGCGGCGATTCCGGTGCCTCCGGCCGCCCCAATTGCTGATGCGGCGCCAGCGGAGTCGCGGGAAGTCGAGGCAGCGCCGCCTCCCGCCTCGAACATAGATGCCGAGCAACCGTCCGATTTCTCCGCGCCTCGCGGAGCAGTCGCGAGTCCGTCTTCGACTCCCGCCGTTGCAGCTTCGGCGCCGGCCACAGCAGGGACGACCGACCCACCCATCCAGCGCGCCATCGCCGGCTCCACCCCGCCACAGGCGCCATCAGTCCCAACAGTTGCTGCCGTTGCGCCCGCCAGAAGCCCCGAAACACAGACGGCGTTCGACCAGCCTGTTTCGGCCCCTGCCCCAGAATCGTCTGTCAGAGAAGCGCCAGCGTCACTTCCGCCAATGCCGACGGCATCGACTGGCGGTTCCATCGAACCAGTCGCCCCGGTTCAGCGAAGGGCCGATCCACGAGCGGCCGCAGCGCCATCCACCAGCGGCGAATCGCCAGGGCGTGCTGCTGCTTCGCCAGGGTCTCCTACAGGGCGGAGCGACGCGCCTATGCCATCCGAAGTTCAAACCACGAGCCCCTCCGCGTTGGCACCCGTTAGCGACGCAACCGAGGCAGTGAGCCCAACTCCATCTGCACCACCATCACGCGTTAACAATGAAACCGAAGTTCGCCGCGTGGCCGCCGAGGCGCCGACGACACCGCAGGAGCCATCGACGCTCGCGGCCCCGCCGGCACCAGATCTGCGACAACCCCCTTCGGTTGAGCGCACTGGCACTGGAGAACCTCAAACCACGACGGACTCGGTGCTTGGAGCCGCTCCGGCCCAGACTGCAGCAGCCTCGAACGCCCCAATTCCGAACCCTGCCCCCATGAACGTCGAAGCCAGCCCGCAACGCCCGACCCCGGCGAATCCGCCGAGCACGGCTCCGGCGGCTCAGAGAACGACGAGCCCGACTTCGAGTGCACCGCCCACCGGAACACCTGTTGTCGTCAACCCGCCTCCCGAAAGGCCGTCTGCATCGCTGCCCGTAGAGGCGCCTCATTCGCCGGCTTCCGCGGCGAGTACCGGCTCGGCCACGCAAGTCCAGCGTCGTACGCCCGCGGACGTTTCATCGTCGGCGAACTCGGCAGCCGCCGACGGGCCTGCTCCAACGCCTCCGCCGTCCGCGATGGCCGACACAAGTAGTGTTGCGGCACCTGTGGCAGCAGGCGGCACGTCCAGCAGCTCCCCCGACACGGTCCGCCGTGAAATCGAAGGCCCTCCGTCCAGCGCCGCCAACGCGTCCCCTCAGACCTCTGGCGCGGCACCATCGGACCCTGCGACGGCCGCCTCGTCAGTTAGCGCGGACTCAGCGATCCAGCGAAGAGTTGAGGTTGAGCCGCCTGTTTCCCAACTGGCCGAACCGCTTCAGACCCTGGCGCCGACAGTTCCGGGCGACCGGCCGACTCCGAATAGTCCGGCCCAGGCCTCGCCTGCACCGTCCGTGAGCGCTGCAACGTCGGCTGCCCCGGCGAGCACTGCCGCCGGACCGGCACAACGGGTGACCGCGTCCGAGGCCGTTTCCGGCCCCTCCGGCACGACCACCCCGAATGCCCCTGCCGTGATGCGGACCACTGCGGGAGCCCCGGTCGCGCACGAGCCAGCACAAGTCGAGCCCGCGCCGGTCCGCGGTGTGGTTTCGGATTCGAACGCGGCGACTGGGGCTACTCAGACCGTCTCCGGTTCGTCCGCGCATTCCGGAACGCCGTCAGAACAGCGACCAACGCCAGCCATCGATGGTGTCTCCGCGAGCAGCACTCCGGCGAGCGCCGTATCTCCCCAGGTAGCCACGAATCAGCCGTCTAGCTCGGTAGCACCGACCGTTTCGGGGCAGACCAACGTTCTTAGGACCCCGGAAGCCGCCCCGTCGACGCCAGTCCCGGTACCGTCAGCGCCGGCCAGCCCGTCGCAGGTGGTCGGAACCGACCCGGGCGATGAGCCTATACGTCGGTCCGTGGCAGCTTCGCCTCCCGATGCGACGCCCAGTCAGGAGTCGGTCGAGCTTTCGACCCCCGCTGCACAGGGGCTTTCGCCCATCCAACCCACGAGCGCGGGGCTTACGCCGACGTCCTCTTCGCCTGCCGCGCCGCAGACTGGCCCAGCCACCAGCGCGACGAGCGAACCTGCTCGACCAGCGGCATCCGGTGCGCCAGCGAGCACGTCCTCAGCTCCAACGGTCACCCCCGCTGGAAGCAATCCATTGACGCCGGTGAGGCGGCTCGCTTCGGCTGAGTCACTCACGCCGCCGACCGCCCCGCTTGCAGAGAGGATTACGGCGGATTCGCCCGAATCGGCACCCGTGCCAAGTACCGTCGCCGAACCCTCGCCCGTTGCCGCGGCACCAGAAGCAGCCGTCGATTCCAGAGTTCGGGAAGCGACGACTTCCTCGACAGCTCAGGCCATCCCGCCTCGGGCTGACCCCGTTACGGCTGCCGGGGGGGCTAACGGCCCCGTAACGGTTCAACGTGCGGTTGCCACGGTACCCGCCGCTGAATCGATGCCATCCGTGGTCGAAGCGCCGGCGACTTCCCGCGCGGGAACTTCACACGCCCAGCGAACGGCGGTAGCCGTCCCGCAGGAAGCGAGTACGTCCGAAGCCGACCTTGCGTTGGTCCAGGCCATCGTCCCAACTCCCGCACCACGGCCCGTGGTCAGCGTTGCCCAGCCGGGAGCTTCGGCGGGATCGTCCGTCCCAAGCTCCGGGGTCAGTCGGACGGTCGAAACCGCGGCGGCGTCGGCGCTTCCGCTTAGCCCTATCTCCGCATTCACCTCACCCTCGGCCAGCTCGGTTCTCCGCTCTGCGGATGTCGTCGAGATGCCGCTCGCACCAGGCCCGGTCCAACGTGCACTCAACTCCCCGGATGATCAGGCGACCGGGTCGATGCATGTCGGGACGGACTCAAATTCAACCGGCGAAACGAACATGGACTACGACAGGCTTGCCGAAGAGGTCTGGCCGCGAATTCGCCGCAAAATCCGTGTCGAGCGCGAGCGCGAACGCGGCCTACCCTCGTAACCATTCACTGTCGATTCTGGTATAAGGTGCGTACATGGCCCTCGTGAAAGCCACTCTCCGCAACGTCGATACGAACAAGGCAGTTAGCTGCATGTTCAATCCGACTGACTACACGTTCTCGAAGTCCGTGACATGGGCCCAACAAACCGAGCGCGGCGCAAACGTGCCGACGCTCGAGTTCACGGGCGGCGAAGCGGCTGCGCTGACGCTGAAACTCCTGTTCGATACCTCAGACACTGGCGAGGACGTCCGCGCGAAGTACACGAACGACCTCTGGGACCTGGCCATGGTCAACAAAGCCAAGATCGACTCCACCACCAACAAAGGACGGCCCCCGAAGTGCATCTTCGAATGGGGCAGCGCCTGGTCGTTCGAAGCCGTAGTGACGTCGATCAGCACGAACTTCACGATGTTCCTGGAGGACGGCACACCCACGCGTGCGAGCGTGGATATTTCGCTCAAGCAGGCAAAGGATCCGGGTCGCTTTCCGGCCCAAAACCCGACGTCTGGCGGAGTGGCGGGACACAAGCGGCGGGTCGTCCAGCAAAGCGAAACGCTCGACCTCATCGCCTCACAGGAATACGGCAACGCCAGTGATTGGCGCCACATCGCCGAAGCGAATGGAATTGAAGACCCGATGCGGGTCCGCGCCGGGATGGTGCTCAATCTCCCGCCGATTTCGGAGAACTAACAGGCGTGCCAGCCGAAACGCTCCTCTCACTGGTCAACGTGAAACTCAATGGAACTCCCGCTTCGACGGATTTCCTGACTGCGCTGCGCTTCGTTGAAGTCGACGCCAGCCTTCACATGCCGGCAATGGCAACGCTCGAAATCGCCGACAAGACGAAGAACTGGGTGGACGACGCCAGCCTCGCTATCGGCAAAGAAATCGAGATAAGCACCATCGGCAACGGCGAAGTCGGAGAGTCGACGCTCAACGTCATCTTCAAGGGCGTTATCTCCGCCCACGAACCACGCTTTGATTCGGCGTCCCTGTACTTCCCCATGGTGGTCCGGGCGTACGACCGCCTCCACCTCCTCCACCGTGGCTCAATTACCGAAGCCTTCACTTCGGTGACAGATTCCGACGTTGCGAAAAAAGTCATTCAGGCTGCCGGACTCTCGGCCGATGTCACGGCTACTACGGTGACCAACGACCACATGATGCGCGGAGACCTCTCCTCGCATGAGCTGTTGCAACTCCTTGCGCGAAGAAACGGCTTCGTCACGTATACCGACGGATCGACCGTCCACTGGAAACGGGCGGACCAACTGAATTTCCCCACCGTCGCGGTGGAATTCGGCAAAGAGTTGCTGGAATTTCGGCCGGTGGTGAGCACGACCGGCCAGGTGAACGAGGTCCAGGTTAGCGGCTGGGATCGAAAGCAGAAGCGCTCGGTGACCGGAACGGCAGCGACACCGGATTGGGCTTTGTCGGCGCCGGCCAACGTCCCCCGAGGCCCCGCCGCGGCCCAAAGCCAGTTCTCGTCTGCCAAGTTGCACATCTCCGAACCAATTCAACAGCAAGCCGCTGCCGACACACTCGCGCACTCCACCTTCAATCGCATGGCTGCTTCCGATTTAACCGGTGAAGGCGTCATGCACGGCAACAGCAAGGTGATGCCCGGCGGTAAACTGACGATTTCAAAGGTGGGCGCCCGCTTCGGTGGAACCTATCTCGTAACCCGCGTCCGCCATGTCTGGGGTTTCGGTGAGGCCCACCTTACCAATTTTTGGTTGGGCGGGATGACGAGCGGTACGATCGGCACTCTTCTGAGCGACGACATCCGGCGTCCGATGAGCCAATCGGCTATCGCCGCCACCGTCCAGATAGCCGTGGTCACCAACAACACAGACCCGGATGGCCTCGGTCGCGTGAAATTGAAATACCCGGCGCTGAGCGAGAGTGTCGAGTCCTTCTGGGCCCCGGTCGTCTCAGCCGGAGCCGGCAACGACAGAGGCTTCTTCGTACTCCCGGAAGTCAACGATGAGGTGCTCGTCTCGTTCGTCAACGGCGATCTCAACCAACCGTATGTGCTGGGCGGACTCTGGAACGGCAAAGACAAGACTCCGACGGCACAGAGCGCCGCAGCCTCCAGCAGCGGGGTCGAGATACGCGAGTTCAAGACGCGCGTAGGCCACGTACTGCGCTTCACCGATAAGCAGGGCAGCGAAAAGATTGAACTGATCGACAAGACCGGCAAGAACTCGCTCGTAATCGAGAGCGCGGCAGGGAAGTTCACGATCAATTGTGAAGGCCCGATGACCATCAAAGCCGGGGCAGATGTCAAGATCGAGGCCACTGGCAACGTCGATGTCAAAGCCAATGCCGAGGTCAAAGTCAGTGGCGCAACCGTAAACGTCGAAGCCACCGGCAAGCTTGGCCTTAAGGCGCCGATGATTGAGATTGCGGGCTCCGGCATGGTCAAAATCAGTGGCGGCATGGTGCAGTTGAACTGATGGCGAACGAAAACATTCTCATTGGCCGCGGCTGGGGCTTCCCCATAGGTGTTGATGTCACGGGTGGGATCAAGCTCTCAAGCGATGAGCCGGAGATCGAAGAATCGATCGCGATCATCCTCGGGACGAGCCCCGGTGAGCGCGTTATGCGGCCCGCCTTCGGATGCAGGATTCACGAGCTGGTGTTCGCGCCGAACACGGTCGAGACTGTTGGTCTCGCGCGTCGTTATGTCGAAGAGGCGCTCGGTATGTGGGAGCCGCGTATCGATGTCGAACAGGTCGCGGTCTCGCTGGATAACGATGAGGTCGCCCGCGGGCGGATGAACATCGGCGTCCAGTACACGGTGCGGGGGACGAAGGATTCGCGTTCCCTGGTCTATCCCTTCTACCTGATAGAACCGGAATAACGAACATTCGTAGCTGATGCGTGAGAGCGCAGCCACTTGCGGCTGAGTGCGCTTACAATGGCGCACTCAGGAGCACCGCGAAGCATGCCATTACCCGATCCTCAGCTCGACGATCGCCGCTTCCAGGACATTGTCAACGAAGCCAAGGGCCTCATCCCGCGCTACACGCCGGAATGGACCGATCACAATGTGTCCGATCCGGGCGTCACCATGATCGAGCTCTTCGCCTGGATGACTGACCTCATCCTCTTCCGAATGAACCGCGTGCCCGAGAAGAACTACCTGCGGTTCATGGACCTCATCGGCATGCAGTTGAAGGATGCGGTGCCCGCCAGGACACCGGTGAGCTTCACGCTTTCGGCGCCCCAGCCGGGTCCAATCACGATCGGCCGCAACACCGAGGTTTCTACCGTCCAGACGGCTGATTCGCCAGCAATTTCGTTTACCACCGACCACGACCTCGAAATCGTGCCTCCAACGTTGCGCCAGTGCTTGTTCTCTTCCGACGATGTGAACTACGCCGACTACACCAGCCGGCTGACACTCGACGGTGAATTTTTCGATGCCTTCCAACGTGTGCCGCTTCCGGGCGACACACTGCATTTCGGGTTCGCGGAAAACCTCAGCCACCACACGCTCAGCCTCGAGATCGACGCGAACGTGGAAGGCATCGGCGTGGACCCCCGCGATCCGCCTCTTGCGTGGGAAGCCTGGTGCGGAGACACGCGCGGCTGGGTGCGGTGCACCGTGGAGCGCGATGAAACCGGCGGCCTGAATACCGATGGCGCCGTAGTCCTGAACCTGCCGGCGAATATGGAAGCCCGCATTCTTAGCCGCCTCCAGCTTCACTGGCTCCGGCTCCGCATCATTCAGCCGCGACCCCGCCAGCCAACGTATTCGGGATCGCCGCGCGTCAACACAATCATCCCATCCTCGATCGGCGGGACGGTCCCTGCCACCCACTCGGCGGTCGCCGGGAACGAACTCCTGGGCCGGTCCACGGGCGTGCAAGGCGAATCGTTCACGCTCATGAACCATCCCGTGCTCCTCCGGGACACCGATGAGTTCCTCGAAGTCTTCGAACCAGACGGCCAATGGATACGTTGGCGCGAAGTCGAGAACTTCCGCGAGTCCGGCCCCGACGACAACCACTACACGCTCGACGGCGTGACCGGGACGGTCAGCTTCGGCCCGACCATTCGCGAATCAGACGGACTCGAGCATGCGCACGGGCGCACGCCTCCGCGCAGCTCTGCTCTGCGATTCGGGCGCTACCGTTACGGCGGCGGCACCATCGGCAATGTCGGTGCGAGGACGCTCACAGTCCTCAAGTCCTCGATTCCATACGTCGCCACGGTGGTGAACAAGGCGCCGGCTGCCGGAGGGCTCGATCCAGAGTCGCTTGATGCAGCCCGCTTCCGTGCGCCGCTCGTCATCAAGACGCGCGACCGGGCGATCACCGCGGAAGACTTCGAATTCCTCGCCCTTGAAGCTTCCCGCCGCGTGGCCCGTGCTCGATGCATCCAGGTGCGAACGGACGCGAACGCCAGTTCCGTGCCGCCCGGCACCGTTGAGTTGCTGATCGTCCCACTGGTGCCACCGGACCATGCCCGCACCATCGAATCGCTCCAACCGCCGCCAGAACTGCTCGAAACGGTCCGCCAGTACCTCGACGAGCGTCGCATCCTCGGCACTCAACTGGTGGTGGACGGGCCTGCCTACGTGGGTGTGAGTGTCGAGGCCAGCATCCTCGTCCAGAGACACCGCAACTCCGATGAGGTTCGCGCCCAGGTGGCGGATCGCATCCGCGAGTACCTCGATCCGCTCCTTGGCGGACCCGATGGAACGGGCTGGCCGTTTGGCCGCGACCTCTACCTCTCAGAGATGCAGTCCGTCGTCCAGAGCGTCCCCGGCGTTGAGTACGCCCAGGATGTGACTCTCTACCAGGTGGATACGCAGACCGGCCAATCGCGCGCGGCGGGCCAAAAAATCACTGTCGCCGACGATGTCCTGCTGCTTTCCTACGAGCACGTGGTCACGGTGTCGAACCGTTGACAACGCCAACGCAAGAACCCGCGCAGTTTGTCACCGTGGCCCGTCCCGGCGGGGTACTCCCGCCTTCGACTAACGGTGCTATTACCTACGGCGCCAGCTGGGCGCCGACACCACCCGGGGTACCCGAAAGCCGTAGCTCCTACCTGGATTTCCTTCCCGGGATCTACCAGGAGAGTGACTTCCTCGGGCGCTTCCTCCTCATCTTCGAACACATCCTCTCGCCCATCGAACGAAGCGTCGCGAACATCTCCCACTTCTTCGATGCCGACATCACGCCCGAGGATTTCGTGCCGTGGCTTGGCTCCTGGCTCGGCGTCGTCGTGGACGCTCGCATTCCCGAAGAACGCCGCCGCGAACTCGTCCGCGCTGCGCCCGAACTCTATCGCTGGCGTGGCACGAAACGCGGCCTACGTCACTACCTGCTGCTCTATACGGGCGTCGAACCTGAGATCACCGAACCATCGCTGAGCGAGATAGCCAGCAACCGGAACCAGGCCTTTCGATTCACCGTGCGCCTGAGGCTTCCCGCTGGCGTCCAGGTCCAGCGTGCCTTCATCGAAAGCATCATCGATGCGGAAAAGCCGGCTTTCGCCGGCTGCATCCTCGAAATCACCAACGCCTAGGGTTGTTCCCGCTCAGGGGGTGGGAAGAATGAACGGCGTTGCCCCGTCCGCGCTCTTTTCGGCTGACCAGCCCGAAAGCCCGGCACTGCTGAGCACCTGCCACCAGGTCAGCCCGTCCGCAGTCGTCGGGCCTCCCTTGATTGCTACCTTCTCTCCAGTACAGAGCCGACCGGAAACCGTGCCCGTGAGGGTCGCTGCGGTGCGCACCGCGAGGCAGTTCGTGTTGGTCGGCACCGGGTCGGAGTTCGCGATGATGCCGTTGCCGCCGACATGGAGGCCGGCGGGCGTTGCGGTCGCCGCGGGTGAGGTCGCCACGGCCGATGCGGCGACCGTCGGAGTCTCTGTCGTGCTCGCTTTGTTGTCGCCGCCACCGCCAAGCAGTTGCAGCGCGGCGAAGACAATTCCGCCAAGCACGAGAAGTGCGATCACTGCCAGGGCCGGGATCTTGTACGGCTCGAGCGGCGGTTTGACGATCAACTGGCCGTCTGTCGTCGCGGGTGCGGGCGCGCCCGATTGGCGCGCCTCGACGCGGAACGGGCGATTGATCGTCGGCCCGAAAAGCTTCTTCGATTTCGCGGTCACGGCGAGGGGGACCTGCTTCTCCTCGCCGGGGGCGAGCTCGAAACGGTCGTTTTCGAACGCGTACGTCAGCGCGCCGGCCTCATCCGAAGCGGCGAGCGTTATAGATGTGGCAGTGTTGCCGTTGTTGGCCACGCCGACCGAAAAGTCCTTCTTGGCGCGCGCCGGCTCCATCGTCACGCGGAAGCCTTCGAACGCCCGAATCGTCACCTTCCCCAGCGCTCGCACTTCGCGGCCGTGGACCTTCGAAGTTACTGCCACGGAGAACGGGTAATCGCCGGCCGCCGCAGTTGAGTCCTTCGGCGTCTGAATGACGACCGTGATCTCGTCCCGGGCGCCCGGTACCAGCGAAAGTGTTGGCCGGCTGACCTTTGCCCAGCCCGCCGGCAAATCAACGATCGCAATCGTCAGTTCGTCCACAACGGTGCCGCGGTTCTGTACGTTCACGGTCGCCGTTGTCGGTGAACCGGCGGCAACCGGTTGCGACGGAGAAGTGAGCGCGACGCCAATCGTCTGCTCCACCTCGTTCGAATCCCCAGCCGTCCCGGAAATTCCCGGTGCTACGGCATCGGCTGCCACGAAGCGCGCTTCCACATCTCCGAACCGCATGGTCTGGCCGCTCTCGACGATGTTGGGCTTGTTCGATTCGATCCGTTGGCTTCCGACGAACGTGCCGGTACCCGAACCCATGTCTTCGATGGTGACTCGGCCTGATTCGATAACCAGCTGGGCGTGCCGTCTCGAGACGGATACGTGGTCGATGACAACCTGGTTACCGTCGGCGCGGCCAATGATTACCGACGGTGCGGTAATCGGGTATTCACGAATCTGCCCGTCGGGTGTTGCCACCCTGAGCGTTCCATAGTCCATGCGGCTTCTCTCTCGCGGCGGGCGGGATCCCGAGCCCGCGCTCTCACCGAAGCATACCGACGGGATGTTTCAGAGACTAGGCAAGGACCTCCGGGAGGAGCGCTTCGAGCCCGCGACGTGGTTCGTCCACCACGGCGACTTCCGGCCGGGCGAGCAAGAACCGTTCCTCGCCATAGAAGCGGCCCCGCAGGTCCTCCGGGATCTTCGACATCATGCTGTTTTCCCCGAACTGGCTGCGGTGCATCGAGGCCGCCCTGCGCTTCAAATCCACAAACTGTTCGACATCGACGATGTGCGAAACCGGCGGGTCCGGCTGCTCAAGCGCTTGTTCGAAGCGCGCGCGGCGTTCCGGGTCGATCCCGTCCGGCATGAGGCCTCGTCGTTCCATTTCGAGGTACATGTTGGCGAAGCGCTTCATCGTGAACGCACCCCAGTACAGCCGCCCGGGCGTCCACGCCGGACCTGCTTCCGGAAAGTGGGCGGAGTCGCCGGCCGCTTCGAACGCCGCCACCATGTGTTTGTGGACCGCGACGTGGTCCGGGTGCCCGTATCCGCCCGTTGGGTCCCACGTGAACACCGCATGTGGGCGAACCTCTCGAATGACGCTTACCAGGTGCCCCACGACGGATTCGGCAGGCTGCTGATGCAGCGACCGCGGGTCCTCGTTCTCGGGTGTGCCCGCCATGCCGCTATCGCGGAAGGGCAGCAGGCGAACGTCGGTCAGGCCGATCTGAGCCATCGCGGCGCGCAGTTCGAGTTCACGTACGTAGCCGAGCGTTTCTGGTGTGCCAAGAGCCGGATCGCTGATTTCGCCGACTTCGCCGCGGGTGGCGCAGATGAGCGTGGCGCGCGCGCCCTGGGCGATGAATGCGGCAAGAGTACCGGTGACCTGACCTTCGTCATCAGGGTGACCGTAAGCGGCGAGAATGCGGACGTTTTGCATCCCGCTATCGTAGCGGCATGGGCCGTGCAGGGCGCTGCCCGAACGGCTAGTGTTTCCAACCACACCGGAGGTTCACCACATGGAATTCAACGACATCCTCTATTCCGTCGAAGCCGGAATTGCCCGGATCACGCTCAATAAGCCGGAGAAGCTGAACGCCCTCTCATGGGGTTCGTGGTCCGAAATCGAGAACGCGATCGCGATGTCCGATGCCGATGACGCCGTGAAAGTGGTCGTCATCACCGGCGCCGGCCGCGGGTTCTGCGCGGGCACAGACCTGACCAGCGGCACGAAGGAATCGGATTGGCCTGCTCGTCCGCTCGCCGGGCGCCCTGGGATGATGCGTTCTCGCTACCTCGGGACGGCACAGGTCTATCACTGCCGAAAGCCCACCATCGCTGTCGTCAACGGAGCGAGCGTCGGCGCCGGCTTCTCACTTGCGATGGCCTGCGACATTCGCATCGCCTCGGAGGCCGCCCGCTTCAGCGCCATCTTCGTCAAGCGCGCCATCGTCGCCGATACAGGTTGCACCTGGTTCTTGCCAAGGCTCGTCGGAGTCGAAAACGCCTTGAAGATGATGTACACCGGCCGCATCGTCGGCGCCGAAGAGGCGCTCCGCATGGGACTCATCAGCGAAGTCGTGCCGGCGGATGAACTCGCCGACCGGGCGACGGCGCTGGCAACGGAGATTGCCACCGGCCCATCCATCGCGATTGAGCTAATGAAGCGCCTCACCCAGGAAGGCATGACTCGCGGCCTCGACGAGCAGATCGAACTGGAACAGTTCCTCCAGGGCATCACGCACGGGACCGAGGACGCCGCCGAAGGCCGGAACTCCTTCCTTGAACGCCGCGATCCCGTCTTCAAGGGCCGCTAAACCGGCATTAGGCAGACGCGCCCACGTTATGGGAGAATCACCCGCCCGGTCGTTAGCCCGTTGCTAACGACCCACCCTGAACACGAAGGACCCACCATGAACCGCATGCGCTTCGGCGTTTTCCTCGCCCCTCATCACCCAATCGGCGAGCATCCGACGCTCCAGATCCGCCGCGATATCGAACTCGCCGAACACTGCGACAAGCTCGGATTCGACGAATTCTGGTGCGGCGAGCATCACTCGGGCGGCTGGGAAACCATCGCTTCGCCCGAAATGTTCCTTGCCGCCGCAGGCGAACGGACCACTCGCATCATGCTTGGCACGGGCGTCGTTTCGCTTCCCTACCACCACCCCTTCAATGTCGCTCAGCGCATCGTCCAACTCGACCACCTGACCCGCGGCCGGGCCATGCTCGGCGTCGGTCCGGGGGCCTTGCCATCCGATGCTCGCACCCTCGGCATTGAGCCTGCCGTCCAGCGCGACCGCATGGATGAAGCGCTCGGGATCATCATCCGCCTCCTGCGCGAAGACAAACCGTTCAGCTACCAGTCCGACTGGTTCGAACTCCACGATGCGATGCTCCAGATCAAGCCGCTGCAGGCCGACATGCCGATCGTCTGCGCCTCCACCATCAGCCCGGCCGGGATGAAGGCCGCGGGGAAATACGATGTCGGAGTCATCTCCATCGCCAGCGCCAGCGAAGAGGGCCTCGCCGCCCTCCCCACCCAGTGGGGCTTCGGCGAGACCTACGCCGCCGAATACGGCCACACCATGGACCGGTCGAAATGGCGTATCAACGCGAACTGGCACGTAGCGCCGACCAAAGAGCAGGCGATTAGCGAAATCGCCGAAGGCATGCTCCGCCA
>JBDTNM010000039.1:0-18778 GCA_039933735.1 bacterium | reverse complement strand
CGGGGCTTCTGGTCACGAGGGAAAGATGACTGACTTTATCAACTATAGGCATTGCCCGCAATGAAGGTTGTTGATAAAGTTGACTGAACTACTCATGTATATCGGAAGACCGTGACAACTGCCCAAACCTACTCCCCCGAAGAACTCGAAACGCTCAACCAGCGCTTCGAACAAGCTGACCCTCGTGAGATCGTGAAGTGGGCGGTCGACACGTTCGGCGATGGGCTGTCGGTCGGCGCAAGCTTCGGCGGCGCCAGTGGGATGGCCATCCTCCACATGGTGGCGCAACTCAAACCGAACGTTCACGTCTTCGTCCTCGATACGGATTACTTGTTTGAGGAAACGCAGGAGACGATGCGGCGCGCGGTCCCGGCCATCGGCCTGCAAAACGTGAACGTCTACAAATCGAAGCTGTCGCACGAGTCCCAGGCCGAGAAATATGGCTCGGCGCTGTGGATGCGAGACCCGGACCTGTGTTGTGAGATCCGGAAGATAGAGCCGAACAAACGCGCCCTGGATGGCAAGACCGCCTGGGTCAGCGGATTGCGGCGTGACCAATCCGAGGGACGTGCCGATACGCCGCTCGTTTCGTGGGCGTCCAAGTTCGGAGTGGTGAAGTTGAACCCGCTTGCGAACTGGTCGGAAAAGCAGACGTGGGACTACATCATGGCGAACAAGATTCCGTACAACCCGTTGCTCGACCAGGGCTACGCCAGCATCGGGTGCTACAACTGCACACTCCCGGGCGTGCAAGGGCGGGCTGGCCGTTGGCAGGGATTCGACAAAGAAGAGTGCGGACTTCACACCTAGGCCAATGAAATTGACTGACAACAGCTTCCATCTGCAGGGGATTCGCCTGTGACTTCCGGTCGTGGATTCGTCTTATGGTTCACCGGGCTCTCGGGCGCCGGGAAATCCACGCTGAGCGAGGCCATCGCCCCAGCGCTGCGCGGGCGCGGGGTCGCCATCGAGGTACTCGACGGCGACGAAGTGCGGACGCACCTCTCGAAGGGCCTTGGATTTAGCCGTGAAGACCGTGACGCGAACATCATGCGTATTGGGTTCGTGGCGAATCTGCTCGCGCGAAACGGCGTCGGCGTGATCACGGCCGCGATTTCGCCTTACCGGGAGACCCGTGACTCCGTCCGGGCACTCGTCGAGGGCGATGGCAGCGTATTCATCGAAGCTCATGTAGCCGCCACGTTGGAGGAATGCGAGGCTCGCGACGTGAAAGGCCTTTACGCCGAGGCCCGTGCTGGACGGCGGCCCGGTATGACCGGTGTCGACGATCCGTATGAGCCGCCGCCCACCCCTGAGCTTTCGATCCCGACCGGGCAAGAGCCGCTCTCCAGTTCCATCGAGCGAGTGATTCGATACCTTGAGACCCAAGGACTGGTCGCGGCGATCGGGGCGGTCCGATGAGCATCGAACAGGCATTCGTCCCTGTTGCCCACGATTCGGTGCTCGAAATGCTCGAGGCCGAGGCGATTTTCATCATGCGAGAGGTCGCGGCCGAGTTCGAGCGTCCGGCACTGCTCTTTTCCGGAGGCAAAGACTCCATCGTCCTGCTTCGGATTGCGGAAAAGGCGTTCTTCCCGGCTCGCATCCCGTTTCCGGTCATGCATGTGGACACCGGCCACAATTTCGACGAAGTCACTGCTTTCCGGGATCGCCGGGTGGCGCAGCTGGGGGCGAAAATGATTGTGGCTTCGGTTCAAGATGCGATCGATCGTGGAGAGATCGAAGAGGAGCGCGGGCCGCGAGCCTCCCGGAACCGTTTGCAGACTCCGGTGCTCCTCGCAGCCATTGCCGAACAGCAACTTGATGCGGCCATCGGCGGGGCCCGACGTGATGAAGAAAAGGCGCGGGCGAAAGAGCGTGTGTTCTCCTTCCGAGATGAGTTTGGCCAGTGGGATCCCCGCAATCAGCGGCCTGAACTCTGGCGTCTCTATAATGGGACGCACGTTCGCGGGGAGCACATGCGCGTGTTCCCGCTTTCCAACTGGACCGAGCTCGACATCTGGCGCTACATCCAAAGCGAAGGCCTGGAGATCCCGTCGATCTACTTCTCCCACCAGCGAGAGGTCTTCCAGCGCGACGGTATGCTCATGGCTGTGAGCCCGTACCTTTCGCTGCTTCCCAACGAGAAACCGTTCCGGGAGTCGGTGCGGTACCGGACTGTCGGCGACATGACCTGCACGGCGGCCGTCCGATCGGTCGCGGCAGATCTCGACACCGTCGTCGCCGAGATCGCTGCAACGCGGATCACCGAGCGGGGCCAGAGCCGAGCCGACGACCAGTTTTCGGAAGCGGCGATGGAAGACCGAAAGCGCGAAGGGTACTTCTAGTGGACCTCCTCCGACTCGTAACCGCCGGCTCGGTAGACGATGGCAAGAGCACGCTGATCGGGCGCCTGTTGTACGACTCGAAGCAGGTGTTCGAAGACACGATGGCCAGCCTTGAGCGCGCCAGCGCGGCGCAGGGCCTGGACGACGTGAACCTTGCGCTCCTGACGGACGGACTTCGCGCGGAGCGGGAGCAGGGCATCACGATTGATGTTGCCTACCGCTATTTCGCTACGCCGAAACGGAAATTCATCATCGCCGATTCGCCTGGACACGTTCAGTACACGCGCAACATGGTGACCGGCGCCTCGACCGCGGAACTGGCGCTGATCCTGGTCGACGCTCGCAAGGGCGTGATCGAGCAGACGCGGCGCCACACCGCCATCACGACGCTTCTCGGTATCCAACACCTGGTGGTCTGCATCAACAAGATGGACCTCGTGGATTGGTCAGAGTCGCGATATCGCGAAATCGAAGCTGACTACCGGGCGTTCGCGGCGCGGCTTGAAGTGCCGACCGTCACGCTCGTGCCGATGGCCGCGGTTTCGGGCGACAACATCGTCGATCGTAGTGCGAACATGCCCTGGTACACGGGGCCGGCGTTACTCGAATTTCTCGAAGAGGTCGTGGTGCCGGACCCGGCTCGACACGCCGACCTGCGCTTTCCGGTGCAGTACGTCATCCGCCCTCAGTCCAACGAGCATCACGACTATCGCGGATATGCCGGCACGGTCGCGGCAGGCGTGGTCGAGGTCGGAGGACATGTCACGGTGCTGCCGCTGGGCAAGTCGACTCGTGTCGTTGCGATCGACCGATTCGACCAGTCTTTAGCGGCGGCTGAACACGGCGACGCGGTTACCATTCGGCTCGAAGAGGACATCGACGTAAGCCGCGGATACATGCTGGTTTCCGAGGGCCCGCAAGCGCCGACGACCAGCCGTTTCACAGCCGACATCTGTTGGATGTCCGACACGACGGTGCTCCGGCCCGGCGGGCAGTACTGGGTGAAGCACACGACTCGCCGGGTGAAGTGCCGAGTCGAATCCCTCGATAGCCTGCTGGACGTCGATACGCTCGAACGCATTTCGAACCCCGACGGCGTTGCCCTCAACGACCTGGCGCGCGTGACGATTAAGACGTTGGAGCCGCTCTTCATGGATTCCTACGCCATCAGCCGGGACACGGGAAGCTTCATCCTGATCGACGCCTCCACGCGTAAGACCGTCGCGGCCGGGATGGTGCGGGATGTCGCGCCTGCGGAAGCGGTCAACGACGACTCCTTCTAAGGACGACTACTGGTGCAGGCTTTCGTCCGGGTCGTCGGCGGTTAGCCCGGCCCCGTAGAGTTCTGCAATCTGGGGTTCGCTCAGCTTCAGCAAGTCGCGAAAGACGTAGCTGTTGTGCTGCCCAAAGCCGGGGGCGGGCATGCGTATGTGCCCGGGCGTCCGCGAGAACTTCCAGGGCGGCGCTTCCATCTCCCAGGTGCCGGCGTCAGGGTGCGTATGTTCGACCCACGCCTCCCGGCTGCGCAGGTGAGGGTCGGCGAGCAACTCGGGTGTCGTCAGAACAGCACCAGCCGCAACGGCGAAACGTTGGAGTTGGTACATCGCCTCGTAGTGGCCGCGCGACGAGGTCCAGGCCTCGATGATCGCGTCGAGGGCCGCTTCGTTCGCTTTTCGGGCGGCGTTGGTTGCAAAGGCGGGGTCGAACATCAACTCCGGCTGGCCAATCGCCTTGCACAGCGCTGCGAACGCTTCGTCGGATTCGCAGGCGATCGTGACCCAACGGTCGTCGCCGCCGCTCTGGTAGCGGTTGTGGGGAGCGAAAATCGGGTGGCGGCTGCCGATGGGCGGACGTTGAATGCCGTTCATGCTGTAGTCGACGATGTATTCGCCGACGAACATGGTCAGGTTTTCGCGCTGGGCGAGTTCGAGGTACATGCCTTCGCCGGTTCGGGCGCGCTGGCGCAGGGCCGTTGCCACTGCGCCAACCAGGGCGGTGCCGGCCATCGGATCGCCGTAGCTGAAACCCGTTTTCATGGGCTCGTCGTTTTCGTATCCCGATATCGAAACGAGCCCGGCAAGTTGTTCGACGTTCGAGCCGTAAGCGACGTAATCCTTCTCCGGACCGGTCTTTCCATGCCCGGGCATCGAGACATAAATCAAGCGCGGATTCACGGCGCGAAGCTCGCTGTAGCTCAGGCCGAGGTTGTCCATCACATCACTGCGGAAGTTTTCAACGATCACATCGCTCACAGCGCAGAGCTTCAGCAGGACTTCGCGGCCACGTGTGTCGCTAAGGTCGAGGGCCATCGCGTATTTGTCGCGATTGTTGTGGTTGAAGTAGGCGGACTTGTTGTACCAGTGGTGTTCGGTCCTTGGGATAAGGCCAAGGGAGCGAAGCAGGTCCCACTGGCGCGGCGACTCAACTTTTATGACTTCGGCGCCGTAGTCGCCGAGCATCCGGGTGCCGAATGGGCCTGCCCAGACCATCGTGAGGTCGATGACGCGGATCCCGTCGAGTGGCATCGTCATCGGATGCTGCCAAGCCGGGCGAGACTGGCCGGGCCTTCCCATGTCTCGCCGCTATCGAGGAGCACTCTTAGCACGGTGCCGGTTTCTTCAACCTTGCCTGGGAGTTCTCTGGCTCCCCGCGGGTAGCTGCGGCCTTCGGGGACCATTACGCGTACGCCTTCGGGGAACTCCGCCGAGGCTGCGATTTCGAGCGTTTCGATGCGGCGCCCAACGGCGCGAGTGATGGACTGGAGCAAGGCGAAATCCTGCATTTTGCGCAGGGTCTGAAGCGCCTGGGTCGCGGTGGCCGCGTCTTTAGCTCCCCTCAAGTCGGCCGGGCCAGGGATGGTCTCTTCGGTGCCTTGCTTCAGAAATGTCCCCACCATGCGCTTGACGCGTGGGGCTGCCTCTTCCAGCGCGGCGCGGAGCGCGGCCATGTCCTCGCTCGTTTCGTAGTAGGCGATGGCCCGGGCTGTCTCTTCGCGCGGGGTCATCGGGCCGCACCCGTGGCGAGGTGAGTCGTTGCGGGATGGAGGTATTCATCGGTGTGTTCGCCGAGCAGCGGAGCTCGTTCATGGCCCCATGCGTCCGGCCCCATCCACCATGGCGGGCCGGGATAGGCGGCCTCCCCGGCGACAGGATGTGCGATACGGGTAATGGAGCCGCGTTCCCGGAGGTGCGGGCTGGTAATCAGGTCTTCCATTGTGTGGACGAAGGCGATGGGGGCGCGGCCGGCGCCTGCCCGGGCATAGATGTCGTGCTTGGATTCGCCCGCCGCCCACACATAGAACTCGGCCATGAGGTCGTCGTTGTTTTGCGCCCGCTGGGCCTGCGTGACGAAACGCGGGTCATCGAACAGGTCCGGGCGCCCGATCACATCGGTGAACGGCTTCCAGTTGCGCGGCATGATGTGAATGCCAAGGTGGCCATCGGCGCAGGGATAGATGCCAATGAAGCTGGCCATGTGGTTCCCGCGGCGAAGCCCGGCCCAACGGCCCATGTAGGTGTAATACGGGATGCCGGCTTCGAGCAGAGGGGCCATGCATTGCTGGATGCTGATGTCCACGTGCTGGCCCACGCCGTCGCGTTCGGCCGCGAGTACGGCGAGCATGCCCGCAGAAAAAGCGTTGAGGCCACCCTGATAGTCCGCCTGGTAGCCACCGTTTTTCAGCGGTCCGCCTTCCTGGGTACCGGTGATGAACATTTGTCCGCCGGTGGCGAAGGCGATCAAGTTGTTGCTCTCGTAGTTCGCGTACGGCCCGTATTGCCCGAACGTCGTGACAGAGATGACCACAATTCGCGGGTTGACCGCGGCAAGAGCAGCGTAGTCGAGGCCGAGTGCGCGGATGTCCGCTGGTTTGTAGTTCTCGATGACGACGTCTGCCGTTGCGACGAGGCGGAGGAATTCTGCCCGCCCGGCGGAATCGGCAATATCGAGGACGACCGACTTCTTGCCGGTGTTGAGATAAAGGAAGAGTGAGCTCGTCTCCGGGTTCGGGATCCCGTCCTTAAACGGGCCATGTGCGCGGGCGATGTCGCCGGCGGAGGGTTCGATTTTGATGACTTCGGCGCCGTAACCAGCAAACAGCTTGCCGCAGTACGGCGCCGAGACGAACGTCCCGATTTCGAGGACGCGGAGACCTTCGAGAGGTTGAGGCATGCGCTCGATTCTACGCGTGACGGCGGGGCACGCTAATAGCCACGCGTGGGATGCGCCAGCGGTTTATCCGGCCTGTGTGCTGCACTTCATGGCTGCTGACCAAACCCGCTTCCTCATAAAGCGCTGCGGCCCCAGCCCACGCATTTTCTCGAAAGTCTCTCCACGGAATCCGCCGCGGCCCCTTCAAAAACGGGCAGGTCATCTGCGAGTTCGGCGCCGGCCGCTTCGTGGAACGCCAAATGCCAATGCTGTTCGGCTTCATGGACGAGGTGACGCTGCACCGTTGAGTATGCTGATGAAATCTCGGTGGTTGCCAATCTCGGCCGAGGTCTCTGCCGCAAGCCTCTACCGCGTGGCCCCGTATACTGGAACGCACTCTCCTATCTTCTCAGGCTTGTTTTCGCGGGGGTTACGCATGCCGTCTTTCAGCTTCACTTCGAAGATTTTCCAGGTCGATTCCATTGAATTGGACGGCCACAAGGAACAGATCGTTAAAGGTGGCCGCCACCTGTTTCCGCTCCTCCCCAGGGCACTCGAAGGAATCAAACAGATCGGGATGATCGGCTGGGGTTCGCAGGGACCTGCCCAGGCTCAGAACTTTCGCGATTCCCTCGAGGGCAGCGGCATCGTCGTGAAAGTCGGTCTGCGCGCAGGTTCGACCTCGATGGACGAAGCGCGCGCGGCTGGCTTCAATGAGGCCGACGGGACGCTGGGCGAGATGTTCGACGTCATCGCCGAATCGGACCTCGTGGTCCTCCTCATTTCCGACTCCGCCCAGGCCGAACTGTTCGAGCAGGTGCTCGCGAAGATGCGCCCGGGCACAACGCTTGGTCTCTCGCACGGATTCCTGGTGGGACATATGAAAAATGTGGGTGCCTCGTTCCCCACCAACATCAACGTCGTCGCCGTGTGTCCCAAAGGCATGGGGCCGTCGGTCCGTCGTCTCTATGTGCAGGGCTCCACGGTGAACGGAGCGGGAATCAACAGCAGTTTCGCTGTACAGCAAGACATTGACGGTCGCGCGACGGATATCGCCCTCGCCTGGTCAGTCGCGATCGGGTCGCCCTACACGTTCCAGACAACTCTTGATTCTGAGTTCAAGTCTGACATTTACGGCGAACGCGGCATCCTGCTTGGCGCCGTCCACGGCATCATCGAAAGCCTCTACCGCCGCTACATCAACCAGGGAATGAGCCACGAAGACGCTTTCCGACACTCTGCGGAAGCGATCACCGGCCCGATCTCTCGCATCATCTCCCGCCAGGGCATGCTGGGCGTGTACGAAGCGGTGGGCGCCGACGGTCAGCGCGAGTTCGAAGCTGCCTACTCGGCCGCCTATCCAGCCTCCCACGAGATCCTCTCCGAGATATACGACGAGGTTTCCACTGGCAACGAAATCCGCAGCGTCATCCTCGCCGGCGAACGCCTGAAGAAGCGCCCCTTCGGAGTGCTCGACCGCACCGAGACGTGGCAGACCGGTGCGAAGGTTCGCGCGAACCGGGTGGAGGACGAAATCCCGCTCGACCCGTTCACCGCGGGTGTCTATGTCGCGACCATGATGGCCCAGATCGACATCCTCATGGCCCACGGGCATCCCTACTCGGAAGTCGCGAACGAGTCCGTCATCGAAGCGGTCGACTCCTTGAATCCGTACATGCATGCCCGCGGTGTCGCGTACATGGTCGACAACTGCTCTACCACCGCCAGGCTCGGCTCGCGCAAGTGGGCGCCGCGATTCGATTACGCGTTGACTGAACAGGCATATCCGGCTGTCGACGCGAAAGACGCCCTGGATTCCGGCCTCGTGGATGGCTTCAAGAAGCACACCATCCACCAGGTTTTGGCGGAATGCGCGAAATTGCGGCCGTCCGTCGACATTTTCGTCGATTAATGGGGGCTCGTCTCCCTCTCGCTCCGCCTGGGTCGAGAGAGGAGGAGGGAGTGCGCGCGACTAGATGGGCAGGATGACCTGCCGGCGGTGCCTGTCGTTGGCGTAGTTCTCGTAGGGGTTCACGCCGATTTCGCGGAGCATCGCGTAACCCTCAATGACGCGAATTTTGCCATCAACGATTCGTACCCAATCGGCGAAGCGAGGTCGCGTCGGGTCGATTGCCAGCTCTACCAGCGCGTCATGCTCGCCGGCGAGGATGTTGGTTACGCGCAGCCGTCCGAAGGCCGGCATAGGGATCTGGCGAAGGAAATCAAGGATGGTCTGGGCGCCGTTGGCGATGCCGTAGACGCCGTCGATGCAGGTGGCTTTTTCGTGCATCTGCTCAAGGGCGCCAGCCGGGTCGCCAGAAAACAGGGCGCCGTAAAACTTGTCGATGGTCGCCTTCGTCGCGCTCGCGCTTCCGCCCTTGTAGCCGAGCGCATCGGTCATCGATGCTGTTGTCGGCTTGTCGAATTCGAGGTCGCGGAGCATGCCGTAGAGACGGCGGCCGGCGATTTCGCCGTCGTCATCGAAATCGAAGACTTCGATGACGCGCTGCGTGAAGGGGCGCCAGTCGTACGCTTTCGCCTCGATCGTCGCCCGCAGGCCGACGCTCTTGCCCTGTTCGATGTACTCAAGTTCGGCGTAGTTGCAGTCGGCGTAGTCGCGCTGGAATTCGCGGTGCCAATCGGCGATGGCTACGCTGTCGCGCAGGGTGGGGCCTCGGAACGAATGAAAGACGGCGTCTTCGCGGTGGTGTGCTTCGATCTCTGAAAACCGGTCGAAGTTGATGGCCGTGATGAGTTCGTTGACGTAGGGGATGTTCGACATACGTGTCAGCAGTACCTGTCCGGCGAGGATGCGGGCGGATTGTACCTGCTGTCACGAATGCGGGGTAGGGAATCTGGCGGCCGCGGCGAGTATCGTCGCGGCGCATGACCGACGAGACCATCGCCGAGGTTTTTGTCCTGGCGAGCCAAGTGAGACCGCTCGCGAGCCGGGACATGGCCAGCGTCCGGCAACTCGTTTCCTGAAGGGCAGCCTTAATAGAAGCGCCGGGACTTGTGATCGCCTAATCTGGTTCGCCTAACCATCGCCGTCCCGGCGTGCCGCAGGAGCGAATTTATGACCGTCATTGCACCCGAAGTCCGTGACAACCTTACGCAGGTCGAAGCCCAGGATCGCGCCTCACGCGTGAAAAGCTGCGCGTATGCCATCTCGCTTGAGCTCACCCGCGGCGCGGCCACATACCGCGGCGATGTGACGTTGACGTTCGAAGCTTCAGGCTCCGGCGACCTCTTCCTCGACTTCCGCGGGACCACGATTGAACGGCTGGAGGTGAACGGTTCTGCGATCGAGCCGAATTGGACGGGTTACCGCCTCACCCTCCCGGACACGGCCATCGCCAAAAAGAACACCGTTCGAATCGTTTACGAGAACGAATACGACCACGAAGGCGACGGCTTCCATCAGTTCAAGGACCCGGAAGACGGCGAAGAGTATCTCTACTCGAATTTCGAGCCGTACGAGAGCCACCGGCTGTTCCCGCAGTTCGACCAGCCGGACATCAAAGGCACGTACAGCCTCACCGTGCTGGCGCCGTCGGAATGGGAGGTCATCGCGAATAGCCGCCAGAGCAGCCGCAATCACCGTCGCGAAGACGGTCGCACCCAGCACGTTTTCGAAACGACGAAGCCGTTCAGCACCTACCTCTTCGCGCTCGTCGTGGGGCCTTACCACGTTGCCCGGGAAAAGCATGGCGACATTGATGTCGGACTCTTCTGCCGGAAGTCGATGGCCCGCCATCTCGACACGGCTGAGCTGTTCGAAGTAACCCGCCAGGGTCTCGACTTCTACGCCACGTTTTTCGACTTCCCGTACCCCTTCGGCAAGTACGACCAGGTGTTCGTGCCGGAATTCAATGCGGGGGCGATGGAGAACGTCGGCTGCGTGACGCACAACGAGTACATGGTCTTCCGCGACCCGCCGACCGATAACCAGCGGCGGGGCCGGGCCGAAGTGATCCTCCACGAGATGGCGCACATGTGGTTTGGCGACCTCGTGACCATGAAGTGGTGGAACGACCTCTGGCTCAACGAGAGCTTCGCAACGTACATGTCGTACCTCTGCATGGACGAATCGACGCGGTTCAAGACGGGCTGGCAGGACTTCGCTTCATCGATCAAGAACTGGGCGTACCGCCAGGACCAGCTGGTCACCACGCACCCGATTGCCGGGCAGGTCGAAGATACGGACCAGACGTTCCTGAACTTCGATGGCATCACCTATGGCAAGGGTGCTTCTGTGCTGAAGCAACTTGTGAAAGCGATCGGCATGGAAGGCTTCCGGGCCGGCATGCGGCGTTACTTCAAGACGCACGCTTACGGCAATGCCACGCTCGCCCAATTCCTTGCCTCGCTCGAGACGGGCAGCGGTACCGACCTGAAAGAGTGGGCTCAGTTGTGGCTCGAAACGCCCTCACTCAACACGATCGGGACGCGCTGGGAGGCTGACGGCGAACGCATCACTGAGTTCACGCTCACACAGACCGCACCCGTCGACTACCCGACGATTCGGCCGCACAAGATCGACGTTGGCCTCGTCCGTGATGAAGGCGATCGGCTGGACATCACCGTGATCCCGGCCTCGATTTCGGGCGCGGAAGCAGACGTTCCGGAAGCCCAGGGCCTGCCGCGACCGTCGCTGGTGTTCCCGAACTTCGGTGACCACGGCTACACCAAGGTTGCCCTGGACCCGGATTCACTGGCCTTCCTGAAAGAGCACATGCAGCGGATCGACGACGCGCTGCTCCGCCTTCAGCTCTGGACGTCGCTCTGGAGCATGGTGCGCGACCAGCAGCTGCGCTCGCCTGAATACCTCGAGCTGGTCCGAAGCAAAATCTCCCGGGAGGAATCGCCGGAACTGGTTGAGGCGGTGCTGAACAACGCGACCGCCGCCATTTCGCGTTACGTCCCGGAGGATTGGAAGGTACGCGAGGCTCACGCCCTCGCGCAGGTCGCTTACATGGCGCTGAAAGCGCCGGGTTCGGGCGACCTGAAAATCATCTGGGCGCGCACGCTGATTGCGAACTCGGTCGTGCCGGAGGACCTGCAGGTCGTCTCACGGCTCGCCGATGGCGAAGACCAAATCGAGGGGCTGACGATCGACCAGGACATGCGCTGGGCGATCGCGGCCAAGCACGTCGCCTACGGCATCCCGGGTGCAAGCGAACGTGTCGCGATCGAGGCGAAGCGCGACCCCTCGGACCGGGGCGTCCGCGCGGCTCTTCGCTGCGAGACTTCGGTGCCGGACGCAGCAACGAAGGCCGCCGCCTGGGAGAAGTTCCAGGGCGAAGGCTACGGCTCGCTCTATCTGACCGGGGCAGCAATGTCGGGATTCAACTGGTCGGAGCAGTCCGCCATCCTTCAGCCGTACGTGGAGAAGTACTTCGGCTCGTTGCCCGGCGTGTTCCGCACGAAAGATAAGGAGTTCGCCTCCGACTACTTCCGCTCGCTCTTCCCCGGGTATCGCGTCGAACGCGAAATCCTCGCGCAAAGCGAGGCATTGCTTGGGGCATACGGCGAGGAGCTGCCGGTGCTCGCACGGACCCTCAAAGAGGCGAACGACGACCTGCTGCGCTCGATCATGTGCCGGGAATACGCGGCGGGCGGTGGGGTTTCCGGCTAGCACCGGCAACGGGTCGATAGCGTAGGATCCCGGACATGAAATTCGGACTGCATATCGGACAGCAAAACATCTCCATGGAGGAGATGCGAAAGACCTGGACATGGGCGGACACTGCCGGCTTCGACTGGTGTGACGTCTGGGATCATTTCTACGAGGCGCCCCCGGTGGATGGCAACGGGAGTTGTTTCGAGGCGACGACTTGCATGGCCGCAATGGCCTGCGAGACGAAAAACGTCCGCATTGGCGTGCTCGTGCTGGGGATGAACTACCGCCACCCGGCGATCCTGGCAAACGCCCTGACCACGATCGACCATCTCAGCAATGGCCGGCTCGAGATTGGGCTGGGCGCCGGCTGGCACCAGCAGGAGTACGCCGGATACGGGATCCCGTTCCTGCCGATTGGGCAACGAATGGATATCCTCGAAGAGGGCGTGCAGGTCGTCCGCATGTTGACCACCCAGGACCGCTCGGACTTCGCAGGCAAGTACTACCAACTGAACAATGCGGCGAACAATCCGAAGCCTGTGCAGGCTCGACCGCGCATTTGGATTGGCGGCAATGGCGAGAAGCGAACGTTGCGGATCGCGGCGAAGTACGCCGACGGCTGGAACACCCCGTACCCGTCGGTGGACGAATTCAAGCGGCTGAGCGGCGTACTGGATCAATGGTGCGAGAAGGAAGGTCGCGATCCTTCGACTATCGAACGAAATGTGAACCTGAGCTTCCACATGGCAGCCACGCCTAAAGACCTGGAACGCACGGAGAAGCAATACAAGGAAACGTGGGGACCGGCGAGCGAGGTCATGCGTGGGCGCGGGGTCGTGCTCGGCTTACCGGACCAGGCCATCGACCTGGTTGGCCGCCTCCAGGATGCCGGTGCGGCCCGGGTCAACATCGCCCAGCGGCCGCCGCTCGACTGGGATGGGTTGCATGCGTGGTCCGAACAGGTCATCCCGGCTTTCGCCGGAAAGTAAGGCTGCCGCTGTCACCGTTCGGTTGCGGGACGTACGATCGTGGCCGTGAGTGAGCGAAAGCGCGTCGCTGTTCTTGGTTCCACCGGATCGGTTGGGACGCAGACGCTCGACGTCATTCGCCAGCTACCTGAGTACTTCGAAGTTGCTTCGCTCGCTGCCGGCAAGAACCACGCGCTGCTCGCGGCTCAGATTCTTGAGTTCCGGCCGCGGTTCGCCTGTTGGGCAGGCGAACCGTCCGAGGGGCTCTCTGCGGCGCTGAGAGCGACTGGTTGCCGCAAGGGCAGTACGGAAGAACTCGCCCTGGAATCGGACATCCCCCTGATAGCGACTGCTGGAGCGGCGGGACTCTTTCCGACACTCGCGGCGCTCAAGGCCGGCAAACCGGTGGCGATTGCGAACAAGGAAGTGCTCGTGATGGCCGGCCACATCGTCCGCAAGGCGATGGCCGAGGGCGGTGGCTCGCTGCACCCGGTCGACAGCGAGCATTCCGCAATCTGGCAATGCCTCTGGGGCGAAGAGAGTCATGGAATCCGGCGGATCTTGCTCACTGCCAGTGGCGGCGCGTTTCGCGATCTCGACCGGACGGCGCTCTCCGCGGTGACCGCTGAACAGGCACTTAACCACCCCACATGGAACATGGGACCCAAGATCACCGTCGATTCGGCGAGCCTGATGAACAAAGGCATGGAAACGATCGAGGCCATGTGGCTGTTCGATGTTCCCATGGAAAAAGTGGAAGTTGTGCTACACCGCGAGTCCATCGTCCATTCGCTCGTTGAATTCAGCGACGGCAGCGTGAAGGCGCAGCTCGGGGTGCCGGACATGCGCCTGCCGATTCAGCTCGCGCTGGCGTATCCGCAACGAATGCCGACCCCGCCGATGCCAGAGTTGAACCTGGCGAGCATTGGCTCACTGCACTTTGGGACGCCAGACATGGAGCGCTTTCCCTGCCTTCGGATTGCTATTGAAGCCGGGCGGCAGGGCGGCACGTACCCCTGCGCGATGGCCGCAGCCGATGAAGTTGCGGTCGAGCGCTTCATGGCCGGGGAGATCGGCTTTCTCGACATTCCAGCGATTATTGAAGCCGTGCTGGAGAAGCACGCCAACATTGCCGATCCTGATATCGACGCGGTCCTCGCCGTCGATCGGGAGGCCCGCCGCGAGGCACGCGACTTAGCCATGGGAGTGACCGTTTGATATTCCTCGCCTTCGACCCTACGGCGATCCTTCGAGCTGTTGTCCCGTTCGTCAGCTTGCTGCTCATCCTGGTGCTCATTCACGAGTTCGGACACTTTCTGGCGGCGAAGGCGTTCGGGATCAAGGTTCTCGAATTCGGCATCGGTTTCCCTCCGAAGGCGAAGACACTGTTCACGAAGGGCGAGACTGAATACACGCTGAACTGGCTGCCGATTGGCGGCTTCGTCCGGCTCCTCGGCGAGGAAGACCCGACTGACCCGCGCTCGCTCGCGGCGGCGCCCCGTTGGCAACGACTGACGGTGATGGCCGCCGGCGTCCTCATGAACCTTGTGCTGGCTGTGTTTTTGCTGGGCGTGAGCTTCATGGTCCCGCGGGAACGCTCGCTTTCGCAGGCCCAGATCGCCGAGGTCGCGCCTGGGTCGCCGGCCGCCGAAGCGAAAATCACGGGCACCATGCGTGACGGCACGGCGGCCGTGCAGGGGATTCAGCCCGGAGACCTCGTTATCGAGGTCGAGGGTCGTGAGATCGCGAATACGAGCGAGATGGTCTACGCGAACCGATTGAATCTCGGCGAAACGCAGAGTTGGACGATCATCCGCGCCGGGGCGACGTTGAGGGCTGAGGTCTACGCTCGCTGGCACCCACCGGCTGACCAGGGACCGACCGGTGTGCGCATTTCGGCGCCGGTCTCGTGCAGCGTCGATGGCAACGGCGAACCGACGAACTGTCAGCTGAAATACCCCCAGACCGAAAGCGTCTGGTACCCGCCCTGGACTGCTTTCCCCAAGGGCGCGCAGTCTCTCGTCGACACGATGGTGCTGACTGTTAACGAGATCAGGGTGCGCGTCGGTGGTGGCGGCGGGGCTTCGATCGGCGGTGAGGATCAACCTGCGTTCACCGGGCCGGTCGGCATCGCAGACACGACGGGCAACCTGATCGAAGAGGCGGGCTGGCGCTCGCTGATTGAATTCGCGGCGTTGCTCTCGCTGAACCTCGCCATCTTCAACGCGCTCCCGATTCCGATGCTCGACGGCGGACGAATGTTCTTCGTGCTCCTGGAGATCATCCGAGGCGGGCGAAGAGTGTCGCCGGAGAAAGAGGCGTTGGTCCACTTCACCGGGTTCGCGCTGATGATGGCTGGAGTCCTGATCGTTACCTACTTCGATATCGCGCGCCTTGTAACCTAAGCGCGTGTTCGCTGCGATCTTCGTTTCGCTTTTCGTCGCCGGGTGGCTGCTGCTTGGCTTTCTGCCCTGGCTTGTGCTGAGCGTGACGACGCGTGGCAACGCAGGACTCGCGAACCTTCCGCTCTGCCTGCTCACGGCTGTCGTGGCGGGACTCGCCGTGCCACTCCTGGGTAAGGACGACGGGGCCGGCATCTGGTTCAGCATGCTTGCGGCGCTGGTTGCACCGGTGCTGCTCCTGGCGGCGCGCCGGTTCAGCCTTGCGCAGCGGCCCACGCAGTCAGCAAACACCGCGAGGCCAGAATGAAACCGCTCTCACTCTCCACGATGTATGCCCAGCAGGAGCGGTTCTCCGATGGCGCTGAGTTTGCCCGCTACGGCGCCGATGCCGGCTACCAGGCGATTGAAATCAGTCACTCGACGCCGGAGTTAAAGATCGACCAGATTCTGAAGAGCGGAATTCTGCCCGTGACGTCGTTCCATGCGCCGGCGCCGTACGTGAAACGCGCCAACGGCCGCGGAAATTCGAGTGCCAACCTCGCCTCTACGGACGAGTCTGAGCGCACCGCCGCCGTCGACTACGTTCGCGTGAGCGTTGAGTGGGCCGCCCGCGCCGGGGCGAAACTACTGGTGGTGCACCTGGGCCAGGTGAGCAACGTGCACGAACAGTTCGAACAAGAGCTGGCGATGCGGAAAATGTTCGACTCCGGCGAAATCGATGAGGCGCGATTCGCCAGCCTGCGGGCCGAGGCGATCGAGAAGCGCCGACTGGAAGCCGAGCCATGCCTCGCCGCCGCTGCCCGCTCGCTGGCGGAACTGGTGAAGGCGGCGGAACCGCAGGGCATCACGGTCGGCCTCGAAAACCGATACCACTACCACGAGATTCCAGGGCCGGACGAGTATGCGGCGTTGTTCGAAGCGTTCACGCCGGCCCAGGTGGGTTACTGGCACGATGCCGGACATGCCGAAGTACTCGATCGTCTCGGCTTCATCGACAAGACTGCGTGGCTGAATCGCTGGAGCGGCAGGCTTGTGGGAGCCCATCTTCACGACGTCGTCGGAATTGGCGACCACCGTGCGCCCCGTGATGGCGACGTCGACTGGTCGTACATCGTGGCCGGCGTGGCGCACCTGCCGGCGTTCACCCTGGAGATCAACCAGCACCGCCCGGATAGTTCAGTGCGGGATGCGATCGGCTTTCTTCGAGGTATCGGACTCGGCTAGAAAGCGAGGTCGAGCGAGATATCGAGTGCCCTCGCGCTGTGAGTGAGGGCGCCGACGGAGATCGCGTCTACCCCGGTTTCGGCGATGGCGCGGACGGTCGCGAGACTCACGCCCCCGCTGGCCTCGAGCTTCACGCGTCCAGCGACTCGTCGCACGGCTTCCGCCGTTTCCCCAACGTCCATGTTGTCGAGCAGGATCCACTCCGGTTTCGCATCGAGGGCCGCGGCCAGTTGGGTGAGGCTGTCTATCTCTACTTCCACGGCCACGCCGGGAGTCCGGCTGCGGATTGCAGCGACGCCATCGGCCAGGGAAAGCTCGGCGCGGGCGAGAGCCTCGCGATGGTTGTCTTTGATCATCGCCATCGCAGCAAGATCCCGGCGGTGGTTGGTGCCGCCACCGCAGCGCACCGCGTACTTTTCGAAATCTCGGAGCCCGGGTGTGGTTTTCCGCGTATCGAGGATCACTGCGTGGGTTCCGGAAATCGCATCGACGAAGCGGCGCGTAAGAGTCGCGGTCCCGGACATTCGCTGAAGGAAGTTGAGGGCCACGCGCTCAGCCCGCAGCATGCCGCGAACGCTGCAGGTGATGGACGCCAGCACGTCCCCCGAAACGAACGACCCGGCCTCAGCAACCTGGACGAAGAGTTCGCTGGTGGGGTCCAGTTGGCGGAAAGCCTCAAGGGCAACGGGAAGGCCCGCCAGCACACCGTCTTCTTTCGCCAGGAAGGTTGCAGTCCCGCGAAGCGTTGGTGTGACTGTGGCCAGCGTAGTCACGTCTTCGAAAGCACGGTCTTCTTCGAGCGCCGCCGCGACCAGGCGCGTCACCAGTGCGGGGTCCAGCTGGTCAGTCACCTCGAACCCAGACCTGCTGATGGCGCCAATGCACGTCATCCCGGACGGGGAAGTCGTTGCGGTAGTGGCCGCCCCGGCTTTCGGTCCGGCGAACGGCCGCGGTTAGCATCAGCGAAGCGAGCGTCGCCATCTGGCGGCGTTCGTGTTCTGGCCTCCCGCCGCCTTCGATGCCGCTGGGCCAGGTGGCGACGACTTTCAGAGCCGAACGAAGCTCGTCGCCGTCGCGTTCGATTCCCGCGCACTCCCACATCAGTTTCTGGACCGTTGCATGGTCGGGCGCCGAGCACGGTCGGATGTTGATGGGCTGGGCCAGCTGAGAAGCCGCGGCCGAGCCTCCCGTCTCGCCGGAGATGTGTTCGACCACGCGCTTTCCGAACACGACCGTTTCCATGAGTGAGTTGCTTGCCAGACGGTTCGCACCGTGGACGCCCGTGCAGGCGACTTCTCCGCAGGCGTACAGCCCCGCTACGGTGCTGCGGCCCCAGATGTCGGTGCGGATGCCGCCCATGAGGTAGTGCGCCGCGGGCGCGACCGGGATTGGGTCCTTGCGCATGTCGATGCCGACGCCGGCGCAGAATGCAGAGATGGCGGGGAAGCGAGCCGAGAGGTCAACCGACTTCAATCCAGAGCAATCAAGGGAGACAGACTGGCTGTTTTCGCGCCGCATTTCGCTGACGATTGCCCGTGCCACAACGTCCCGCGGGGCGAGGTCCCGCAGTTCGTGGTAGCGCGACATAAAGGCTTCGCCGGATTGATTGCGAAGGATGGCCCCTTCACCGCGCACGGCCTCGGAGATCAAAAACGGAGGGGCGCCCTCGAGGTGCAGGGCAGTCGGGTGGAACTGGTAGAACTCGAGGTCCGCCACTTCCGCGCCTGCTTCGAAGGCGAGCGCAATTCCGTCTCCGGTGGCGACTTCCGGGTTGGTCGTGTAGGTGAACATGCGGCCTGCGCCGCCCGTGGCGAGGACGACGGCCGAAGTCTCGTAAATCTCGCGTTCGCCCGTCTGCAGCGCGAGCGCTTCGACGCCGGTAACCCGCCCGCCCTCTGTCAGGATGCGCGTGGCAAGTGTGTAATCGAGCACCGTTATCTGGGGGTCGGAAACAGCGGCCGTCAGGGCGGTTTCAATTTCGGCGCCGGTCCGGTCGCCGCCGGCGTGGAGGATGCGCGAGCGGCTGTGGGCGGCTTCGCGACCGAGCGCGACTTCTCCCCCGAG
>JBDTNM010000038.1:0-18870 GCA_039933735.1 bacterium | reverse complement strand
CGCGCGGTGACGGGCGAATACGCCGTGCCCGCAGCTTCGAACAGCGAAGGCGCTGGCATCGACTGGGGACACACGGTCATCCCGCTCGGGATTGCGCTGGCGATCGTGTTTGTTATCGGCCTGGCATTGATGCGGGTCTGGCACCGCATCGACCCGAGTTAGTTGGCGGCTTCTAGCGCCGTGCGAAACGAGTCGGCGTTCCCGAACGCGATCCGATAGGGGAAGAGTTCGGCGGTCATGACGCCATCGGCGACGGCGGGGTCAGACTCCATGATTTTGCGCGCCGACGCTTCGTCTTCTGCGAGGAAAACGCAAAGTCCGACGGTCTCCGCCGTATTGATCTGCGTCCGGCCGACCATGATGTCGATGCCTTTGTTTCCGAGCTCGTCGTGATAGGCCGCGTGTCTCGAAACGCTGTCCTGTTCGGCCGCCGTCGGGCCTTCGGTGAGCATTCCGGCGCGGGCGGGCCGAGTGATGTAGAGCCACTGCTTTCGGTCCATCTGGAGCTCCGAGAACGTGATTGACCGAAGCGTATGCCGCTGGCTCCGGGCTTGTCACTCGAACTAGCGCGAACGCGATGCAAGGTGGGCACCCGCTGCGACTCGCTCCAGGTACTCCGCCAGGGCGTGCTCCGCATCTGGAAGGACATCGTCAGAAGCGTCCATTGCATAGGCGTCGCTGTGCGCCATCGCGAGCCCCCTGCCAGCCCAGGCGAGCATCGTGGCGTCGTTCACGCTGTCACCAATGGCAACCACGTCTTGCCGGTCGACGCCAAGGTCTTCGCAGACGAGCGAAAGCGTGTGCCCCTTGTTCGCGTTGAGGGCCACGGCCACGGTCACTTCCGGGAAGTCGAGGAGGTGCAATTCGCCTGAATGGCGGCGGACCAATTCCTGGTGGATGGCGTTTGCCTCGGCGTGCGAAGAGATGATCCCGACTCCCGTCGGTTCGACACCAGCGTTTTCGGGATCAGTTCGATATTCCGGGACGATGCCGGAAACGCTCCCGTACTGCTCAGTGGCGGAGGAACGCGCCGATGCGATGTAGCGCAGCGGATTGAACCATTCGTACGCGCGGTCCAACTCCTTGGCGTAGGAAATGACTTCCAAAGCGGTGGCGCGTTCGATCGGAAATTCGTGCGTCATGGTGCCGTCGAGAAGGTGTACTGAGCAGCCCTGCTGACAGATCACCGGTCCGGGCAGACCAAAGTGATTCGCTATCCGGGCCGTGCCGGGGAACATCCTGCCTGAGGCAAGGACCACATGAATTCCCGCGTCGACGCAACCGCGGACGGCCGCGGTAAGCCGGTCTGACGGGGCGTGGTCGTGTCCGTAATGAGCGGGAGGAATGACCGTGCCGTCGATGTCGAGGGCGATGAGCCTTACCGCCATCGCGAGCACACGATCCGGTCGATGCCGGAGAGATCCTTCACGAACCAACTCTCACGTCCGTACTCGGCAAGAATCGCACGCACACCTTCTGCCTGACCGAACGCCACCTCGAGCGCCAGCAACCTGGGAAGAAGCCTGGTGGCGCAGTCTTCGATGAGCCGGCGGATAAGCGCGAATCCGTCTTCGCCGCCGTCCAACGCGACCCGCGGCTCCCACTTGCTGACTTCGGGTTCGAGCGCCTCAATTTCCCACGTTGGAATGTACGGGAGGTTCGCAAGCACGACATCAGCCTGGGCCACCGCTGCCGCAAGATCGGCGAGCACGAGGCCGGTACCGGGCGCGTGTCGATGGGCGTTGCGAACGGCGAAGCGCATGGCCGTGGCGCTGATTTCGGTCCCGACTACCCTCGTGCTTGTCCGCTCCGCTGCAACCGTGACGGCGACGGCTCCGCTTCCGGTCCCAACTTCGAGAATCGTCTGGTTTGGATTAGCGTCGAGTTCCGCAAGGGCGAGTTCCACCAGGAGCTCGGTTTCAGGACGGGGCACGAGCACACCCGGGCCGACGCCGAACTCCCGACCGTAGAACTCGCGATGACCGGTGATGTAGGGGGCCGGCTCTCGCTCGATGCGCCGTTCCACGAAACTGTCGAATCGTGCGGCGTCGTCGAGGGTGAGTTCGGCACCGGCGAAATAGGCCGCGCGCGAAATGGCTGCAGATTCGCGCGCGAGCAATTCGGCTTCGAACTTCGCATCCGGCACACCGGCGGTCGCGAGACGGCCAGCCGCGATGGAGGCGGCATCGCGAGCGTTCACACGAGACCTTCGAGCTTTGCCGTCTCATCGGCGGTCGCCACTGCATCGATGATGTCGTCCAGTTCGCCATCCAGCCGTTGGGGGATGTTGTGGACGGTGAGACCGATGCGATGGTCGGTAATGCGGTCCTGGGGAAAGTTGTAGGTGCGGATCTTTTCGCTGCGGTCGCCGCTGCCGACCTGGATCTTTCGGGCTGCGCTCATCTCCGCGTCGGCGCGGCTCTGTTCCATGTCGAACAGGCGCGAGCGAAGCACGGTCATCGCCTTGATCCGGTTTTTTAGCTGCGAGCGTTCGTCCTGGCAAACCACGACGATTCCCGTCGGAATGTGGATAAGGCGGACGGCGGTCGCAACCTTGTTGACGTTCTGGCCGCCCGCTCCGGAGGAATGGAAGATGTCGACCCGGTAGTCCTTCTCTTCGATGGCGATGTCTACTTCCTCGGCCTCGGGAAGCACGGCAACGGTCGAGGTCGAAGTGTGGATCCGGCCCTGGGATTCAGTCTCGGGAACGCGCTGGACGCGGTGGACGCCGCTCTCGTACTTGAGCCGGGAGTATGCCCCTTCGCCTCGGACTTCGAAGACAACTTCCTTGAAGCCGCCTTTTTCGGATTCCGAGGCGCTCAAGATGTCTGTATGCCAGCGTTTGCGTTCGGCGTAACGCGCATAGGCCCGGTAGAGCTCGAACGCAAAGAGTGCCGCTTCTTCGCCACCCGCACCTGCCCGGATTTCCATAATCACGTTGCGCGAGTCACGGGGATCCTTCGGCAGCAGACTTCGACGAATCTGCGAGCCAAGAGACTCAAGCCGGTCGTTTGCCTCATGGAGTTCGCCCTCGGCCAACTCTTTCATCTCGGCGTCGCCATCAGCCAGTAAGGACTGAGCCTCTTCGGCCGACTTTTGGGCGGCTTCGAAGCGGTCCAGAAGGTCGACGACATCAGCGATTTCGGACCGTTCGCGGGCGAGCTTGTTCGCTGCCTCGAAATCGGAGGCAACTTCCGGCCGGCCCATCTGAGCGGTGAGCTCGTCGTAGCGTTCCCGGATGCGCTGCAGCTGTGAAAGGATTGCTGTTTCCATGGTGAATAAAGACGGCCCGCCTAAGCGGACCGACTCAAGCATAGCACCGGGCCTGCTTACCCTCTGAGCTTCGAACCCACCACGGAGGGAACCCGCGACAGTTCCACGGCCACTTGTTCGCCGTCCGCGCCAAGGTCTTTGAGCATGACCGTCCCGGCGCGAAGTTCGTCGTCACCGATGATTGCCGCGAACCTGGCGGCGGAGGCGTTTGCCCCCCGCATCTGGGCCTTCATGGACTTACCCGACTCCCCGACAATGGCTGAAATTCCAGCGCTTCGAAGCCGTGAGGCAAGCCCGAACACCGTCGCGGAAGCTCCTTCGGCGCGATTGACGATGTAAACGTCCGCAAGTGCAGCCTCATCGAATGTGACGCCGCAGCGCTGCATCTCAAGAATCATCCTTTCGATTCCGCTGCCGAAGCCCATTCCGGGAGTCGGGGATCCGCCAAGGATCTCCATAAGGCCGTCGTAGCGCCCGCCGCCGCCAACCGTTCCCTGTGCACGCGCATCCGCATCAGGGACGATTTCGAATACCGTGCGGTTGTAGTAGTCCAGTCCGCGAACGAGCAAGGGATCGATCGAGACGGGTATTTCCGTCGCTTCGAGGGCGCCGAGAACGACCTCGTGGTGCGCCCTCGCCTCGTCGCTCAGCTGGTCAATGAGCTTTGGCGCGGCGTCCTTGTAGGGCAGGTCGCGTTCGTCCTTGCTATCGAGCAGGCGAAGCGGGTTCCGCTCGAATCGGCGCTGGCTGTCATCCGAGAGCTTTTCGAGGTGCGGCCGGTAGTAGTCCTTGAGCGTCTCGATGTATGCGCGCCGGGGTTCGATATCGTCCAGCGAGCTCAGGCGCACTCCCAGGCCGGTGATTCCGAGCATCGAATAGAGCCGCCAGAGCAGCCCGATCACTTCGGCATCGATGAGCGGGTCGGTTGAGCCCAGGATTTCGCAATCGAATTGCGTGTGCTGACGGTAGCGGCCCTTCTGCGGACGGTCGTAGCGAAACATCTGGTGGGTGGTGTAGAGGCGCACCGGCTGCGGCCAGCTCCCCATGCCGTGCTCCAGGTAGGCCCGGCAAATGGCGGGCGTCCCTTCCGGGGTAAGCGCGAGCTTGTCGCCGCCTCGATCTTCGAACGCGTACATCTCTTTTTCGACGATGTCCGTGGTGTCGCCGCTGCCCTTCTCGAAAACGCCGGCGTATTCGAAGGCGGGCGTATCGATTCGGCGGAAACCGTGCAGGCGGGTGACCACCCGGATGGCATCGTTCACAGCCTGCCAATAGGGCTGCATCTCGGGCAACACGTCTTGCGTGCCCCGCGGCGCCTGGAATCGCGTGGTCATAACGGTGGTTCTTCCGACAAGGGGATGCATGTTAGGATAGGGTTCCACTCTCCCGAGGCAAAGAGGGTTCGCCGATTGGCGGTTCGCACCGAAGAGCCGATTAGCCAGGATGTCGAAATCGACATCGTCTTGGAGCGCGCTGCAGAGTACCTCCCCGCCGACCGCCTCGCCGTAGTCAAACAAGCCTATGAATTCGCCGAGAGTTGCCACCGTGGCCAGGTTCGCAAGACTGGCGACCCTTACATAACGCATCCAGTCTCTGTCGCATACATGGTTGCGAACCTCGAACTCGACTACCAGGCACTCGCTGCTGCCCTTCTTCATGACGTCCAGGAAGACTGCGGGGTCGCAAACGAGACCATCACGGAGATGTTCGGCTTTCGTGTCGGAAAGCTCGTCGACGGACTGACCAAGCTCGACAAGCTGCCGATGAACGTTGGCGGCATCGACCCCGCCCGTGGAACAGCCCAGGCACAAAACCTGCGCAAGATGTTCCTCGCTATGGCTGAGGACGTGTCCGTCGTCCTGATCAAGCTCTGCGACCGGCTGCACAACATGCGCACGCTCTGGGCGTTCCCGCAGGAAAAGCAGCGCCGGATCGCATTTGAGACGCAGGAGATTTTCGCACCGCTGGCGAACCGCCTCGGAGTGTGGCAAATCAAGTGGGAGCTAGAGGACCTGGCCTTCCGCTACCTGGAGCCCGAAAAGTACCGCGAGATCGCGGAACTGCTCGCCTCCAAACGCGTCACGCGGGAGCAGTACATTCGCGAGGCGTCCGACATCCTCCAAGAGCACCTGGACGCCGCGAACATCAAGGCCGAAATCTCAGGGCGGGCGAAACACATCGCCAGCATCTACCACAAGATGATGCGCTACTCCGAGCAGTCGAAGACGTTCGACCAGATTTACGACTTGCTCGCCGTGCGGGTGTTCGTGGATTCGCTTTCGGAGTGCTACCACGCCCTGGGCATCATTCACTCCATCTGGCGCCCGATCCCAGGCCAGTTCGATGACTACATCGGCAACCCCAAGGATTCGATGTACCAGTCGCTTCACACGACCGTCGTTGGGCCACAGGGTCGGCCGCTCGAAATCCAGATCCGGACGCACGAAATGCATCGTGTCGCGGAGTACGGGGTTGCTGCCCACTGGCGCTACAAAGAGGGCGGCAAGAGTTCGGGCAAAGACGAAGAACGCATTGCCTGGCTGCGCCAACTGCTGGACTGGCAGCGCGACCTCGCCGGCGCCGACGACTTCGTCGAAAGCGTGAAGACCGACATCTTCCACGACCAGGTCTTCGTCTACACGCCAAAGGGCGACGTTCTGGACCTTCCCGCCGGCGCAACGCCACTCGACTTCGCCTATCGCGTCCACACGGACCTCGGCCACCAGACGGTCGGCGCGAAAGTGAACGGACGGATGGTGTCGCTGAACTCTCAGCTGCGGAACGGCGACGTCGTCGACATCATGCGCAGCCGGGCGAGCAAAGGCCCCTCGCGGGATTGGCTGAACAGCAACCTTGGCTATGTCCGGACGACGCACTCGAAAGAGAAGATCCGGCAGTGGTTCCGTAAGCAGGAGCGCGCCGAAAACATCGACCGCGGCCGCGAACTAATCGAGAAAGAGATGCGCCGCCTTGGCCTCGATTTGAGCGAACGGCAAGAGCAGATTCTCACGATTTTCTCGTACCCCTCGTGGGAAGACTTCCTTGCCGCTCTCGGCTACGGCGGTGTGAGTACCAGTTCCATCGCTCGCAAGATGGGCGCGATCATCGCCGAGGAAGAAGCGGTCGCCGAACCGCCAGCGCCAGCGCTACCCGAAAAGCTCGCTCCGGCGACGCTTGGCTCCCCAGGCATGCGAGTACTTGGTGTTGGAAACCTGCTCACGACGATGGCCCGGTGCTGCAATCCACTTCCAGGCGACCAGATCGTCGGGTACGTAACGCGAACACGGGGCGTCACGGTCCACCGGGCTGATTGCCACAACGTCCTCAACGAGGAAGAGCACGAGCGCATCGTGGAAGTCGAGTGGGGGACTGTCGCGAAGTTGTACCCAGTGTCGGTGCGCATCGAAGCCTGGGACCGCGTTGGCCTGCTACGAGACATCACGACAATTGTGACCGAAGACAAGGTGAATATGGTCGGAGTCCGCACCGTGGAGAACGGCGATGGTTCGGTGACCATTCAGGCGACGCTCGAGACTACCGGAATTGAGCAGCTTTCGCGCCTGCTTTCGCGCATAGAGATTCTGCGCGGCGTGCGGACCGTGGAGCGTGCCCAGGAGCGCAAGCGCGGGGGCCGCACACCCGAACCGATCCCGATTCGGCGTCTCGCGAACTAGCCCAGTCTCAGGCAGCCCGACGGCGCTGGGCAGGCAGGCGGTGCATGGTCGCGCGTCGGCGGGCCTGGAGCTGAGGCCGGGGCTGATACTTGCGAGTCGTTCCTACCTGTGGCTCACGCGAGGCCAGAAATTCGGCAACCATCGCCGACGAAATCGTCAGCGCCGCCCCAATAATGAAAAGGTCGAAGAAGATGGTAAGGATGGGGTGGACCATGTGAATGCGTACATCCGTTCTGAAGTGAGGCGAGACTATCGAACGGGCGTTCGCATGTCAACACAAATGTTCTAAACTCGTCAGTACATGTCGCGTTTCAGTCCGGGCGTATAGTTCACCGGGTCACAGGGAGGCACCATGGCTCGTTCGCGCGGTTTCTTCGGCCCTTCGGAGCAGGCCCTTGAGTTCGGCAAGCAATATGCGGAGGTGCTCGGCCTCTGGGGCGAATTCTTCGTCTCCGGGAGCAAACTCGTCGGGGCGAACGTGAAGCTGGGCGAGCTCGCCCAGGATGCGGCGAAAGAGTGGGACCAGTGGGTGAAAGAGACTGCCAATGCTCCCTGGAACTGGATGAACCCTGACGTCATGCGCCGGATGATGGGCGGCGCGGCTGCACCGAAGGCCGACTAACTACTCGATTCTCGCCCGGTACTGGATCGCCTCCGCCATGTGCGGGGTCTCGATTGATTCACTGTTCGCGAGGTCGGCAATCGTGCGGGCTACCTTCAGAAGCCGGTGGAAGGCCCGCGCCGAGAGGTTCAAGCGCTCAACGGCCATTTTCAAAACATCGGCCGCGCCCTCGGCCATTTGCCGCTGGGCGAAGTCACGGACCTGGGGCGGTGTCATCTCGCCGTTTGTGTGGCCCAGCGCGCCTTCAAACCGGGCCGCCTGCACAGTCCGGGCGGCGGCCACACGGGCACGCACCAGCTCGGATTTCTCGCCGCTCCCAAGCCCGGAGAGCTTCTCAAAGGGGACCCGTGGGACATCGACAAACAGGTCGATGCGATCCATGAGGGGGCCTGAAAGGCGGCGCTGGTAGCGCGAAATGAGTTGCGGCGAGCAAACGCACTCGCGTTCCGGGTCTCCAAAGAAGCCACATGGGCACGCGTGTAGGTCAGAACTACACAAACCCGAAGAGGGTTCTGCAGATTCCGGTCGGGCGCTGGGGGCGACGGGGATGAACGAGAAGCGGCCGACTGTGGAGTTCGCGTTGAAGTACGCGGAGCGCGGTTGGCCGGTCTTCCGTCTTGCTCCGGGCACAAACATCCCGATGGCCGGCAGCCACGGCCATAAAGATGCGACGACCGACGAGGATCTGATCCGCGCCTGGTGGGCCAATGAGCCGGAGGCCAACATCGGCATCTCGGCGGGTCCGGCGGGGCTTGTGGTATTCGACGTTGATCCCCGTAACGGCGGAGAGGAGTCGTTCCATGATCTGCGTGAGCGCCATGGCTGCGCGTGGATCACGACCTGGACGGTTCTATCGCCGAGCGGAGGGCAGCACCTCTACTTCACGGCCGACCCAGAAATGGAGATCCGAGGCCGCACCGGAGTCTGGCCGGGGATCGACGTGAAGGCGTACGGCGGTTACGTCGCGGCTCCGCCGTCGCGTCGAAAGCAAGGCGTTTATGAATGGGAAGCTGGCTTCGATCCGGAATTGATGCCAGCCCTGCCTGTGCCGGAGTGGCTGCTTCAGGAACTCAACGGACAACCTTCAGTCGCGAACCGCATGGCGACGCCGGTCGGTTCAGTGATTCCTGTCCGTCAACGAAACGACACGCTCACTTCGATCGCCGGAACGATGCGGCACCGAGGTCTCGGGAAGGAAGCGATCATGGCAGCGCTGCTGGTCGTCAACCGTGAGCAATGCGAAGAGCCGCTAGAGAATCGCGAGGTGGAGCGGATAGCGGCATCTGTGGCTTCCTATCCGGCCGCCTACGAAGGTTCGGCGGCTCCGTCGCTGCTGAAGCTGACGGACCTCGGAAACGCTGAGCGCCTGGTGCGTGACCACGCCGACTCGCTTCGGTATTGCAGGGCTCACGCGTGCTGGTATCACTGGGATGGGCGCCGTTGGGCGAGGGATGAAACCGGCGTGGTCGAACGGTCGGCGAAGTCCACGGTGCGAAGGATCTACCAGGAAGCGGCGGGCGGTGCTTCCGAAGAGGTCCGGTCGGCCGTGGCAAGACACGCCGTTCGTTCAGAGTCCAACCGAGCGATACAGGCGATGCTCGCCCGGGCGCAAGTTGAAGACGCTTTCGCTATCGAACCCTCTGCCTTCGATCGCGATATATGGGTCCTGAACTGCCTGAACGGCACGCTCGACCTCCGAACCGGGAAATTGCTCCCGCATTGCCGCGAGCAATTGATCACCAAGCTCGCGCCGGTGGAGTTCGACGCCGATGCCCGAGACGAGCGCTGGGAAGCGTTTCTTAATTCGGCGTGCGAAGGGGATGTGGACCTCAAAGGCTTCTTGCAATTGTTCTTCGGCTACGGCCTCACGGGCGACACGGGCGAAGAGAAGGTGGCGTTTCTTCAGGGCCCAGGCGGCACGGGGAAGGGAACCTTCATTGAGGCAGTGAGAGCCACAATGGGAGACTACGCGGCGACAGCGGACTTCGAGACGTTCTTGCTGAAGTCGAGCACCGGTGGCCCACGCCCCGATATCGCCCGGCTGGCCGGCGCCAGGTTGGTAATCGCGAGCGAAGCCGACGAGGGCCGACGCTTCTCAACGGGAGTGCTTAAGCAGCTCACGGGCGGCGATACCGTCACTGCGAGATTCCTCTACGGGCGTGACTTCGAGTTCGTGCCGCAGTTCAAGCTGGCGCTCGTCGCCAACGACGCGCCGAAGCTCAAGTCAAGCGACTCTGGTGCGTGGCGGCGGCTACTCCGGGTGCCGTTCACGCATTGCATCCCGCTGCACGAGCAGGACAAGTCGGTGAAGGAACACGTCAAGACGGGCGCTCGCCAGGCGGTGTTCGCCTGGCTGGTGGAAGGCTGCCTGAGGTGGCAGCGCGACGGGTTGAAGGTTCCCGACGCCGTGTCTCAATCCACGAGCGAGTACCGGGAGAGTTCCGACGCGGTCGCGGAGTTCTTCGACGATGAACTGGACTTTGGCGCCGGGGCGAAAGCCACTTCGGCGGAGCTCTACGGAACGTACAAGCGATGGGCGATGCGCAACGGCGTGACGGAGTTGTACTCGCAACAGGACCTGGCGGTCTCTCTAGAGGCACGAGGATGCACGAGGACGCGGGGTGGAGCAGGGGTTCGATGTTGGCGAGGGGTTTCTATTCGTTGCTACCAACGTCCTTCGTCACGAGTTAGTGACACAGGTGACAGAGGTGACGCAGATTCCGGTAAAACGTCGATCGTGAAGATCTACGGAGGAAGTTTGGCCGAATCCGCGTCACTCGCGTCACTCGCGTCACCTCGTCCCTCAACGAGGGCTCAGGAATGCAGGGAGTGCGGTGGATTCGACTGGCTTGTCGAGGTCGACGGGATGCGTTGCGAACGCTGCGGCGCGTTCGTCGAGGCGGCACGATGACCACCTATCTCCAGGTCCGCTGCCCGAAATGTCGACGCCTGGCCTGCGAGGGCACGCCGGGGAGCAGGGTTCGAGTGAAGTGCGTTAGGTGCGGGGAGTGGTTTGAGCGTGGAATCGCTTGACCTCGGGAAAGGTCATCGAACCGGACAGCAGATAGAAGGGCCGTATCAATTCGAGAGCGAGGTCCACGTCGGGCAAATCGGGCACCGTGGGCACCGTCCGAAATTGATGCGCCAAGTCAGGCCGTCGCCAGCAATCTAAGAGGTCCCGACTCTGGGCGGGTTTACAACGCTGTTACTGTAGTCGCGAATCAGATGTCATCCCAAAGGGAGGATTGAAATGCCATCCAGCCGTCGGTCGTTCTTGAAGAGCGCAGGCCTTGCCACAGCGGTGGTTTCGGCGATACCGCTCGCACTCTCCACGCCGGTTGGGGCAGAAGTCGGATTCGCGGCTGCCGGTCCGTCCTCGCGTGGCTTTGCAGCCGGGAAGTTCGCGTTGGAGCTTGATGGAAAGCTGGTCGGAGTCCTCGCTGCGTACCAGGGAGGCAACGTGGTCGCGGACGTTATCGAGTTCACATCCGGTGATGCCCTCATTCCCCGCAAGAGCCTTGGCGAACTGCATTACGAGGAGATTGTGGTCATGACCGGTCTCGGCATGGACGCAGTCCTCTGGGAATGGGTCGGTCGCATGGTGAGTGGCGACCCGGCGCGAAAGAACGGCGCAATCGTTATGGCCGACGCGGAATTCAACGTAATCCGCAGAATGGAGTTCAACAACGCGCTGCTGACGGAGATCGCCCTCCCAACCCTGGATGCCGCGAGCAAAGAAGCAGCCCAGATGACGATCAAGTTCCGGCCGGAATCGACCCGTCTGACGCCTGGGACAGGCAAGCTCGCCGGTGCCGTGGCAGCGAAACAAAAGGCCTGGCTTAGCTCGAACTTCCGCATCAGTATCGGTGACCTCCCATGTGGGCGAGTGAGCAAGATTGAAGCCCTCGCAATCAAACAGAAGGTGACTGAGTACAGGGAAGGTGGCGAAGGAACCATCCGATTGCTTCCGGGCCGGCTGGAGTACCCGAACTTGGTACTGACCTTCGCGGCCACGGACGGCAGCCAATGGCAAGCATTTTTCGATGACTTCGTTCTGAACGGGAACAATGGGAACGACAACGAACTAGGGGGCACGCTCGATTTCATGGGAGCCGATCTGAAGTCCGTCCTGGCGCGGCTGCAATTCCTCAACTTGGGAATCTTCCGGCTCGCACCGGCAGAAATCGACCCGTCAAGTTCAAATATCCAACGCTTCCAAGCAGACCTTTACAGCGAGCGGAATCGTCTGTTCGTTGGCGGGTTGAACTAGAACCGTCCGACCCGCCGATCCAATGAACACGAAGATTCGTTCGTGGGACTATCAAGTAGGGACGTCGCCTGGTATCCGAGTTTCTGGATTGAGGACTTTGGCTTCGACGCGCAAGCGAGGGCTTGCCTTGTCCTTGTCGGCGCATTGCCGCATTTGAATGAGATGTTCGAACCATGGGCGGAGTGCGACGAACAGAGGCCCAGTCAATTCCTAGGTTGGCTGAAGCGGATCGCCCGTGAGTGCAAAGAGATCAATCGCGCGCTCTGCCTCGGCGAGAGCGTCGAGCCGCGAGGGCTCAACTGACTTTCCGGTCTTTGGGCCTCGGGAGGTTAGGTCTGTCGGTAGCCAGCTAGTCCGCGTACGGTATCCCCGTGTCGACTCCGACGGCCATGGACGACGTCGCGCTTCTCGCATCCGAGCTCGAGCGGCTGCACCCGAATCTGTTCCGCCATCTCTCCCATCGACGGTGGAAGGCGTCCGTGCGAGACCTCGCAGGAAGGGCGCCGGTGCTCCGTGAAACGGAGTTGCTCGTGGGCCTCATGCACCTCGCGGCACTGCCTGGTAACCGGAACGGGCATACGGGGGTGTTCCCGCTAGACGCACGACATCGCCGTCCAATGCATCTCCTGCCGATCCGTGGATACAAACTTGGGGGAAAGGTGTTCATCATCGACGCGTTTGACAAATCCCTCGTCGGGCGCACTTTGACGTCGGTGGCGGGAGTCCCAATAGATGAGATCGGAGCGGCCGTGCGTCCATTAATTTCGAGGGACAACACCTCGACGGTCCGGGGTCGCCTCCCCCATTTCATGCTCACGGCAGAGATCCTCGATGGCCTCGGATATGCGCCAGCCGGTCGCGGCATCGAAATCGGGCTCGACGATGCGAGCAGCGTCCAGGTCCGACCGATCGAGTCGGGCCAGTATGTTGCGATGTTCCGTGACCGGCTCGGGGATCACAATCCCGCTCTGCTGACGCCGGCACCTTGGCCCGCAGCGATCGATCCCCGGGACCGGAAACTCTGGATGGGTCGGCTCAATGGAGGCCGGGCGCTGTACGTCGGTTACGACAGCACGAGGGTGGAGACTGCGGCATTCGCGCGACGACTCGTGGCAACATGTGCCCGAGACGCGCCGGAGCGCATCATCGTGGACCTCCGCCGCAACGGCGGAGGCAACAACACCACGTACGGTCCGCTGGTTGAGGTGCTCGCAACTCCGACGGCCGCACGCTTAATTGTGGTCATGGGCCGTGCGACCTTCTCGGCGGCGGGCAACCTCGCCGCAGAGTTACGCGCGTTCAAGCACGCGGTGTTCGTCGGAGAGCCCTCTGGGGGCGGTGTCGACCAGTACGGCGATGTGGTTCCGGTGGTGCTCCCTGCAACAGGCTGGGCGGTTAGGGTCCCGACTCTGCTCCACGACCGCACCTACGGTTCGCGACGACGCCTGGCAGTCGAGCCCGACGTGGCGGTCGAGCCGGCGATTGAAGATGTCCTTGCCGGACGCGACCCCATACTCGAAGAGGCGCTTCGGGCTTAGAGCGTGCCAAACGGCAGACGAATGTGCTGAGCTCGAGGAAGAGCCGTGACCGCGGTTCGGTGGTTAAGGCTTGAAATCCGCTTAACTGGCCGCACACGAAGACCAGTTCGTGTCGCAGGCTTCGTCCGCGGGCTGACGGTTGCGTCGTCGCTGGCCTCGCGAAGCCCGATCGTCTGAACGGTTCTCGGCGAACGCCTTTGCCCGACGGAAGATCCTAGAGGCAACGAACTCACTCGGAGGTTTTTGAAATCGAGGAGAACACTAGATACATCTCTGCCGTGGTTGCCTTCGCCGCGATGTCTGAAGAGATATACGAGCACTCGACAACTGCGGTCGCCTCACCGGGAAGCAGTTCGAGGTACGAGTTCGCCACCCCAACCAGCACTCCTCCGGCGTCTCGTAATACGCAGACCACTTCAAGATTCTCGACGTCGGTCGACCATGGGCTCGTCGTCTTGCCCGTGACCTTGGCAGAGTATTTGTCTCGGGCGATCTCGACCTCGGCGACTCTCGGGAAGGTTTGAGTCTTCACATCGGTGAATTTCGGCTTCGCTTCTACGCGGACCTCCATCCTGGTGGCACGTTCGGCATATGAGTTAGAACCGTGCGCCGGTGAGGTCTGCCCTGGCCAAACGTACGCAAAGTCTTCTGAGGTTCCAAGAAGCACGTTCGTCGAGCTGTAGAAGAGAGCTTGTACCCGGACGAAGTTCGCAAACTGGTTAGTCTCGTTCGACAGCATCACGACCCAATCGTGAGAGTACTTGGCGTCGTAGCTGTTCTGTGAGATTGCGAACGCCTCCGACACCTTTGTCAGGGTGGCAGGACGCGGAGTAGCAGTCGCCGTCGGTGATGGAAGAATTGGCGTTGCAGTGTTTTCCGGAGTTCGGGTGGACGTCGTAGTCGCCGCGGATGATTCCGTAGCGCCTTCGATCTTCGCCGCTTCTTTGCTCGCCCCGCAGGATGACAGTGCAAGTACGCCAACGATGGCGACAGCGATCCCAATGAGCATCCGCATCGGTCACCTCACATCGGATGGTACGCTTGGCCGCGTCGGCGTCATGGCTCCTTAGGTCCCAAATCCATGCCCTATTGGTCTTTTCGGCCTTTCGACTTCGGGGCGCGGGTTCAGTGAAAACGCTGCGTATAGCGCACGCGCCAGAGGTGGTAGACTGAGTCCAAGTCAATCAGTGCTGAGAGCGCCTCCGAGCGCCGATCCTTGAGAAGGGACCGGCGCTTTCTGTTGGAGGCGAAGGTGGAGATTCCCCAGGCGAAGATGGTTCCTGTTGTCGGACTGTCGGCCGCACCCTGGAATCCCCGAAGCATCAAAAACCCGCGCTTCGAGAACCTCTGCAACTCGCTGAAAGCAGACCCGGACTTCCTCTGGCTGAGGCCGGTCCTGGCAACGACGGACGGGACGGTGTTCGCCGGGAACATGAGGCTGAGAGCGGCACAGCATCTCGGCTGGGAGACTGTGCCGGCCATACTCGTCGATATCCCGGAGCAACTCGCGAAGGAGCGAGCGATGCGGGACAACGCCCAGTGGGGCGAGTGGGAAGAGGACGACCTCGCGCGGCTCCTGGACGAACTAAAGGCGGAAGGCAGCGACCTCGAACTCCTGGGCTTCGAGGAACGCGACCTTCGCAACCTCCTGAACCGGCTCGAATACGAAGGTGGACTCACCGACCCGGACTCTGTGCCACCGCTGCCCGATGAGCCAATTACGAAGCCGGGAGATCTCTATCTGTTGGGCAACCATCGCCTGCTCTGCGGAGATTCGACGGACCCACACGATGTTGGGTTCGTGATGAACGGCGAGAAGGCGCGGCTGCTCTCTACCGATCCCCCGTATCTCGTCGACTACGACGGTAGCAACCGCCTCGGCGCCGATGAGACACGGCGAGGACCGGGATGGGACGAGTTCCAGGGCGAGGAGCCCTCGGTCGCATTCTTCGTGGACTACCTCCAGGCAGCGTTTCCGCACCTCGACACGAAATGCCCGGTCTACCAGTGGTTCGGGGACATGCGGACGCACGAAGTCCTCAAGGCCTGGAAGGCGGCGGGCCTGACCACGCACCAGGTCATCATCTGGGTGAAGACCCGAGGGCTCCTGTCTCGGCGCCACTTCATGTGGCAGCACGAGAGCTGTCTGTACGGCTGGCGCGAGGGAGGGATGCCGAGGCTCAAGCCGCCGGCGAATCAGACCTCGGTCTGGCATGTGGATCAGGTCGGGGAGACGAAGGAAGACCATCCGACGCAGAAGCCGGTCGAACTCTTCAAGCGGCCGATGCTCTGGCATCTCAAGCCGGGAGAGATTGCCTACGAACCCTTCTCGGGCTCAGGAACCTCGCTGATCGCGGCCGAGACGACTGGGCGGCGCTGCTTCGCGATGGAAAGAGAACCAGCCTACGTTGATGTGGCAGTCGCGAGGTGGGAACAGTTCACGGGACAGCAGGCCGAACGAGTCCCGAGGGAAACGCAAAACCGCTCCGAGGATGAATCGGAGCGGCTACCGAAGGTGACAGCGGAATGAGGAGGCTAAGGCTACCGGCTGCGCAGGTCCCGCAGACTCTGGGCAATCTCCTCGTCGAGGAATCGGCGAATCTCAGGGCTAGAGACACGGCGGCCGAGGAACTTTTCGATGCGGGCGATGTCTTCGTCGCTCAGGTCGATTTCGATTTGCAGTTTCACGGTCATCTCCTGTTCAGCTATTGGGCCGGAATTTCAGAACTCGAAGCGCTCTCGCACGGTGCCGAGGATGTTGCCAGTCTCGCCGAGGAGCTGGTCGCGTTTTTCCATCCAGAGCGGCACCACCGGGTTGGCGTTCACCCAGGTCATCGCTGCCGCTTCGCTGGCGAATTCGCGGTCGAGGAAATCGTCCTCGGGAGTGCCGAGCGCGTCCTGGTAGATGACGGCCCAGCGGGTGCGCATGCGGTGGGAAGTGGCGGTTGTCGGCATCGGAGGCTCCTTGAAAGGTCCGTCGTATACACGCGTACCTCTCGGAAGAAGTCAACGTTTGCCCCGCGGCTCCGGACATTGTCGTCGAAGACGGACGTTTTCCCGGCTCGCTGGTTGCGTTTCGGCTCGGAGTACGGGACACGTACAGGCCACCCAAACTTGGGAGGAGAACGAAATGGCAATCGAGAATCGGAAATTGGTGGCCGGCGCGAAGCTGGTCGCGACCTACAAGAAGGCGGAGTACTTCTGCGAGGTCTTGAAGACGGACGAAGGCCTGGCCTTCCAGATGCCAGATGGCAAGGTCTTCAAGAGCCCGTCCTCGGCTGGCAAGGCGGTCACGGGCCGCGTGAGCTGCGACGGCTGGAAGTTCTGGTCGCTGGCAGACCGGAGCGTGGTGGTTCCGGCGACCGAGAGCGCTTCGTCGGAGGACGCAACGACAGCGGAACCGGTCGAGGCCAAGGCAGCGAAGGTGGCCGCGCCGAAAATTGTGCGGGTCATCAAGAAGATGCCGAACCAGAAGGGAGTCGCGGAAGGAAGCACGAAGTTCTGGTGTTCGTCCTGCATGAAGAGCTTCGTGGCGGAGGGAGAAGCGGTCCCGGAGACCTGCCCGGACGGCCACGCCAAGGAAACTGCCGACGAGTTCGCGGTGACGGTCGGGGTGGACTTCGATGGAAACTAGCTCACGAACCGGCGCGACATGCTCCCATCAGCGCCACTCGCCGGTCCGGCATTGCTCGATCTGCGAGCGATGCGATGTGTCCGGAATCGAGCGGCACTGGTACCGGGGGAAGCAGATCATGGCATGCACCGCTTGCTGGGATAACCGCCCGGATTGAGAGTCGCGTAGAGCCAAGACCGAGGAAAGCGAGCCGCACACGGCTCGCTGTTCTTGTTCTGCGCGGTCAGCCAAGCAGAGGTTGTCGGTAGCTTATGGCTTTCCGATTTCAACGCCGCTGCAAAGCCCGGGTCCTGTCCACCGGAGAGGACTGCCGGCAATCGCCTCTCATAGACCGTGACTTCTGCTTTTGGCACGACCCGGAGAGCGTGGATGCGGCGAAGGAAGCTCGACGAACCGGAGGTCTGCGAAGAAGGCGCGAGGGAACGCTCGCGGGGCATTTCGATTTCGAAGGCATCGAGAGCGACGGAGGTCTTGCCCGGCTGCTCAACATCGCCGTCTTCGATTGCCTGTCGCTCGATCTGTCAGTGAATCGGGTGCGGGCATTGGTGGCCATCGTCCAGACCGCGGAGAAGGTGCTGCTTGCCCAGGAGTTCGAGCAGCGCCTGGCGTCGATTGAGAGCGTCCTGGGCGAACGCTTGAAGGAGAGGAAACTACGATGACGATCCCTGTCCGCAGGCTTGCCAATGTGCTCCCTGGGCTGACGCTCTATGAGCGGCTCGACGCGCTTCTCGGCGCCTATCAGACCGGTCAGCCCTTCGACCGGGAGATTCTCACGGCGCTCCCATTACAGGAGGCGGAACGCTGGAATTGGATGGCCGGGATGCTGCACGCGACACACACGCAGCTTGGCTGGTACGTCGATTACGTCGAAGCGACGGTGACCCAGCTCGAATTGAGACAGGGGATTCTGCTCGCGCTCCAGTTCGCCGGGATCGCGATGGAGCATCACCTGTACGAGATCCTGCTCGACCCAACGGGCGATGAGAAGCGAGCGACGGTCCTCAAGAAGCAGGAGACCGTGGAGAGCCTGTCGATGGCTCTCGCGACTCGCATTGGTGACGAACTCGCGGGTCGGTGGCTGGACGTGCGGCTGGCCGACATAACGGCTGACTCCTTGAAAGTCGAGTGCGTCGGCCGGGACCTCATGCACCCCGAGATACGAGCGAAGTTGGACGACTGCCGGAGAAGGCTCGAAGCATTGCGGGAGAGCTTGAAGCTCTGGGTCGAGGTCGAGTTCGAGGAGCCGACGAACACGCAGGTAGAACGGATGCTGGATCTCTTAGAACGGGTGGCAGAGGAATGAGGTCGGTGGCTGGACGTTCGGCCGGCCGACGAACGGGTAGCGACGCTGGAAAGTGCGCTGGGCGACAAGCTACGGAAAGGAGGCACACGGTGAAGTCAGGCCGGTGTCGAAGGGTGAGACCGGCAGGCGTAGTTCTCGATTTCGGCGGCGCCACAGATCAGCGTCACACGACCGTACACCACGTCGTAAATGGCGGAACGCAACAGGTTCGAGCGTCCATGGTCTCGGGCGTGAAGGATTTCAAAGCAACAATGTCGTACCGCCCCGATCTCACCGACCCTCAGGTCGTTGATTGCGAATACCGCCATGTGAGCCTCTATTCGTTGCATTACGGCGAACGTTACACCGGGTTGCAGACTGCGGTGTGCGAGCCGGCTCGCTGCGCCGACCTGGCAGCTTGCGCAGGCGATCGAACAAGCTCAGCGAATAGAGTCAGTGCTCGGATACCGGCTCAGGAAGGGTTCCCGCGATGACGGTTCCCTTAGCAATGAAGCGGGCAACCCTACGGGCGAATGTTTGGATGCGACGGACAGGCGAACTGGGCCACCTCTTGGGT
>JBDTNM010000037.1:0-18951 GCA_039933735.1 bacterium | reverse complement strand
CCCTCTCGGCACTGCACGCCAGATCGTCGACCCTCAGCTCATGCTTTGCCCGCTGACCATCCCCTCGCCACTTGCCTTCGCCCGCCTCTTCGACAGCATTTCGGCCCTTCGCACACTTCTTCCCCGGCCCGCCAGGAAGTTCCTGGAGAAGTCCCACGCACTTCTCCAGCGTTTGTTGAAGAAGTCGGCCGGCCACTTCTTCCACTACTTCGATGAACCTTCGAAGAAGCAGTCAAGTAGTCGCCGAAGAAGCACCCAAGTAGTGGCCGAAGAAGCAGTCAAGTAGCCCAAGAAGTCTCGCAAGAAGTCAGCCAGGCAGATTCGGCGGGACTACTTCCAACTACTTGAAGTAGTCAAAAAACGATAGTGATCAGAGAGAGGGAGAGGATGACTACTTTATCCGTCGCGGGAAGGTCCAAAAACCAATGGCAGCGGCTAGAGCTTCAGCTTCAGGAAGACCACGTTGTGGCCGCGGTTCTTTTCGTCGCGAACCCAATCCTTCAATTCACCCGCCTCGGTCGCGCCGAGGAACTTCGCCGCCTCGATTGCCGGTGTCTGCGGGCCGTGGACGAATTCGAACACCACCTCTTCGAGGCCCGCGCGCTTCGCCACGTCGACCAGATCGGTCATCATCGCAACCGCCAGGCCTTTGTTGCGAAAGCCCGGGTCGATCACGATCCGGATTTCTCCGGAGTGCTGGAGCGAAGCTGAGCGATGACGAATCAAGACGGCGTCGCCAACCACCCGATGTTCATCGAGAGCAAGGATCGGCAGCGCGTAGTCGTAGTTGAGGTTCTCAATCCAGCCCTGGATGAGGCCCGGCGAGGTGACGTCGTCCTTCAGGAAGAATCGCTCCGATTCAGGCACGGCGCGAAAGAAATCGACCAACGTCGAGGCGTCGGCGCGGCTCATCGGCCGAAGCGTCACCTTCGACTCGTCGCGGAGGATGACGGGACGGGGATAGCGGTTTGCAACATCAATTGGCATTCGGTACCTCGGCACTCGGCGCGTTGTTTCGTTTGGCTGGCGCGGAAAAAGGATGCGCGGTTCGCCAGCCAAGAAAAAGGGACGGCGCTGGCCTAGACGACAGTCCCGGCGCATTCCAACCTATTCGGATGCGCTTTCACGAACGTCTCCAGGCCCGGCGGTTCGCGGTTGCGCTCGAAATCACCCCACCACACAAGCCGCTCTCGAAGGTGCTCCTTCGCCGGGCGCGCTTGCTCGATGAGCACATCCACGCGGTCAACGTGATCCAGCGCCCCGGCCGCCAGACCAGTCTCGAGGCTTCACTCGAACTCCTGGCGACCGGCATCGAACCTGCCTGGCACCTGGTCACGCGTGGCCGTTCCCGCGCCGAGATTGCTGCCGAACTTGAGCACGCTCGCGCCGGCGGCATTCGCCAGGTGCTTTGCATCCTCGGCGACCACCCCGCGGACGACTCGCCCGAGACACCGTCCATTCGCGACGTCATCGCGATGGCGCACGCAGCCCTTCCCGAGGCGTACATCGGGGCGACACTGAACCAGTACGGCCGCGATGAAGCAGCCGTACTCCGCAACCTCCTGCCGAAGCTCCGCGCCGGCGCGAGATACGTGCAGACGCAGCCCGCATTCGATGCCTCCGCTATCGAGAGATACGCCGCGGCGGTACGAGCCGAGTTCCCGGAAACGCGTGTAGTCGCCATGGCCATGCCGCTCCTTTCCGAAGAGGCCGCCAGCCGCATCGAAGAGCGCCTCGGCATCCACCTGCCCGCGGCCCTGCGCGAAGTGCTCGCGACCGGAGACGAGGGCGCGGCCTGGGCCGCATTCGCCGCTACGCTCCGCCAGCTCGTCGCTTCCCCCGCCATCGACGGCGTCGCCATCATGACCTTCGAAATGGATGCGACCCCCGAAAGCGGCGAACGCATCTGTCAGGCGCTCCGCGATTCGGGCGCGCTCGACTGAACGTCGTGGCAGAATTCGGCCAACCATGAACTTCCGCGTCGCCACCTTCAACATTCGCAACATCACCGACCGCTACGTCGAACGGAAGCCGTTGCTCGGCGCCGCCTTCGCCGAAATCAACGCCGACATCATCGGCCTGCAGGAAGTCATCGTTTCAGACGGTGGCCCGGACCGGCCGCGCCAGGACGACTTCCTCTCGGGCCAGCTCCCGGACCGCCACTACAAAAGCCTGATATCCCCGCACGAAACGCGGCCCTACTTCAGCAACGCCATCTTCTGCGGCATCGGCGAAATCCAGGTGCACGAACAATTGCGCCTGACCACTGGCCGCTCGGCCCATCGCGTCCTCGTCGTAATTGAAGGCAAGGCAGTCTGGTTCGCCAACACCCACCTCCATCACAAGCCCGAAGAGCCCGCGGTCCGCGAAGAACAGGCTCGCGCGATCTGCGCCTGGATGGCCGAAGCCCCGGCGGCCGATGCGACCTTCATCGTCGGCGACTTCAACACGCCGCCGCACGAACCGGCCTATCGCGTGATGGGCGCGGCGGGTTATCAGTCGGCGTTCCTGGTGGCGAACGGCGCCGAGCCTGCCGTCACCTGGCCGTCAGGCATCCAGGCCGAAACCATGGACGTCGACGGCGACCCGAACTGCCTGGACTACATCTGGTTTTCCGGCCCGGTCACGCTCCGGTCCGTCGTCCTGGCCGCGAACGAACACCCACCCGCCGACCCCACCATCTATCCCAGCGACCACTTCGCCATCGTTGCGGATGTGACGTTGGACTAGCACGCCCTCAAGTTCATCGGTGAATCTCCCGATAATTCGCGGACATGAACCGTATGGGCTGCCCCTGCTGCGGCCGAGACAATCTCGCAGATTGGGAGTTCGATATCCGGCCGTTGCGGCTGTATCGAACCTGGCGGCCCGATGCCCACCGCACTGGCAGCAGTCTGCCCCTCTGCGAGAGTTGCGCCGAGTGGCTCGGCGGCCTCGCGGCGGCGGCCCGCACCCCGGATGGCATGCACCGGGTCTTCGGTGGCCCCAGCGCCGGAAACCGCAAGCTGGTGTTCGAAGACCAGTGCCAGGTCTGCTGCGAAATGCCCTCAGGGTTGGCTGCGCGGTTGGCCTGGGTCTCGCCCAAAGGCGAACGCGTGGAGCTGTTCGCCTGCACTGGTTGCGAATCGTGGCTTACGGCCCTGGCCAGCGATGGGCGCACAATCCGCGGCGCCGGCGACCGCGATATTGATGGGCCATACGGCAACTGGCCGCACCCGAACCTCAAGGGCCTTCACGTCCGCATGGACATCGAGGACCATGGCGCCCGCGCACTCGTCGCCGAGACGTGCCGGGCGATGGGCATGGAGATCACCGTCGAGGCCGCGGACATTCTCCTCACGCAGGCCACGCCTTCGGGCCACGCCGCCCGCACCATCCGCGAGCGCAAGGGCCTGGACCTGTCGGCCATCGTCCTCTGCGGGCTCCGCTCCCGCCGCGACCTCTCGCAGGCACTGCAGGCCGGGGCGCGCGCCTGGGCAACGGTCCCTGTGACGCCGCAGCAGCTGACGGCGGCGCTGGCTCGCGCCTCTCGCGGAGAGTCCGGAAACTGGGACCTCGAGACCTGCCTGCCGATCATCGATGTCAGCAAACTCGATCGGCCTGTGGTCGTCTGCGAACCGCTGCCGGATGTTGATGTGTTCGAACTCGCATGGCTGCTGAAGCGGTTCTCGCGAGGCTATGACGACCTTGCCTGGCATAACGGGGCGGCGCTCATCATCCCGCGCGCGCCAACCGACCACGTCGCGAACATTGCCACCCGCCTGCGTGTGCTCATCGATGGCCGCTGTACCTTCTCGGTGTTGCAGCCCCACCAGGTCCCGCCGGCGGTCCGCTTCGAAGCTGCCGGGTAGGTTCGTTGCCGCCCTTGGATCGGGGAGTTTCCCTAGTGCACCGGAGGCGAAACGGGGGGATGCTAGAGCGGAGGTTTCCTGATGTACGGTATCCGGGCCAGGGCTGTGGATGATGTGTTGGAAGTGCGGTTTGTTGGTCAGGTAGCACCGGAGGAGGCGCTTCGTGCAGTCTCCCAGGCGTTTGCCCTCGCGGATGCTGGCAACCTAACCCGCGCCGTCTGCGATTTCCGCGAAATGAGCCGCAGCAGCGGCAACGTCATCGTCATTGGCGCGGCATTCGCGTCCAATTTCGAATCTCGGCACCGTGTCGCGATCTTGTGCGACCGCCGCCAACTGTCGCTCTGCCGAAGGCTCTCGCGCCTCGCCGGGTTCGATGAGCGCCTCGGGGTCTTCACGCGTGAAGCCGACGCCGAAGACTGGCTCATGGCCTCGCCACGGACGCAGCTCTCCCGGACCACACTTCGCCACTTCGAAGCGGACGCCGAAGCGCCGGGACAGGCCGCGCCCCGGCGCCGGTCTAGCGGCGCCGCCTGAACTCGATCAGGCTGAGGGCGGGATTACGGTCGCCGCGCCATCGACCACGAGCTTTCCGTCTTGATTCGTCACGGTTGTCTTGAACTTCACCCATTTCCGCGGCTCCAGCTTCTCGGTGCACTCGACCTTCGCTGTAATCGTGTCGCCGATGAAGACTGGCCCTCGGAACGAGAGTTCCTGGCCCACGTAAATCGTGCCCGGCCCGGGCAGCTGCATCGCGAGCACGGTTGAGATGAACGAGCCGCTCAGCATCCCATGGGCGATACGCTGCTTGAACATTCCGTTCGCGGCGGTGACCGCGTCGACGTGCGCGGGGTTCAGGTCGCCGGTGATGCCGGCGAACAGGTAGACATCGCTTTCGGAAATCGTCTTCGTGAAGGAGGCGGTGTCGCCAAGGTTGATCTGGTCATAGGTAGGCATGGCGAGAAGCATGGCCTAGCCCTCAACTTGAGGAAAGCCGTCGCTCTGCTGAATGTCATCCGCTACTTAAGAACCGAATCAGGTGCTGCTATCGTTCGCATGAGACCCCAAGGAGAGCACCCGTGACCGACCTAACTCGCCTTCTCCAAAAGAGCGCTTCGACTGCAGGTCCAGCCATCGCGGCCACCTTCAACAAGGAGGAACGCGCGCTGACGGTCGAAGAGTTCCGAGCGTTCTGGAGGGCGACTCGCATGTTTGCCGTCGCGACTGGTGGCGAGCATGGCGCTCCGCACATCGCCCCCGTCCACGTGCTGCTCGAAGAGGGTGATGTCTTCCGGATGTCGATTTTCGAAGACTCCGCTCGCCTGCGTGACCTTCGCCGCGACCCTCGGATCGCCGTCACGACCTGGGGCGACGATGGGACGATTGTGATCCTCTACGGCCGCTGCTCCGAGGCGCCGGACAGCCGGCGTGAACTTTCGCGCGGTGGGCAAAGCGACGGCCGCGCCGTGATTGCCATGACCATCGAACCCACCCGCATCCACGTCATGTGCCCACGGCCGCGCGGCGAACGGACGGTGCGTTAGCCTCGGTCAGGGAGTGGGCAGGAAGAGCTGGTACTTCCCGGCCACTGGATTTCCGCCGGTGAGAGGACCCTCGACGATCAGCGTCATCGGTCCGGTTGTCGCGCCGACGTTGTCCTTGATGGCAATCACCAGACTCAAGTTCCGCCCCTGGCCCGATGAGACGACGACCTCTGAGCGGCCACCCAGGGTCGCAAGCGGTACGAAGCTCTGACCGGCGACGGCGAGCGTCGCGTTTTTCACGTTCACCTGGCCGAATTGCTTGGAGGCGTTCGCGACCCAGAGGTCGACGAGGACGATATGCGTCATCCCGCCCTCTTCGGCCTTATTGACCGAAGACGCGAGGCCGTAGGCTTCCTGGCCACCGGTGGCCATGAGGATGCAGCGGAAGTATTCGACCGGATAGACCGCCACCTTGGTTGCCTTAATCGAAACGCCGGTGATCGACTGCTCGACTGAGACGGCGGTGGTGGATTCCTGGAGTGCGCCGCATTGGGTGGGCTGGCGTTGGAGCGCCGGGTCAACGGTCGGCGATGCGGCGACCGAAGGGGTGGCGCGTGCGCCGGCCACGTCCGAAGTTGTCGTGGGGCTGCCGGTCGATGCCTGCTGGTTCGATTGGGCGGAAGGAGTGCTGTTGGCGCCGGGAGTGGTATTCGCGGCGGGCGAAGCGGCGGCAGTCTTCGAAGCGGCCACTGTTGAGGTCGAGACGACCGGGGTGACCGAACTCTGGGAAATGACGGCGGCGGAAATGTCCTTGGCCTGGCTACTCGGCCCGTTCGGCTGAATCCCGAACGCGATGGCGAGCATGCCCACGACTACCGCGGCGGGCAGTGCGTACTGCGGCTTTTTCAGCTTTTCGAGTATCACGTTCGAATCAAACACCGGGCGTGGAGCCTTTGGCCTCTGTTGCACGCTCCAACCCTATCGCTGATCGCCCCACTGCCAGTATGCGGAAATCCCTTATTCGGCCATGGACGTATTCCTATCTGGAGGGGACACCTCCAGGGGGTGGTCGGGACTGCGGTGCGGTTCGCCTCGAATCCGCATCCGCGCCCGTCGCCAGGGTCGAGAGAGCCGGGTGAGCGACCCGGCTCGATCTTCCATCACCGCCGCCGAACCTTGGCCGTTCGCCCGGTACACTGTCGCCCGTGGCCGTCTTTAATCCCTTCCGTCCGAACTACATCGATGACCCGTACCCGATCCTCGACCGGCTGCGTTCGACCGAACCAGTGCTCTGGAGCGCCGACCTTGGCGCCTGGGTACTGACGGCGTACGGCGATTGCCTCCGGGTGCTCCAGGACGATGACTCGTTTTCGTCGGATCCCGTGAACGCCGGGGGCGAGTTCGGATCGAACATCGCCCAGCGGCGGGCCGAAGTCCCTTTGGGCCGCGCGCCAATCATGGGGAACACTGATCAGCCGGAACACACGCGTTTGCGGGCCGTGGTGAACCGCGCGTTCACGCCACGGGCAATCGAGGCCCAACGCGAACGGCTCTCTGGACGTGTCGCGGAGTTGCTCGCGTTGACGCCTGCGAATGAGCCGTTGGATGTGGTGGCCCACCTGGCGGAACCTTTAGCCGTTACTTCCGTTCTGGATTACCTGGGCTTTCCCCTTGAGAGCCTCGATCAGGTACGGACCTGGTCGCTGATGTTGATGCGCGCTCGAGCGGAAGGTGGCGCCCAACCCGGAGTGCTCGCGGCGGCCGAAACGGCGCGCGACGAGATGCTGGGATTCCTCGCGGAGATGGCCGAAGCAAGGGATGTCGAGGCTGAGGGCCGCGAGACCGTCCTCTCGGTACTGCTCGATGCGTGCGACGAGGGGACGATGCAACCGGACGAGATGCTGATGATGATCATCCACATCTCGCTGGCGGGGAACGGACCCACCGCGATGGCGGTTGGCAACGCTGCCTGGGTGCTTTCGCAACATCCTGACGCTCAGGCGTGGCTTCGAAGCAATCCCGAAGCCACACCCACGGCGGTGGAAGAATTGTTGCGCTTCGAAACAGCCACGCACTTCATCGCTCGCTTTGCGCTCACGGACGTGAAGATCGGTAGCCGAACCATCCGCGCCGGCCAACAGGTGCACGTCATGCTCGGCGCGGCGAACCGCGATCCCGCCCGCTTCCCTGACCCCGCGAATCTTGACCTTCAGCGAACAGACAACCGGCAGCTCGCGTTCGGCTTCGGAATCCATTTCTGCCTTGGTGCGCCGCTTGCCCGCCTCGAACTTGAGACGGCCGTGAGACACCTCCTCGAGCGATATCCGACTGGCTTCCAGGCGCTGAACTGGCGTCGCGGCGGCAGTTACCAGGTCCGCGGCTTCCAAAATCTGTTGATCGGCTGACCTTGTGCTCGGCAACGGGTGACATTCGGCGCTTCAGATTTGGCCACTGACTGACGAGTATCCCCATAGCGGATCGGGGGATTGGTCATGCTCACAAGGATTTCGCATTGGCTGTTCGGGGCCTTCATCGTCGCCCCGTTGGTCGCGTTCTTCCTGATGCACCAGGTATCTGGCTGGGACCCGCTCTTCGTCCAACCGCGCGGGCACTTCTACATCGTGTCCGCGGCAACGCTGCTTTCAGGGGCTATAGGCACCGCGCTGGCGCTTTCGGTGCAAAGCGTCCGCAGCACGCGAACCGTCTACCTGGCGCTGGGATTCATCGCCATCGCCCTGATCTTCGCGACGCATGGGCTGGGCACACCGGGCTTCCTCGTCCCGGTCGGCGAATACCCCTACGCGGTCATCATCTCGGCTGGCCTGAGCCAGACCGTGGGGGCGACGTTCATCATCCTGAGCGTCCTGCCAACAAGCTGGCCGGGCGGCAAGTTCGTGGAGGAGAAGGCTTCGGCCATCCTGGTGGCCGCGCTCGTTGTGCTCTTCGCGTACCTGGGGAGCATGCTCTGGTATCCGCAGTTCTGGGATTGGCTTCCGCGGACGCGGCCGTGGGACACGATCCTCGCGACGCTGACGATGGGCATGTTGCTCTTCACCGCCTGGCGCTACTTCCGGTCGTGGAAACTGACGCAGCTGCCGGGCCAGCTGGCGATGGTGGGGGCGCTTTCCTTCCTCGCCGAGGCCCAGGTTTCGATGTACTACGGTCAGCTCTGGCATCTCAGCTGGTGGCTCTACCACGGCCTTCTGCTCACGGCGTTCTGTACGCTGATTACCGGGTGGGCAATCGAAGCCATCCGCGCGAAGTCGCTCATCGTCTTTTCACGAGCGATCGAGTTGCGGGACTCGCTCGACAACCTTGATTCAACGGACGAGCAGGCCCTGGAGCGCCTCGAGGCAGCGGTTGAAGCCAAGGATTCGTACACCCGTCACCACATGGGGCGCGTTGCCGAATACGTTGAGGCGATTGCTCGAGAACTGCATCTCAGCGAGGAACAAATCGAGGTGGCGGTCACGGCGGGGCGCATTCACGACGTGGGCAAGATCACGGTCCCGGACGCGGTGCTGATGAAGCCCGGAAAGCTTTCGGACAGTGAATTTGAAACGATGAAGCACCATGCCGCACGAGGCGCCCACATCGCGGCGAGCTCGAAGGTCTTGAAGCACGTCGCGCTAGTTGTGCGGGCGCATCATGAGCGCTTCGGTGGGAACGGCTACCCGGACGGGCTCCGGGGCGACCAGATTCCGCTCGAAGCACGAATCGTCGCCGTTGCCGATACCTTTGATGCGCTCACATCGAGCCGCGTCTACCGCCCGTTGCGACCATGGTCCGAGGCCATTGCCGAACTTCAACGCGTGGCAGGTACGCAACTCGATCCTGACTGCGTTTCGGCGTTCATGCGCTGGCTCGAATCCACCGGGCAACTCCATCCAGGCGAAGCGGCCGCGGCCTGAGGCCCCGGCTCTACGTCAGGCCCCAGCCCAACTTCGAACGACTTTGGCCGCTTCCAGCGCCTGAATCTCCTCGCTGGAATATCCGAGTTCGCTGAGGAAGTCGTGTGTGTGCTGCCCCAGGACCGGCGACGAGCGGCGGGTGCCGGTCTCGCCACCGCTCATGCGGACAGGGCTGTTGGCGGCGATGACCTTGCCCAGGGTCGGATGTTCGAATTCGGCGAGGAAGCCCTCTGCTTTCACGTGCGGGTCGTCGAAGAGTTCGGCGGTCATGCGGACGGGGCCGCAGGGCACGCCTTCAGCGTCGAACATCTGTACCCACTCATCGGTCGGACGCCCGGAAAAGAGGGCCGTGATCAGTTCCGTGAGGATCAGGGTCTCGTCGGCGCCGAGTTGGTCGAGGTTGAATTCATCACCCTCGAGGCGCGGGTCATCGATCTCGAGCACTTTCGCGGCTCCACGCCGGAGACGGTTGTTGAGGCAGGCAAGCGCGATGTAACCATCGGCTGTTTCGTAAATCTTGTAGTAGGGGTTGCTGCGTCGAAGCACATCGCCGCGCGAACGGCGCTCTGCTGTGACCTCGTCCGGCCGCCGTCCCTCGGCCTTCGCCCGCTGAATGTCTGCGAGCATTTCGTTGCGCGGCTTTTCGTCGAACTTTTCGATTGCGAACATGGGCCGGTACTGGACGAAGATGCCAGCGCCGAAGAGGCTCGTCTCGATGTACTGGCCTTTGCCGGTCAGTTCGCGGTGGTACAACGCCGCCGCCACGGAGTAGGCCATAAACATGCCCGCCGCGAGGTCAGTCGGCGAAGTCGTAATCACGGGATGAGGCACGCCGCCAGCGCCTTCGAACGACATAATGCCAGTCATCGCTTGCGAGACGAGGTCGAATCCGGGCCGATCTTTATACGGACCCTTCGAGCCAAAGGCCGTGTTCTCACAGTAAATGAGGCGAGGGTTTATCTCGCTCAGGGTGGCGTAATCGGCGCCGAGCCGCGCCGCCACGCCCGGACGGTAGTTCGCAAGCAGAACGTCGGCCGACCGGACCGCCCGATGGAGCACGTCTTTCGCGCCGGGGTTCTTCAAGTCCAGGGAAATGCTGCGCTTTCCCTTGTTCACTCCCATGAAGCCACGGCTCTCCGCCGGTGCAACCGGAGCAGTGTGGCGCCAGAAGTCGCCCAGCGGCGGTTCAACCTTGATGACGTCGGCGCCGAAGTCGGCGAGCATTTCGCCGGCCAAGGGTCCGGCGATGTATTCGCTGAAATCGAGGACTTTCACGCCCTTGAGGACACCGTTGGGCTGCAAGTTTTCGCTCACGAAATCAGTTGCTCGATCGCGCGGCGCTCGTCGCCGAAGGGATCTTCCTGTGCACCGCTGGCGATGTCGAAGACCATCGTTGGCCGGGAGTCGGGTTCGAACGCGGGCCACGGGCCGATCGTTTCGTGGCCAGGGCTGGCACTGCGTGCGAAGCCGAGCCAGGCATCCATCATGTTCGCGGAGAGCCGTTCTACATCGGGCCCCGTGCCAGCGAACTTGTCCTGTCCCGGCGCGGAGAGGGTGCCAAAGACGAACGGCATTTCGAGCGCGTGACAGGACCCAAGCGCCCCGTGGCGTGCTGGCGAGGCGTAGGTGAACAGATAGAGAAAGGTGCTCGGTTGGTGCTGCTGCTGGGCGATCGCGAGGCGATTCGCGCCAGCGCGCATGCCGGAATCAGTCTGAATTGCATCGAGAATGTCGAGGTTGGTTGTCGGCAGGTGCTTCTCGGCACGGGACGATCGATAGACCGCGATCAGTGTTGCAATCTCGGTGGCCGAGGCTTTTGGCAATGCCGGCGCCACAGCCTTCGCGAGTGCTCCGTCGTCAATCTCTTCTCTCCGCATCGTCGAAACAAACAGCTTCGATTCGTCGCGATTGGTCCCGAGCAGGAGTGGGATATCAGCGGCGTCGCCGTCGCGGGCCGCCTTGATGGGTTGTTTGGAGAGGTTGTTGCCATCTACGACAGGGCCGAAGAGCGGGCCACCGGCGCGGCCCGCCTTCATTGCCACGGCCGTCTGGGCTTCGAGGATCTTGTCGGCCGAGATTGTGCGGATTTGGGCCAGGTCATCCGCGATTCCGAGTTCATCGAGGACGAGTTGGGCAACACGCTTGCCGCCCTCGCGATCGAGCGCTCGGCCTGTGCCGCTCTGGAGGACGGCTTTGTTGAAGAGGCCCTTCGCTGCGGGCATTGCGAGCAATGTGCCGACTGCGGCCGCTCCCGCGGATTCGCCGAAGATGGTGACGTTGGCCGGGTCTCCGCCGAAGGCTTCGATGTTGCCTCGCGTCCACTCAAGGGCGGCGATGATGTCGAGCTGGCCGCAGTTCGCGCTCAGGCCCTGGCCAGGTAGGTGGTCCTCCAGGTGGAGGAACCCGAGCGCGCCGAGACGGTAGTTGGTCGAAACCACCACCACATCGCCGCGAACGGCGAGGGGGCCACCGTCGTAGAGAGCTTCGGTGGCCGCGCCGTGCGTGAATCCGCCGCCGTGAACCCAGAACATCACGGGTCGGCGTTTGCCATCAACTGCCGGGGTGAAGACGTTCAGGTAGAGGCAGTCTTCGTCCTGGGGGCCGCTGGCAGCGAAACCTGGGATTGGGTGACTCGTCTGGCGAGCGGCGTTGCCGGGTTCGGTCGCATGCCGAACGCCAGTCCACGACTTCGCCGGGAGCGGCGCCTTGAACCGAAGTTCACCTACGGGCGGCGCCGCGAACGGTATCCCGAGGAATGCGAGGTGGCCGTCGCGCTGGGCGCCTAAGAGTTCGCCGTGAGTCGTGGATGCTGTCGTCATGTGGTTACTCCTGCCTTAGCCCCGGGGCAGGCCGAGGCCCCGCTGGGCGATGATGTTGCGATTGATCTCCGAGGTGCCGGCGGCAATCGTCAGAGAGACCGTCGAGAGATAGGTTTGGCCGCCGAGCCCGTGGATCGGCGCGGCTGCCCCAGACATCAGTTGGCCGGGCATACCAAGCGTGTTCATCGCTACGCGAGCCATGCGCTGATGGAGTTCAGTCCCGAGCGTCTTCGCCATCGAGGCTTCGTAGTTCGGCACAAGGCCTTTGCTCTGCATCCAGGCCACGCGGTAACTGAGAAGGCGGCCGACGCGGAAGCTGAGCCCGATGTCCGCGAGGGCGTGACGAGTCAACCGGTCGTCCCAGAGCGTGGCGCCGCCGGCGTCCCGCGCAGGGGTTGTCTTGGCGTAAGCGACCACTTCTTCATACGTCTTCAGCCCGCCGATAACTCGGCCAATACCGGAACGCTCGAAATCGAGCGTCGCGGTTGAGACGTACCAGCCGCGGTTCACTTCACCGACAACCGCGTTCGCCGGAATCTTGACGTCATCGAAAAAGACTTCGTTGAAACCCGCCCCTCCGGTCATCTGCATGAGTGGCCGAACGTTGATGCCGGGAGACTTCATGTCGACGAGGAAGTAGGTGATTCCGCGATGCTTTGGAGCGTCCGGATCGGTGCGGGCGAGAAGGATGATGTAGTCGGCAAACTGGGCGTTTGAGGTCCAGATCTTCTGACCGTTGACGACGTAGTGGTCGCCGTCGCGAATGGCTCGCGTTTGCAGGCTGGCGAGGTCGGACCCGGAGCCGGGCTCGCTGAACCCCTGGCACCAGGTGATTTCGTCTTTGATGATGCGCGGAAGGAACTGCTTCTTCTGCTCATCGGTGCCGAAGAGGATGATCGTCGGGCCAACGCGGTCGGTGCCCATGGTTTGGCCGGGCGCACGGTTGTAGGCCATCTCTTCGTTGTAGACGAGCTGGCGCATGTGGTCGGTGCCCTGGCCACCGTGCTCTTTCGGCCAGGACATGGTCAGCCAGCCCTTAGCGGCCAGCTTTTTCGTGAACGATTCGCCTTCGCGCGCTTTGGGCCACTCGGTCTGAATGAACGACTGGACCTCGCCGCGAAACGATTCCTGCTCGGGTGTAAATCGGAACTCCATAGTGGGGCGGAGTCTACACGTCCGCAGCCGATCTACGTCCCGGTGTAGACGGGCTTTCGCTTTTCGATACGAGCGGTGAACGATTCGCGGGCATCGTTGATGGCTTTGCGGCCGTACTCGAGGTGGTAGGCCTCGTTCCGAAGTCCGTCTTCGAGGGTCTTGTTCAGGTTCTGCTGGGTGACTCGCTTGGCTGCCCTCACGGCCACCGGCGGCCACTGCGTGATCTGGCGGGCGAGCCCGAGCGCTTCATTCATCAGCTGGTCGTGCGGGACCAGCCGATCGAGGAGGCCCAGGCGAAACGCCTCTTCGGCGCCCACGTCACGGCTGGTGAGAACCAGGTCCATGGCCCGGCTGTAGCCGAGGATGCGGGTGAGGAACCAGCTCATTCCTGAATCGGGCGACAGGTTCCGTTCGAGAAAGACGCTGCGGAATCGCGCATTTTCCGAGCCGACGCGCAGATCGCAGGAAAGTGCCAGGCTCATGCCGGCTCCGGCGCAGACTCCGTTCATGGCTGCGATGGTTGGCTTGTCCAGGTTGTAGATGGCCATCGCCTGATCCCCAACCCAGTGAAACTCGTCGAGGACGGTGTTCTGGGGAGGAGTTGTCGGTTGACCTTCCGGGCGAGGACCGCTGATATCGGCCCCGGAACAGAACCCGCGGCCGGCGCCCGTGATGATGGCGCACCAGACGTCGTCGTCTTTGCGAATCTCTTCAGCGACGGCCAGAATTTCCGGCCGTAGTACAGCTCCAAGCGCATTGAGGCGCTCGGGCCGGTTCAGGGTAACCGTCGCGATGTGGTCTTGCTTGTCGTAAATGAGATCCTGGAAATCCATGCACCAACCTCCGTTGCCCACTGGCCAGAGTCCTGCGAGCGATCGCGCGAATCCTACGCGATCACTCGATTTGGTCACCCGAAAGAATCACGCTGCGTGCTGTGGCTTGGCTTTGGCCAGTGCGGCCGCATCGGCTTCTTGTTTCGCGTCTTCGGGCTTCGTCTGCCGCATCGGGCGGCGGATGCTCCAGCGACGGAAGCGCTCTTCCACGGGCTTCCCTGGCTCTTTGGCTTCCCGTTCGGCGCGCTCTTTCAGGAACGATTCCTTGGTACGTTCGCCGATTTGGCTTGTGTGGCAGAGGATCGCGTCTACCTTCGTCTCCCAGACATCGGTCACGTCGACGACATAATCAGCATCGGCCGCGCCTGCGAGAAGGACCTCGTTGACCTGGTGAGAGGCCAGGCCATCTTCCTCATCCCCCTGGTAAAAGAGCCGGTCGCGAACGATGGGGAAGATGGCGTCCATGGTTGCCTGGCCGACGTTCCGGTGGTCGCGGTGATTGAAGGTGCCGCGGAAGGCATCCCAGGTGATGACCACATCCGGGCGATGGAGCCGCAGGAGCCGAACGATCTGGCCGCGCAGCTCGGCGCTTTCGCTGGTGAATCCATCGGGGTAACCGAGGAGAATGCACTCCTTCACGCCGAGGACGCGGCAGGCTGCGCGCTGCTCTTCTTCGCGGATCGCAGCGAGTTTTTCCGGGTGCATAGTGTCGTCGTGGGTTCCTTTGTCGCCGCCAGTGACCAGCACGTAGCGAACGTCCCAGCCTTCCTTGCACCATTTGGCGACGGTGCCGCCGCAGACGAATTCGGCATCGTCCGGGTGGGCGACGATGACCATCGCTCGCGCGGGGCCTTCGATCGGCGGAGGTGCGTCTTGCTGGGCTGAGCCGATGAGCGGCGTCGCCGCGACGGCAACCGGGCTCGGTACCCTGGCCAGCTTGCCGTGCTTTTGCTTCTTTTTGTCCTTCTTACTCATGACCGTCGATTTTCAGCGTGCGAGAGGCGCTTGTCGATGACCGGGATGGTCAAGGCGCTTGGCGGCGCCCGTAGAATGGGAACATGGTCGCGGCATGGTCAGCCTACGAATGCGACATCCACCTGGTGCCGTTCGCCCGAGAACAGGGATGCACCTACTGCATCCGCTTTCTCGAAGCGGCGCCGAGTCCGTCGCTGCTTTCGGTCGAAGTGAAAGTGGAAGAACTGGAGCGATGGCTGCTGGCGACGCGTTCGGTGCCGGAGGACATGTTCTACGCGCGGATCGAAGCGCTGGTCGGCCGGCGGATCAGCCCTCACGAATTGGACGACCCGGATACGCTGATCCGGCGGGCGCAGCGGCCCGGCCGTACTTACGACTGGGATGATTGGTGACTCAGGGCTGCGGGCGGATTCAGGTATTCTGTTGCATCACCCGCAGGGGGAACGTGGCCAGCACTTCGTAGGTGGCGCCAGAGGTGGTGAGGCGGCTGCGCATCAGGGAAACCTGGGCCGTTCGCCAGCTAACCTGCGGGACGCCCGACTTTCCTACGGCGACTTCGATTTCAGCGCGACGGCGGGTCGGCACTTCATCGCGCACGCGGCCGAGCGTGAGGTGTGGCCGGAACGGACGGCGTTCTGGTTCGAAGCCAACGACCGCCAGGGCGGCATTGACTGCACGGACCAGCGCTTCGAGCCGCAGCACGTCGCCCGCGATGCCCACCCACATGATGCGGAGGCCTTCGCGGCCGCCGAAGGTGCCGATTGTCGAAAACTCGAGTTCGAAAGGAGAGTGTCCGACCACTGCTTCCTGGATTGCGAGCTTCACAGCGGGCAGCTTTTTGGTGGGCACTTCGCCAAGGAATTTGAGGGAGACGTGGACCCCTTCGGGCCGAATCCAGCGGACATCGCTGCCGCTCTTGGCGCGAAGCCCTTCGATGACCTCGCCAATCGTCTCTTTGATCTCGTCAGGTACTTCGCACGCCACGAACAGGCGTACGTGTTCCAGTTCAGTCATTTCTTGCCGTTATCCGAAAACAGTCTCCGGGCGTTACCGCCACACACTGCTTCCACGACCGGGCCCGGGAGTTGCGCGGCGATGCGTTGAATCTGTCGCCGGGGTGAAAGCAGAGGGTAATCAGAGCCAAAGAGCACACGATCGGGGCCCGCCAGGTCCACGAGTCGCGCGACACTTTCGCCATCATACAGCAGCGAAGCCGCCGCGGTGTCGAAATAGACGGAATCTATAGCAGCTTTCACTTCTGGCATCTGTAAGTAGAAGGAAAGTCCCGCGCCGAGGTGTGCGGCAATCATCGGCAGTCCGGGAAAATCAGCCGCAACGCCCACCAGTTCGGCCGCGGAAATGCCTCCTGCCTTGCCCGGATAGGCATGACCGACGGGCTCGCTGCAGTGCCAGAGGAGGAGCAGCCCGGCATCTTGGGCCATGCCATAGAGCGTTCGCGCGGCATCGCCCTCGAGGTCCCAGCCCTGGTTGTGGGGCCGCAGCTCACCGAACCCGCGGGCGCCCTGGTCAATCGCGTGTCGAGCCAGGCGTTCCCAGCCGGTTAGCGCAGGGTTGACGGTCGCGACGGGAATGATGCGCCCCTCCGAAGATTTTGCGGCTGCGAACAGGTATTCGTTCTGCTCGATCAAGTTGTCTTCTGTTGAAAACGCGAATCCGGCAGCCACGGCCGAGTCCAATTCGGCCTCATCGAGTGCCTCAAGCAGGTTCTTCGCCACCGCCATCTTTGCGGCGGGGTCGCCATACATCTCGCGGAATGTGCGGTCGCCGAGCGCGATGCTTTCGCGACCGGCGACCTGGCCGGGCGCGAATAGGTGCGTGTGGGCGTCGATTCCGGGCATTCGTCGAATCGTACCATCGGGTGCGGCGAGGCCGCGGCTCGCAAGTCGTGCGGACTTGGCGTACAACCGAGGCAACGAGGAACCCCATGACCATCAAACAGCCAGCTATCGCATCCAAAGGGATGGTCACTTCGAACCATCCGCTCGCTTCGTTGGCGGGCAATGAGATGCTCGTCAGAGGCGGCAACGCTGTAGATGCGGCGATCGCCACTATGTTCGCCCTCACGGTGGTCGAGCCGATGATGGTGACGATCTTCGGCGCGGGCTTCGTGAACATCCGACTCGCCGACGGCACCTCAACCGTCATCGACAACTACGTGACGGTGCCGGGCAAGGCCACCGCAGAGATGTTCGAACCGATCCCGGGCCGAATCGATCACAAGGTGAAGGACGAACTGAACGAAGTCGGCCATCTTGCGGTGGCGACCGGCGGAACCTTGCTTGGCTGGGCAACTGCGATCGCGAAGTACGGACGACTCTCGCTAGGGACCGTGATGGAGCCCGCGATCCGTTTTGCGCGTGATGGTTTCCGCGTGAGCCCGTATCTCCGCGCGATCACGCTGATGCAAGAAGCGAACATCCGCCGGTACCCGGAGACGGCGAAGGTATTTCTTCCGAACGGGAAAGCGCCCGAGGCGGGGTCCCGAATTGTCCGGGCCGACTACGCCAACACGCTTGCCGCAATCGCCGAAAACGGACCGGACTACCTGTACCACGGGCCACTCGGGCAGCAAATTGCGGCTGACATGGCAGCCAACGGCGGCCTCGTCTCGGTGGACGACATCGAGACGTACCAGGTCTTCGAACGTGAGCCGGTGCGGGGCACCTATCGCGGCCACGAAATCATTGGGCCACCGCCGCCATCGTCAGGCCCGCTCCACATCATCCAGATGTTCAACATTCTCGAAGGATTCGATGTTGGAGGCATGGGCTTCGGGTCCCTCGAAACTGTCCATCTCTGGGCCGAGGTCATGAAGCTCGCCTTCGCCGACCGTACGAAATACGTCGCGGACCCGGCTTCGACTGAGGTCCCGGTCGACTGGCTCACTTCGAAGGCGTACGCGGACGAGCGCCGGCCGGACCTGGATCTCGCGCGAAGTAAGCAGTACTCGGCGGGAGTGCGCGCGGCTTCGCTGGTCGAATCCACGACCCATTGCTGCGCAATCGACGATGAAGGGAACATCGTGGCGACGACCAATACGTTGCACATGGGCTTCGGTTCGAAGGTGACGGTGCCGGGGACGGGCATGCTTCTGAACGACTGCATGGAGTTGATGGACCCGAATCCTGGCCGAACGAACTCCATCGCTCCCGGAAAGCGGGTGCTTTCATCGATGTCGCCGACGATCGTGATGAAGGACGGCGCACCGTTCATGACCCTGGGATGCCCGGGTGGGCTCAAGATCTTCGGTGCCGTTGCGCAGGCGATTTCGAATGTCATCGACCACCGGATGACTCTGCAGGAGGCATTCGAAGCCCCACGTATGTGGGGTCGGGGGCCGGTCCTTGAAATCGAACGCGGGTTCGCCGACTTCGCGAACCTGAAGTCAGGCCTGGAAGGGCGCGGCCATACGATAGAGACGCCCCTGAAAGTCGCCGGCGGGATGAACGGCATCCTCCGTCGCGAGGACGGAATGCTGGAGGGAGCGGCGTGTTGGCGGGCGGATGGCGCGCCGATGGGGTATTCAGGTGGCGATGCCATCGTCGAGGGTTCTGAACTAGCTATGTGGCGCAGCTAAGGTCCAAAGGCCGCATATTTGCGACCTTTCTTCCTGAGAATTAGCTGAGAAATGCTGTTTCAGAAGTGTGCACAATTCGACGCTTCTAATCTGGCTCATAATAAACACCGAAGCTTTCCGAATCTCGAACTAGCCTTGGCCGCAGACAAAGCGCTTGTCTAGTCCCGACTTTGGAGGTCGAAAAAATGTTCTTGCCGAAGAAGATCCTTCTTGCCGGCGCCGCGCCACTCGCCCTGGCTGCTGTGTACGGTGGTTCGGTTGCATTCGCTCAGTCGAGCGAGCCTACTCCGTCCACCACGCCCAGCCAGACAGCTCCAGCGCCGGCCAA
>JBDTNM010000036.1:0-19179 GCA_039933735.1 bacterium | reverse complement strand
GGCGCCCGCTCTTCGAGCGTCGCGTACTAGTGGCGAGGGCGCTTCGTCGCCCTCGCCTTTGGCGTCGAGGCCGCTATCGCGGCGGCCCGGCGCTTTGTCTTGACATGAGAAAGGCTCTCTTCCCCTTAGCGTTGGTCGCCGCGCTCTGCGTAGTTTTCGCGGCATGTTCAGACGGCGGTTCGTCGAGTACTCCGAAAGCCAGCTCGTACGAGAACATCGGCGCGGGCCTGACTGGCCCAGCCGGAGCATCGGCGACAGTGGTCGCAACCGGTCTCAAGAACGTCTCCGGGCTGGCTCAGGACTCGCAAGGACGGCTCTGGGCAGTAACCGCAGCCTTCAACGACATCGGCACAGATGCCCTGTATGTGATTCCCGCACCCGGGCAGGATGCGGTCAAAGTGGCGGGCGACCTGCACACGCCGATGGGTCTGCTCTGGACTAGCGACAGGCTGTACGTCTCTTCGGCCGAAGGGGTTATCGCCTTCGACGGATTCGATGGGGCACGGTTCGCCAAACAGCAAACAATCGCGACGTTCTCCGGCGCAGGGATCATGGGTGGGCTCGCGCTCGGCAACGACGGCCGCATTCGCGTCGGTATTTCCGCGGCCTGTGACAATTGCGTGCCGGATTCGAAGTGGGCCGCGAGCGTTGTGTCGTTCTTGCCCGATGGCAGCGAGGCGAGGGTCGAAGCCAGTGGCATTCGCGCACCCGTGGGGCTGGCCTACGTTCCCGGCACGAACGATCTCCTGGTCACCATGAACCAGCGAGACGACCTCGGTGATGCAACGCCCGGCGACTACCTGGCGCTCGTTTTATCCGGTCAGACGTGGGGATTTCCGAGCTGCTACGGCCAGGGTGGGAGCGACTGCGCAGGTGTTCCGCCACCCATCGCGGAGATGGATAAACACGCGGCCGTGAGTGGAATTGCGGTGCTTACCGTGGCCGGGAAGACGAGTGCATTCGCCGCCGAATGGGCGACCGGAAAGCTCGTGCGTGTCGAGCTAATTTCTTCGAACGGTTCCTATAGCGGCACGATCGAACAACCGATCACGGGCATCCAGGGCCCGGTCGGCGTGACGGCCAGCGGTGGCTCGTCGTTGCTGGTTGGCGATTGGGTGACAGGAACGGTCTACAAGATCACGCTTCCTGCGACCTGAGGCCCAGCATTCAGCTTGCTTCGACCGTAAACTCGCGGCACTAACCCGGAGGCGCGATTTTCATGAGTCAACTGGATGGCAAAGTGGCCGTCATAACCGGAGGTGCCAGCGGGATTGGCGAAGGCACCGTGCGGAAGTTCGTCGAAAGCGGCGCACGAGTCGTGATCGCGGACGTTCAGGATGCTCGCGGCCAGAAGCTGGCCGAGGAGCTTGGGCCGAACACGAGCTTCTACCACACCGATGTCGGCCAGGAGGAGGAAGTGCGGGCGGCGGTTGGCCACGCGGTGCAGAAGTGGGGACGGCTCGATGTCATGTTCAACAACGCCGGGTTCGGCGGTGTCTCGGGTTCGATTCTCGACACCGACATGGCGGCGTATGACACGACAATGGCCGTTCTGCTTCGCGGAGTGGTGCTGGGGATGAAACATGCGGGCCGCGTCATGAAGGGCCAGGGCTCAGGCTGCATCATTTCGACTTCCAGCGTGGCAGGCGTTGGTCTTGGGTTCGGCCCGCACGTCTACAGCGCCGCGAAGGCCGCGGTCATTCACCTGACGAAGTCGGTTGCGAACGAACTCGGCGAAAGCGGCGTCCGAGTGAACGCGATTTGTCCCGGCGGGATCGCCACACCGATTTTCGGCAAGGGCATGGGCCTGTCCGCTGAGCAGGCCGACCTGACGGTCGACCTCATGAAGGCGCGGCTCGCCGAGGGCCAACCGATCCGGCGCGCAGGACTGCCCGAGGACATCGCCAACGCGGCAGCCTGGCTCGCCAGCGATGAAGCGAGCTTCGTCACCGGCCACGCGTTGGTCGTCGATGGTGGCATCACCACGGGTCGGCTGTGGTCCGAGCGGCAGCAAGCAGCTGAGACGCGCCTTGCGCAGTTCAAGCTGCCGGGGAACCAGTAGGAGCTAGTGCGGGATCGGTGGAATCGTCTTTCCGTCGAGGTCGGATGGCTCGCGTAGACTTTGGCGCTGCCCCTTCCGGGGATGAGCATTGTTGAGGAGGACTCACGTGGGCCGTTTGGAAAACCAGGTTGCGATTATCACCGGCGCCGCCAGTGGCATTGGCGAAGGCACAGTTCGGAAGTACGTCGCCGAGGGCGCGAAGGTGGTCATCGCTGATATCCAGGACGAACGTGGGGGCGCGCTGGCCGAAGAGCTCGGGCCGAATACGACCTACATTCACACCAACGTCGCGCTAGAAGAGGACGTCGCCGGCGCAGTCGGCGCGGCGGTCAGTCGCTGGGGCCGCCTCGACGTGATTTTCAACAATGCGGGTTTCGGGGGCGTCGGTGGGCCGATTGAAGACCTCGACCTCAACGCCTACGACGACACCATGAATGTCCTGCTTAAGGGTGTTTTCATCGGCGCGAAGCACGCTGCCCGGCAAATGAAGGCGCAAGGGAGCGGCGTGATCATCAACACAGCGAGCATCGCCGGGCTGCAGGCGGGCTTCGGCCCGGTCGTCTACAGCGCCGCGAAGGCTGCGGTGGCGCACGCGAGCCGCTGTCTCGCGGTGGAGTTGGCCCCCTTCGGGATTCGGGTCAACGCCATCTGCCCAGGCGTCATCCTGACCAACATCTTCGCAGGTGGGATGGGACTCCAGGGCGCTGCGGCAGAGGCCATATTGCCAAAAATCGATTCCGCGCTGGGCACGTGGGCGCCGGCCGGCCGTTCCGGCATCCCGGAGGACATCGCCAATGCGGCGCTCTGGTTGGCCAGTCCCGAAGCGAGCTACGTCACCGGCCAGGCGATCGTCGTCGATGGCGGGCTTACCGCCGGCCGATCGATTGGCGAATTCGGCGAGCGACTGGCCGGCGCATTCGGGATCGACCCGGCGGTCTATCGAGCCGCCCAGGCCACCCGCTAGCCAATGTTCTGGCGCAAGAAGAAGCCACCCTGGCAACGCCCGGAACCGCCTGCGCAAGCCATCCTGACGGCGATTGGCTACGTTCGAAACGATGTCGCCAGGCCGACACCTCACGGGTGGGAAAGGGTCGAAAGCAGCATCGATTTCGCGCCGGAGCATGCGGGAAAACTCGTCGGGATGGACGCGTACAGCCACATCCTGGTTGTGACCTACCTGGATGTAGCAGAAGGCGCCCCGGAGAAACCTGAAACACTGACGCTGGCGAGCGGCCGTACCTACGGCATTCTCGCGACCCGCAGCCAGTTGCGACCCAATCATCTCGGGGTCTCGGTCGTCGAATTACTCTCTCACTCGGGACAGGTGCTCACCGTCCGCGGGCTCGACGCCATCGATGGGACCCCGGTCCTCGATGTGAAGCCGTATCTGCCCCGGTACGATGCCGTGGTGTCAGCTCGAATCCCGAACGAGTAGCGGACGGCCTAGCCGAAGCCGCCCTTCGCCCCTCGGAGCCGCGGGTCAAGCAGGTCACGCAACGCGTCGCCGAGCATGTTGAAGCTGAAGACGGCGAGGGCGATGCAGACACCCGGCCAGACCACGCCCTGGACGCGCACCGAGGCGAGCCGCTGGGCCTGGTTCAGCATTTGGCCCCAGGTTGGATGATTTGGGTCGACGACGCCGAAGCCGAGAAAGCTCAGGGCGGCCTCTGCGAGGATGACGCCGCCAAGACCGATCGTCGCCTGGACCATGAGGGGTCCGAAAATGTTGGGTATCACGTGCCGGACCATGATCCTGATATCGCGGCAACCGATGACCCGGGCGGCCTCAAGGAACTGCGCGGAACGGACGCCAAGAACGGATGCGCGAATGACGCGCGAGCCTCCGGCGCCGCCCAGAATGCCCAGGACGACCGCGAGCTTGAAGAAGCTGATCCGCGGCTCATCGAATGGCAGTGGCCCATCCATGTCCCACTTGCCGATCATCTGCGGCAAGGCGAGGAGCACTACCAGCGCGGGGAGCGCCATGATTGCGTCGACAAACCGCTGTACGACCGTGTCGTAAATCCCGCCGAAGTAGCCGCAGCTCACCCCAATCGCGAGCGACAGCAGCGAGCTGATTGTGACCGCGATGAGACCGATGTAGGCCGCGTATCGGGCGCCGTAAACTAGCCGGCTGTACACATCACGCTGGAGTTCGTCGGTGCCGAATGGTTCGCCGATCGACCCTTTTACCACCCGGTTACCCGAGATGATGCTGTTCTCTACCGAAGTGGGGCACAGGAACGTATCGGTCGGCCCAAAGCAGAAGTTCTGGAGGCGCGGGCCAGCGTTTGTGTCCGCGGGATCGTGGGTTGCGAACACCTGGGGGAACGCTGCCACCGTGAACATGAAAACGAGGATCAGCAGGCTGATGAAGCCCATTGGCTTTCGCTTCGCAAGCGTTTTCAAAAAGCCGAAAGAACGAACCAAGACTGAGTTGTTCGTTGCTTCGTGGAATGTGACCTGGCCGGCGGTTGCTTGTGCCACTGGACTACCCCTTCGCCCGAGGGTCGAGGACGGTGTAACTGACGTCGACGATGAGGTTGACGGTGACGACGGCGATGGCGAAGAACAGGGCGACGCCCTGGACAACGGCGAAGTCCTTCTGCTGTACCGCGAGGATCAGATGCCGGCCGAGGCCCGGGATGGAGAAGATCTGCTCGAATGCCACGGTGCCACCGATGAGCGTGGCCATGGTCAGGCCGATGACGGTAATCACCGGCAACATCGCGTTTTTCAAAGCGTGTTGAGTAACGATGGCGCGCTCGCGCAGCCCCTTTGACCAGGCTGTCCGAATGTAATCCTGGCGGAGCACGTCGAGCATCATCGTGCGCGCGAAACGCATCACCTGGGCCGCGGTTGCCAGCGAGACGATGAGTGCCGGCATCCACATCTGCTGCAGGTTCTTCGATGGGTTGTCGACAAGGCTGTGATACCGGATCGGGGGTATCCAGCCGAATTGCTTGGCGAGAACGGCGAGGATGATCGTGGCGATGAGGAAGCCAGGAACAGACAGGCCGAAGATTGCGAACGTCCGCAGGACATAGTCCGGCCACCGGTCCTGGCGCATTGCCGAATAGACGCCGATCGGCACTCCGACGATGACCGCGATGATCACGGCCAGGAAGGCCAGCTCGAAGGTGACGCCGATTTTCGGTCCCATTTCGCGGAGGACAGACTGTGAGGTGTAGGCCGACTTGCCCCAGTCGCCACGGACCACCCTGCCCAACCAGCGCACGTATTCCGTCGGAAGCGGGTTGTTCAGCCCGTATTCGTCCTTTATTTGTTCGGCCTGGGCCGGGGTGTAGCCCTCACCGAGGCGGGCAGCTACGACCGAATCCGGGTTCAACCGGATCATGCCGAAGATCAGGAACGAGACGATCAGAAGCGTCGGAATCGAAAGCAGCAACCGACGGACGATGAATTGGTACATAGCGAAACTCCGGCAGGGCCGCGAGTGGATGAAACGAGAGGGGCGGAACGCCGCCCCTCTCATTTGTCAGCGTTGGACCCGGATTACGCCTTCAACCAGACGTACTCAGGGGCATAGAAGCCAGTGGCGAAACCGAACGACGCCGGGTTCTTCACCTTCGATGACCATACCGTCAGGACACCGCGCGAACCCATCCAGCCTGGGCCCGGGTTGTTGATGATGTCCTTCTGGATTTCGAGCACGAGCGGCAGGCGAGCCTTGTCGTCGTAAAGAGTCGACTGCTTCTCGAGCTTGGCATCGAGTTCGGCGTTGCCGTAGTTGCCGTAGTTGCGGGTTCCCTTGTTGACCACGTCGCTGTGGTGGTAGAGGAGCAACTGGGCATCGGGATATCCACCCGAAAGGAAGAGGGTGGTGGCCAGGTTGTACTGGCGGCCCACTTCGCGGGGGAGGAAGTTGGCAGCGAAGTCCGTACCGACATTTTCGGTCTGCACTGTGACGCCGATGTCCTTGAGGTTCGAGACCACAACGTCGTGGATCTTCTCGGTGTCGAAAGCGGTCACCGTCAAAACGGTTTCTTCGAAGCCGTTGGGGAAGCCAGCTGCGGAAAGCAGTGCCTTGGCTTCCTTGATTTCGTCTTCGCGCTTGCCGAAGCCCGGGAGCTTGGCCAGGTCGGAATCCGGAAGCACCCAGTTCGGAGCCGCGGGCGTCATCGGCCCGCCGACAAACCCGAGTCCGCCGAACACCGTGTCGTAGACCTGCTTGCGGTTGATGGCGCGCCAGAGTGCGAGCCGCACCTTCGGATCCTTGTAACGGTCCTTGGTGTGGTTAATAAGCAGGCACTCACGGGTTGGCGTTGGGGCCCGGGTGATGACGTAGTTCTTGTCGCTTTCGATCGTCTTGGCCAGGTCGGCGGTGGTGCCGATGACGTCGGTCTGGTTCGCGCGCAAGGCGTTAAGCGCCTGCTGGGGATCCGTCTGGTGGATGACTTCGAAGGTGTCAATCCAGGAGGTGTTCGGCCGCCAATAGCCATCCGCGCGGCGCTTCATCGTGAACTTCTGGGCAGCGACGAACTCCGTGAGTTCGTACGGGCCGGAACCGACTGCATCGGCGGCCGTGACAATGGCGTCCTTGCCCTTGGCCGCGATCTCCTTCGGGATGACGAAGTTGTACTGGTCGCTCATGACGGCCAGGAGGTCGGCTTGCGGGGTCTTCATCTTGAACTGGATCGTCTGCGGGTCGATCACCGTGATGGAATCGATCGCGCCGAACTGCCCGGCGCGGGGGGAGACGATTGCTGGGTCGCGAATCCGGTCGAAGCTGAGTTTGACGTCCTCGGCCGTGACGGCGCGCCCGTTGACCGGGGCCTTATTCTGCCATTTGGCTTCCGGTCGAATCTTGAAGGTGAGTGAAAGGCCGTCGGCCGGGATTTCCGGGAGGGCGGCGGCGAGGTCGCCTTCGATACTTCCGGGCTTCTGAGTGCTGAAGCGGACGAGCGTATTGCCGATCGCACCCCAGACGGTCAGCGATTCAGCCGGCGTGTTGGTGCGGTGCGGGTCGATGATCGAGCCGATGGTCGAGAGGCTGCGCAGCGTTCCGCCCTTCACCGGCTGCTCGGTCGTTTGGGTGGCCGAGATCGGGGTGAGGTTGCTGTTGTTGTTCCCGTTGTTATTGCTGCCGCTGTCGTCGTCATCGCCGCATCCGGCGAGTGCGAGTCCCGCGAGGCCCGCAGCGGTGGCGGTGCTGCCAGCGAGTACACGTCGCCGGCTGAATGTCCGCTTCCAATAACTATCCCAGTACTGGCTCATTTCCCCTCCAAAGGACACGGGTGTGGCTGATTGGTCCCTGGCGTCTCGATCCTGCGAGTGTGGCCAAGCCGCGTCAACTCTACTGCCGAATGACGCTTTCACCGAGTAAGCGCTCCCGCGCTTCCGCCACTACATATAACGATCCCGTGACGCAAATGAGATCTTCTTCGGTCGCATGCGATAGCGCGGTATCGAGCGCGTCGGCGACCGACTCTTCGGCCACTGCCGCCGGGCCAAGGAAGCCGATCTCCTGGATCATTTCGTACGGGTCCATTGCCCGGGGATTGTTGAACCGGCAGCAGACGATGAGTTCCACGAACTTCGCCAGCTTGAAGCCCATCTCGCGGACGTTCTTGTCTTTGTTGCAGCCAATCACGAGGAAACACCGGCGCCACTCGAAGTACTCCTTCAGGGCTGCCGCCAGGGCCGCTGCGCTCTCTCCGTTGTGCGCGCCATCGGCGATGATGAGCGGCTTTTGGCCCATCACTTCGAGCCGGCCGGGTACGCGGACGTGGGCGATGCCATCGACGATGCCCTGTTCGGAGACGGGGAAACCCCTTGCCCGGATTGCTTCGGCCGCGGCCACCGCTGTCGCAGCGTTTTCTACGAGGTGAGTGCCGAGCATGGGAGTGCGCATCTTGCGCTCGCCGTTCGGGCCGATAAGCCGGAACGACTGTCCGAACGGGAACTTCTCGAGGATTTCGTACTGGTAGAGGGCGGCGACGTCGATCAGTTTGGCGCCGACCTCGATGCAGCGCTCGTTCACAACCTCGAGAACTGCAGGATCCTTCTGCGGAGCGACGACCGCAGTGCTGCCGGCCTTGATGATCCCTGCCTTGTCTTTCGCGATTTCGGCGGGGGTGTTGCCGAGGATCGCCGTGTGTTCAAGCGAAATGGGGGTGATGACGGCGACTTCCGGTGGATCGATCACGTTCGTGGCATCGAAGGTGCCGCCGAGGCCGACTTCAACGACCTGCCAATCAATGCGCGGCACCTGCGCGCGTACCAGCCAGAAGAAAAGGGCGGTTAGCACCCCGAAGGTACTCACATCGCCGTGGACGCTGAGGCGTTCGGCCTCCACGGCATCCTTGATGGCGGTTAGCCCGGCGGCGAATTCCTCGGGCGAGATCGAATCGCCATCGATGGCGATGCGTTCCGTGAACGAATGCAAATGTGGGCTGGTGAACAGGGCAGTCGAATTGCCGGCCCGGCGGAGAATCCCGGCAATCATCGAGGCCGTTGTGCCTTTGCCCTTGGATCCAGTGACGTGCACCGTTGGCCGGCCTCGTTGTGGTTCGTTCAGCCGGGCCAAGAGCGACCGCATCGACTCCAAGTTCATGGTTGGGTTGGGGGATGCCTGGAAGCCGCGCTCCATATCGGTGAGAGAGAGCAGGTAGGCGATTGCTTCGTTGTACTCCACGCGCCGATTGTAGGGCCGCCGCCGTTCCGAGGCGCGTTCGACACTTGCCTCCTTCGCTTGGAGAATGCGCCGCATGGTGCCCCTGCCCGCCCAATTCGAGGCCTGGCTCAATCGCCTGGAGGGATTCGCCGACGCGCGCGTCGTCTCGATCGTCCCGGTGGATGGCGGAGCATCGAATATCACCTGTCGTGTGGAACTTCTTGGGAGCGGGCCGCGGGCGGTCTGCCTGCGCATGGAGCGCGAACGAGGCATCTTCGAGCCCTATGACGTGGTCCGCGAAGGCCGCGTGATATCCGCGCTCGCTGCCTCAATCGTGCCTGTCCCGAGAATCCTCGGCAGCGAACCATCGTCTCGGCCGCTTGGCGCGCCGTTCATTGTGATGGAGTGGGTGGATGCGCCGCACATGGGCGTGGCCCCCAATCCAAGCTTTGCCAACTTCACGTTGGCCGTCGCGCAGATTCACAACCTCAACTGGCGTGCGCTCGGGCTTGAGTTTCTCGGCGTTCCAGAATCGCCTCGCGAAGGCATTCTCGGCGAACTGGCGGCCATCGAGGCGCGGATGCCGACCTTCGGTTGCGAAGACGATCCGCTTCTCAAGCGCTCACTCGAAGTGCTTCGCCAGACCGTCCCGGACACGGGCCGGCTCACCCTTTGCCAGGGCGATATCAACATTTTCAACTACCTCTTCCTCGGGGAAGAGGTAGTCGCGGTGGTCGACTGGGAGCAGGCGCGGATTTCCGATCCTCGCGGCGATATTGGCCAATTGATCTCGCTCTCGCATCTCAAGGGTGCGCCCTTCGGGCCGGCCGAATCGCAGTCCTTCGCTCATGCCTATGGCATTGCCGCGGGCAAGTCGGTCACCGGACTCGCATATTTCCGGGCGCGCTGGCTGTTCGAGCTCGGAGTGATCTATCACGGGTGGATGCGCTTCAACAACAGCGAACCCTGGTACACGCTCGATCACCTCACCGACCTGCTGGAGCGTTCGCTCGCAGAGTTGGCGTGATGGGTTGGCGGGAATCACTCGCCGAATACCTTGCGGCGCAACTCCCGAGCGCGGAATCGGTTGAAGTGGTGAACGTGCGCGGGATGCCCGCAGGTGCAAGCAATGACACCGTGAGTTTCGATGCGCGCGTGAACTGCGACGGCGTTGTCAGTGACGTCCCGCTCGTGCTGCGGCCGGAGAGGCCCGACGGAATCCTGGCGCCGTACGACGTGTCGCGGCAGTACATGGTGATGCGCGCGCTTGCCGGGACGCACGTTCCCGTACCGGCCGTCGCCTGGTACGAACCGGATCCGGACGTGCTCGGGGCGCCGTTCTACGTCATGCAGCGGCTGCGGGGCGAAACGCTGCCGCTGTTTTGGTATGGCCAATCGCCGAGACTTGATGCGGCCGCCGAGGCCCTTGCGACGATTCATGCGGTCGACTGGCGCCGGGCGGGACTCGACTTCCTTCTTCCGGAGTCGCCGGCGGATCCAACGCCACTCGAGAGTGAACTCGCGGCCTGGCGGCTGCGTGCGGAACGCCTGCGCATCGCCCGAGCGCCACTGCTGGTGTCGCTTGGAGGATGGCTTCGCGCCAACGAGCCGGCTGACGCCCGCCAGGCTCTGCTCCACGGCGACCCCAATCCCGGGAATTACCTGTTTGAAGGCAACCGGGTGGTTGGCGTCGTCGATTGGGAAGTCGCGGCCATTGGTGATCCACGTTCGGACTTCGGCTTCTATGCGGCGCTCCAGACTGTGTTCGGCGGGCTATCCATGCCCGACAGCCGGACGTTGCTCTCCGATGCTTACGAGCGGGTCACTGGAGTTCCGCTTCACAGCCTCCAGTTCTACGAAGCGACCGGTCTTTACCGCATGGCCGTCGTGATGGCCGGCTGGGCTGGCCGCTTCACTGGCATGGGCAGTGGTTCGACGATGGACGCTATCGCGAGAAGGCTTTCCGTGCTTCTCGGCCCGCGGTGGGAAGCGTAAACACGAAGGTGGTCCCTTTCCCGGCTTCGCTCGTCGCCCAGATTTCGCCGCCGTGTGCGCGAACAATCTCGCGAGAAATGGCAAGGCCCAATCCGTAGCCCTTTTTCGCGCTCCCGTTGGCGTTGTCGCCGCGATAAAAGCGTTCGAAAAGATGAGGCAGGTCGTTCTGCGCGATCCCCGGTCCGTTGTCGGAAACGGTCACCTGGAGGGTGCCTGGTTGGAGGTCGCGGCAGCCCACGCGCACCTGGCCGCCGTTGGGAGTGTGTCGGAAGGCGTTGTCGAGGAGGTTGTTGAGCACCTGTTCCAGGCGGTCAAAGTCCCCTCGGATATGGGCTCGACCCTGGACGGCAACGTCGAGGCCGACTCCCGATTCTTCGCTGCGGAGCGCGAACACCTCGCCAACATGGTCGAACAGTTCGTGGAGGTCGATGTCGTCCTGTTGCATCGAGACCTGGCCGCTCTCGATGCGGGACAGGTCCAACAACTCTTGCACGAGCCGCAGCACCCGGTTCGATTCGTCACTGATAATCTTGGCCGAGCGTTCGATCCCGACCTGGTCGTCAATCGTCCCATCGAGCATTGCCTCGCTGAAACCCCGGATCGAGGTAAGCGGGGTCTTCAGTTCGTGGGAGATGTTGGCGAGAAAGTCGCGGAGCGTCTGCTGTGACCGTTGGACTTCCTCGGTCATGCGATTGAAGTTCGCGGCGAGGTCGCGCACTTCCCGAGGCCCAGTCGCCGGGACGCGCTGGCGGTAGTTCCCGCGGGCAACACTCCGCGCGGCACGGGCGATGTTCCGCAGTGGCGCCGCCACGCTCTGGCTAAGCGCGAACCCGAGGACGAGCGCAGCGGCAACGCCAATCAGCCCGGAAAACACGAGCCTCGGGAAAAGGTCGCCGGTGATCTGGCCGAGGCTTGCCGCTGGCCGCGCAACGATGATTGCGGATGCATTCGTGCCGCGCAGGGCGGTCTGCACTTCAGAACTGAGCGGGGTGCTGACACAGAGCAGATCCGGACCTTCGGCGAGGTCCAGCCGGCAGCGGCGAGGGTCGGTTGCGGGCGCACCGACCTGCTGGTTCGCAAGGTCGCGCACGAGCGCGCCATCGAGTGGTACGCCGCGGCTCTGAAAGAGCCCCGGGATCACCTTGCCTTCCGAATCGATGACGGCGACGGACGTGTCCCGTTTGAAGCTGCCGCTCTCATCTCCGTTGAAAAACGCGGCCAGGTCGATCAAGAGTTGCTTCGGTTCGGGGGCAGGGGTCTGCGGGTCCTGGATTGGCCTATTGATGACCAGCCCGGCCTGCGAGTTCACGAGGCGGCCGAGGTCTTCCAGGTTCCCATAGGAAATCGAATCGCGGTATTCGCCGAGTTGCAGCAAGAGGCTCAGCGCTGCCAGCCCGAGCGTCACGGCGATAATGAACAAGTACGTGGTGAAGAGGCGGACCTGAAGGCTACCCACGGAACGCTCCCGTGCGATGGCCGTCGTGCACGGACCGGGCCGGGGCGGGAGCCCGCTTAGACGCCGGCTTCGACCAGCTTGTAGCCCACGCCGCGCAGCGTCTCAATCTGAACCTTCGCATGGTTCAGCTTGGAACGAAGGTGCTGAACGTGCACGTCAACGGTGCGCGTTTCCCCGGCGAAGTCGTATCCCCAGACCGAACCAAGCAGCTGATCGCGCGTCAACGCGATCCCCGGGTTCTCCACGAACGCGACCAACAGGTCGAATTCCTTGGTGCGCAGGGTCAATTCGTCACCATCGACGCGAGCCTCGCGACGTGCCTTATCGACTGACAGGTTCGAAACGGAGATCGCGTTCTGCGGTTTACGGCCGCCTTCGACGCGATGGAGGATGCGTTTCACGCGGGCTACGAGTTCACGCGGGTTGAACGGCTTGGTCATGTAGTCGTCGGCGCCGAGTTCGAGGCCGACGATCTTGTCGACGTCCTCGCTGCGCGCGGTGAGCATCAGGATGGGAACGTCGCTTTCGCGTCGGAGTTCGCGACAGACTTCGAAGCCGTCCATGCCGGGCATCATCACATCAAGGACAACGAGCTGGGGTTGGAGTGCTTCGAAGCGGGCGAGGGCGTCAGTGCCGTTCGAGGCATGGTCAACGCTGAAGCCCTCTTTTTCGAGGTACATCGCGTTCAGGTCCCGAATGTTTGCCTCGTCATCAACGAGGAGGATTTTCTGCACCAGGTGTTCCTCTCGAGGATGGCGAGGTTCGAATCTCAGTATGCGCCGAGGGCTCCGGGCCTGCCACCCGGCATTGCCGGGACGGGGTAGGCGAGCCTGGAGCCCTCGACCACCAGAGGGTGGGCTTGCGGACCAGGCCGTCGTCCGGTCCGCTGCTACCTGTATGTTCGGTTGCGCGCGTAACGAGGTCACGAGCCGTCTGCAAACTGCGTGTAAAACGTGGGCAATCCCTCTGCGACGGGCAAGGCCGGGGCAAGGTGCTGCTCGCCCGCTGTCCAAATACCTCGTGTTAACAACACGCTGTTCACACAACGGCCTTACGCTCTGAGCGAAGGCCCAATCGCTGCCTGGATTCATCCACCGCAGCCCGTGAACTCGTGACTGCGCAGTGGTTAGAATAGGGGCCAGACCTGGCTCCCAGAGCTTCCGCGGCACGCTCCCGATACAGGTCGTCTAGAAAGGCGCCATGCATGACTCGCGACCTCTTCAACGCTGAATTGCGCCAACTCCAGGACGATGTCCTCATTCTTGGCTCGATGACCGAGAAGGCGATCCTGGATTCGATGGAAGCTCTGCGCGACGGCGATGCTGTTTGGTCGCGCAAAATCATCGAGGACGACAATCGCGTCAATCAGAAGCGCTTCGAGATTGAAGACCGCACGATTTTCATCATCGCCTCCCAGCAACCGATGGCGACGGATCTACGGGCGCTCGCAAGCGTGCTCTACATCATCACCGACCTCGAACGGATCGCGGACCACGCTGAGGGCATCGCGCGGATCAACCTTTTGCTTGGCGATGAACCACTGCCTCGCCGGTTGGGGTACATCCCCGGGATGGCTGACCGCGCCGTCGCCATGCTGCGCAACAGCCTGAAGGCGTACATCGACCACGATGTCGATGCGGCGCGACAGATTTGCGACGCCGACGACGAAGTGGACCGACTCCAGGACAGTGTTTACGAAGAAAGCATCGCGGCCATGATCGCTGACCCGAATACGGTGCAGCGCAACACGTACCTCATCTGGTGCGCGCACAACCTCGAACGCATCGCCGACCGTTGCACGAACATTTGCGAACGTGTGGTCTACACCGCCACAGGGCACATGGACGAGTTGAACGTTTCGAAGTACTGAGAAGCGCACGGTCTCTCGCATCTACTGTCTGTTCTGGTACGCTTTTCCTTCGCCGTGGCGGGCGTAGCGTAGTGGTTAACGCGTCTGGTTGTGGCCCAGAAGATCGCGGGTTCGAACCCCGCCGCTCGCCCCAATGAACTCTTGACGAAGCCGCCCATCGAGGCGGTTTCTTTTTGCCAGCTGCCGGAGCTAGATGTCCTTCCTGGCGCCCAGGAGCACTTCGCCCGTGGATTGGTAGTGCTTTGGCTGGACGGACAGGTTCTGTTGCACCGCATGAACGTCGCGCCAGCACAACCCAATGACGGAATTTTCGGGCAGTGTTGAAGTGCCGGCGGCGGTGTGGATCAGGTCGACTGCCTGCACGGAGAGGTCCGCTGCGGTCACGCATGCCAGGCGCAGCAACGCCTCTTCGCCGGGTGTTTGTAGCGGCCCTCCGGACGTCCGGTCCGGGTAATCAGCCATGAACGAGGTCATCAGTGCCCGGGCCGCCTCGACCAGTCCGGTGGCCCGGGAAAACGCGATCTGGGCGTCGGCGCGGTCTCGGATGACGTTCCGCGTCCCAAAGGCCAGTTTTCCAGCCGCCAGTTCGCGAAATTCGGCCAAAGCATGGTGCGCCGTACCGATGGCCACTGCGGCGATCGTTGCTCCCGCCCTGGTTGCCGGAACATCGTGATGATCCGCGACGCGGCTCGCCGGGATGAAGACATCCGAAAACAGGATCTCGTTGCTGCCCGACCCGCGCAGGCCAGTGACATTCCAGGTGTCGAGGATCTCCCCGGAGGTTGCGGGGACAAAGCCGACGAGAAGCGAGCTTGGTTTGAATCGTGAGCTGCCCTGCGGATCGCCGACGAGCATCCCGCCGGCGCCGAACCAGTTCGCGTGCGTGCAGCCGCTGGCGAACGGCGCTCGGCCAGTGACGACGTAACCGTCGCCGCGTGACGAGAACCGCAACGTGTGAGGGTTGATGACCCCGGCGATAACAGTTCTAGGCCCGCCAAGGATTTCGGCCTGCACTGCCGGTGCAAGTGCGCGTGCGTAGCCCGCCGAGGAAGCCGCGATCATGACGCTCCAGGCCGCGGAGGCATCGTGGCGAGCGACCGCTTCGACCACAGCGGCGGCCTCAAGTTCGCTCAGACCTGCCCCGCCGAACTCTTTCGCTATAAGAATCCGAAACAGCCCCTCTTCGTGAAACGCTTCGACAAGCACGGGCGGCAGCCGCCGGTCGCGCTGGCTTTCGGCTACGGATTCTCGGATCAAGGGTCCGAGGCGCTCGACCCGGGCGAGGTAGTCTCGGACTTGGAGCGAGGGCTGGCTCAATCTCCTAATCCTCGCGCTTGAGGATGTGGACCACGCAAACCGAGCCGGCGCCCATCATGTGGGCCAGGCCGATTTGCGCGTTTTCGACCTGCCGCTGGCCTGATTCGCCGCGTAACTGCTGGGTCACATCCCATATCTGGGCGAGCCCCGTGGGACCACCAGGGTGCCCTCGGCCAATCAGCCCGCCATCGGTGGAGAACGGAATTCGTCCGCCGATCGTCGTCGCGCCTTCGGCGACGAGTGCGTCGCCTTCGCCGTCGCCACAGATGCCGAGGAGCTCGTAGTACATCAGCTCTTCGATCGGGAAGGCGTCGTGGACGTGAACCAGGTCCAAGTCCTTCGGCCCGAGGCCGGCCTCTTCGTAGGCGAGGTTCGCCGTGATCCGGGTGGACTCCGAGGGTCCGACAATCGCCCCGAGGAAGATGTGCCCGGGCTGGTAACGCTCGGATTGCATCTGCGAAGCGACTACTTTCACCAACGGCCGGCCGTTCGCCAGGCGTTCGGCAACCTCCCGTGTTGCGACGATCGCCGCGGCCGCGCCCGCGCCCGCCCCGCAGGCCATCATGGCGGTGTGCGGATAGGCGACCATCGGGGCGGCCAGTACCGTCTCAGGAGTGATGATCTGCTCTGCCTGGCGCTCCGCGTACTTGTTCAGTCGGGCGTGGTTCCAGTTCTTCGCCGCAATCTTGGCGAAGGTTTCCACTGTCGTGCCGTTGTCGTGCATGCGGCGCACAGCCCAAAACGCGAAAAAAGCAGCTGGAAGCAGGTTTGTGTCCATCGTTGGGCGGCGCGGGCCACCGGCCGCTGCCATGTTGCCGAGCCGGCCATCGAAGGCGATGGCCATCGCGACTTCGCTCGAGCCTCCCGCCACCGACATCACGGCTTCGCGGAACGCTGATGATCCGGTCGCCGAAGCGTTCTCAACGTGGACCACGGGGAGGCCGGTGAGCCCCAAGTCTTTGGCGTAGCTGACGCCATCCAGCATGCCTCCGCCGATGAAGCCGGTGTAGAGCGCGCCAACATCGCGGAACGAGACGTTGGCATCTTCGAGCGCAGCCAGTCCGGCGACATAATGCATGTCTCGTCGACTGACATCGTGTTTTCCGAACCGGTGCATGCCGACGCCGATAACGTAGACCTCGCGTTGCATCGTCATTTGCCGGCGCCGGTCACGCGGAAGGCGATGGTGCAGAGTTCGTCGCCGGTTTCCGTTCGGTCGACAGTTCGGGTGACCAGACGGACCTGCTGGCCAATTTCCCAATCGCCCATGTTTCCCTCCAACGGAGCCTGGACACGGACGCCCTCCGGCAGGTCGACCTGCACGGCCCCGAACCCGCCTCCGCTGTCTTTTTCCATACTGCCCAGCCACGGCATTGATACGAACGTCCACGAATAGATGACGCCCTCGGTCGAAAGTTCGCAGTCTTCGACGGCCTCGAGGCTGATCGGGCACCGCTTGCGCCGCGGCCAGAAGTAGGTCTTCGCAGCCGGACTGTAGGAACCGAGCAGCACGGGCGAACCTTCGGGGTCATCCGGAATGCGGAAGTAGCCTTCTTCGACAGGGACTTTCATGCGGCGACGGCCTCCGGACTGATGAGTGGAGGAATCTTGTCACCTCCGGGTCAGGCGGGACAACGCGCGGGGAGGCGTTGTCCCAGGTACGAAAAAGCCGCCTCTCCCAAAGGCGGCTTTCCGACGTGAAGCAGGTCGACGGCTTAGTTCGAACCGTCTCTTGAGAGGAAGGGGAGGAAGCGCCGGTACTTGTCCTGGCCACCGCCGAGGAAGCCGCTGCTCACGCTGTACGATCCTCCCGTTGAGGTCTGAGCGAGGGGCTGGCCAATTGCGGTCTGGGCGACGTATCCACCGCCGTCGCTCTTGCCTCCGCCGACAAGCGCTCGCCAGGAGAGGTCGTACGAGCCACTCGCCGTTTGAGCGAGCGCGGCTGCCCCAAGCGTGAGGGCTCCGAGCCCTCCGGCACCAGCTGCGATGAGGCGTCGGCGGGTCGTCATTGCTTGATGACCAGCACGTTGAACTTGGTTCCAGCCGGGATTGCCGTCCCGTCGGTCGAGAAAATGACCCAGCGATTGGTGACCCCAGTGCACCAGGCAGGGGCGACCGAGGGGTACCAGGTGAGGGCGACCCCTACGACGTAGTTGATCGGTGTAATCAAGACGATTGCATCAGGGTCTGTCACGGTGAGGTAGGTCGCGGAGTCGGCGAGGTGGACACCGCCGTCGCCCGGGCACGTGTTCCTGTCGGGACCAGCTGTATCGACAACGTGAACGAAGGCTGCGGGGTTCGAGCCCGAGACCTTGATGTCGCCGTCGACCTGGATGCCGGTGGCTCCGCTGAAGCTGCCGCCGGTGCCAGCGGGTGCGACACCCTGGACTCCGACTCCACCAGCGAACGTTGACTCGCCCTGAACGCCTGCGCCTCCGCCCGCGTTCGTACCGAGCAAGGCCGGGAAGACTGAGGGGTCGGTGCTGGTGCGGTTGCTGGCGAGACCGACGCCGGTACCGGCCTGGGTGATAGTGAAGAGGCCCGTTGTGCCCGAGCCAGCCGTTGTGCCAGTGGCCGCGAACGGCACCGCTAGACCGGCTGCTGCCTTCGCGAACAGGGCGTAAGGCGTCGGGCTGATTGGCTGCCGCGGCGAGAGAACGGTGTGCGCGGCGGCGCTGCTTCCGGGCCGGACGGCGATCTCCACCCAGCGCGCGTCCCCGTTCCACGCCGCTGCGCCGAAGTCGAGGTCAACCGAGAAGAGGCCGTTCGTGACGACCACGTCTTCCTTCGATTGGGTCGTACCTACGGCGGCGCCGGCTGTCTCTGCGTCATAAAGGATGAATCGCAGGTCGTAGGTGCCGTTCGCGGGACTTCCGGCATCTGTCAGCCGGCCCTGATAGGTGAAGCTCGTCCCGAGCGCTGTCACGGCTTCGACTGAGCGGCCGGTGGGTTCAGTGGCGTCATCCCCGAGCGCCGTGGCCACCGGGACCATGGCGATGATGCCAAGGCCCACCGCAATTGTTGCCAGGAATCGATTGCTTTTCATTCCGCACGCCTCCCCAGGCCCACACTTTGCGGGCGGGCACAGTATAGATCATCCGAGCAAGCGTTTGTACATTTCTTGGAGGTCAATTCGCGGGCTAAACTGTGCGGCCGCTGTGCGTTAACAGGCGGTGATTGACCCTTCACAACCTCGGAAGTACGTTCCCAACGTGCGCACATCAGCGTGCTCGGAATCTGATAAACGAAGGACACAGCAGTGCCCGAAGACGTCGCTGCCCGCGAAGTCCTCGAAGATGCACGTGCACTCGCCGCGACTGGTGAGTGGGCGAAACTTGTCGCGCTTGTAACGTCGCTCCATCCGGCCGACCTCGCCGAACTCGTCCTCGACCTCAGCGAATCAGACCGCCGCCAGATCCTCGACTACCTGCCTACCGACATCGTCGGACAACTCTTCGAGTACGCCGAAGACGATGAACTGCGCGACCTCATCCGCGGCGTCGGTGTTGCTGATCTCCCGGCAGTCCTCGAAGAAGTCGAAGACGACGTCGTCGCCGACGTCATGCAGCAGCTCGAACCCGCCCAACGCGAAGAGACGCTTGCTGCCCTGGACCGCGGAGACGAAGTAGCGGAGCTCCTGCAGTACGGCGACGACTCCGCCGGCGGCCTGATGAGCCGCGGGTTTGTGTCGCTCAACCAGCGCATCACCGTCCAGCAGGCTATCGACTACCTGCGCGTCCTCCGGCCACCGACCGAGCGCGCCTACTATCTCTACATAATCGATGACGAGCGTCGCCTTCAGGGCGTCGCATCCATTCGTGACCTGCTCGTTTCGGCCCCGA
>JBDTNM010000035.1:0-19820 GCA_039933735.1 bacterium | reverse complement strand
GCGCAACGGTCGTCCGCGAGTACCTCAAGGCCGGGCTGGTCGACGACCTCCACGTCGCCATCGCGCCGATGATCATCGGCGACGGGATCCGGCTGTGGGACGACCTCCGTGGCCTCGAACTCACCCATGATGCGACGACGGAGACGGCCGAGAGCGGGACGGTGCATGTGACGTTCCGGCGGAAGGGGTAGTTGGAGACCGGGAACCTGACACCTGCGACCTGATACCTGACACCTGATACCTCTCGGCTCCCACCTGTAGACTCCCGGCATGCAAATCTCTGATTCTGTCCGCGCGGTGCTTGTCGCCGATGAGAACCCGATGCACCCGGATTTCACGGGTATTTACCTGGTCGGGAAGAAGGGCCAGCAATCGCTGACCATCGATTCCGGCGAGGCCATCGACCGCTACCAGTGGTTCCTTCGCGGCTATCTCGCGGCCGTGGAGAAGGAAGAGATCGCGATCGCGACCATCACGCACCACCACTCGGACCATTCCGGGAACCTGAAGTGGGCGAAAGAGTTCCTCAAGGCCGATATCACCATCCCTTCGAACGGGCGGCCGCTGCTGAAGGGGCGCATCCCGGCGAAGGTCGATACGGTGAAAGACGGCGACGTGATCGAGCTTGATGGCGGCATCCGCGTCCAGGTGCTGGCGACGCCGGGTCACAGCGTCGATTCGCTTTGTTTTTACATCGAGGAGGAGGGCGTGCTCTTCTCGGGCGATACGTTGCTGGGCAGTTCGACAACGACGGTCGGCGACCTCGCTTCGTACCGGGCGTCGCTGAAGCGCTTGAGCGAACTGCCGAACCTCACGGTGATGTGTCCGGGGCATGGGAAGATCATCAATGACCCGCGCGAACGGCTGCAGATGTACATCAATCACCGCAACATGCGGGAGCAGCAGATCCTTGGCGTGCTCAAGGGCGGTGGCGCGGTCAGTAGCTGGGACATCATGCTTCAGCTCTATCCGGACATCGACAAGCGCCTGCGCCGGGCCGCCGACAACAACGTCCGCTCTCACCTGAAGCAACTCGGTGATGAGGGCCGGATCAAGGTTTACGAGGGCACGCCCCGCCGCGCGAAAGCGGCCACGACGGTTTCGAAGGATGTCGAACATGCGCGTGCCCGGGACCTGGTGAAGAAGCAGGCGAAGAAGTACGAGGCAGAGGACCGCCGGGCGGAGATCCGGATGCAAGAGAATCCGCCCACGGGTGAGTGGAAAGAACCGCCGCGCTACGAACTGAACTGATGGACGGGGCGTGGCCCCGACTACCGCGACGAAACACCCCGCTCAGAGGACAATGCCACGTATGACCGAGCTTACGTTCGTCTCTGGCGGGAACACGCTGGCGGGCACTTTGACCTTGCCTGCGGGCGACGGTCCCTGGCCGGTGGTGGTGCTGCTGCACGGCGCTGGATGGGGCACGCGCGAGTATTACGGCGCGTTTGTGGATGCGTTCCTCGCTCGCGGGGTGGGCTCGTTCGTGTTCGACCGGCGTGGCGAAGGCGAATCGACGGGCAGTTCGGAACAGGACATTTTCGCGTTCGCCGTCGATGCGGAGGCGGCCTGGGCGGCGGTGCGGACACAGCCGGGAGTGGACTCGAGGCAGGTTGGCCTGTGGGGCTACAGCAATGGTGCTTGGGTGGCGGCGCTGGCGGCCTCCCGGCTGCCGGAATGTGCGTTCCTGGTGCTGACCGGGGCCTCGGCGGTCTCTCCGGGCGAAGCGGAGGCCTACCGGCGCACGGAGGAATTGCGTTCGCAAGGGATTCCCGAAGGTACCCTCGCGGCGGTGAAGCGGACGTGGAGCATTGTCTTTGGGTACCTGGCTGGTCAGCCCTGGCAGCCCTACTGGGACGTGGAGATGAGCGGGCTTGCGGCTGTTATCAACATGGACCGCCGACTGATGGACCTGCCGGTTTCGGAGTTGGCGAAGTCAAATCCCGGGCTGGATTCGGTACCCCGGTTCGATAGCGCGGTGTTTCGTTCGCTGCGAGAACGTGGCGGTGCGGTGCCGGGGATGGGCTTCGACCCCATACCGGCGCTTGAGCAGGTAGGTTGCCCGGTCCTGGTGGTTTTGGCCGAGCGGGACCAGAACTTACCGCCAGCGGAGAGCGCGCGACGGTTCGGCGAAGTGGCGAATAAGCGGGCCGCCGGCGAATTCGCGGTGACGATGTTTCCGGGCGTGGGACACGAATTTTCGAAAGAAGCATCGTCGCCGGGTACACTGGGTCTCCCGATGACGGCCGACGAATTCGTGCCTGACTACCTTGAGCTGATGGCAGCCTGGGTGGGCGCGCTCCCTGCGCGAAGGGGCTAGACCGTTCGATTCTTCCTAGGGACGGAGGGTTCCGATGCTCAAAGGCGACAAGGTCATCCTTAAACCGATGCGGCGGGACTACCTCGACAGGTACAACGAGTTCCTGAACGACGTGGAGTTGCTGCTGCTTTCGAGCGATTCGGCGCCTATGCCGATGGAGTACGAGCGACTGGTGGCCCAGTTCGAGGCGCACCTCGCGCGGCCGCGTTCGGAATTCCTGTGGTTCGGGATCGAAGTGCAGGGCGGAAAATTCGTCGGCCAGTGCATCGTTCATCACTTCGACCATGCGGCTCGCAGCTGCGAAATCGGGATCACGATCGGTGATGTGGATTACCAGAACCGCGGCTACGGCCGCGATGCGGTGCGTCTGATGGCGCGCTACGCCTTCCGCCTGTTGAACCTGGAAAAGGTCTGGCTGACCACGAATGCCAGCAACGAACGCGCGCAGCGGGCGTTCAAGGCGGCGGGGTTCGAAGAAGAGGCCCGGCTGAGACGGCACATCTGGCTCGATGGCCATTTCGACGACCTGGTGTTCATGAGTAGCTACCGGGAAGGTTCCCACCCAGACGAGACGCAACTCGCGGAAGCAGTCGAACGCGACACCGCGGACGACGCGCCGACTAACGCTTAGGTCGTGAGTGCAGCGAGCGTAGCGGCGCGGGCTGCGGCGTATTCGCGGGCGGTCTCTTCGACGACTTCACGGGTGGACATGATTCGCTTCACTGCTGAAACGGTGTGGCCGGCACTTCCGCGGCCGCCTTTAATCATGCTCGCGGCTACGCCGTTCGCTGCGATGCCGACTTCGATTTCGTCGAACTCGATATCGATGAGCGTCTGCTTCCATTCGGGCGAGGCCATGCTTTCGGTTGTGGGGATAAAGCGGGTGCCCATGTAGGCGAGGTCATACCCCAGCACCTGCGCGCCCCAGAGGGCAACGCCATCGCTGACGCCGCCTGCGAGGACCAGCGGCCCGTCGTACATGGCGCGCACGGCCCGCACGAAGGCGAAGCCGTTCGCCCAGCCAGTGTGGCCGCCTGCTCCGGCGCTGAGGAGCACGAGGCCGCCCGCGCCGGCTTCGAGGGCGCGCTCGGCATGGTGCATCGATGCAACGTCGGCCAAAACGCAGATGCCGGCATCGTTCAACGGCCCACAGATGTCTTTGGGCGAGCCGACGCTGGTGATCACGAAGTCGACGTTGTTGCGGATGATGGAGGTGATGTCTTCGGCAATGCGCTTGTTGCCGCGGATGATGATGTTGGCGGAGAGCGATCCGGCCGCCTTGCCTTCGTCGCGGGCTTGCGCGCGCTTGCTTTGAATCTCCGAAAACCAGTGGTCGAGGTCTTCGATCGAACGGCAATTGCCCGTGGGGAACGACCCTGCGATGCCTGCAAGGCAGGCTGCGATCACGAGTTCCGGACCCGAGACGCCGGTCATCGGGGCGGCAATAAGGGGCAGGCTGAGTGACTGTTGGACTTCGGCGAAGGTTGCCAATGGGACTCCATGCAGGGGTGTGGCTGAAGCTGACTCTACAGGGGCCGGCAGTGGCCGCCAAAGCCGACCCGGGCGCTTATTCGAGCGGGTTGGGTTCGCCTTCCGGGAGTTCTACTTCGAAGACATTCAAGGTCATGGAAACAAGGCCGTAGTAGCCGACGACACCGATGAGATCGACGACGCCGCGTTCGCCGAGGGTGTCGAGTGCGCGGCGATAGGTGATATCGGAAACGCGACGCGTATCGAGGTACTCGGTGACGAAATCGTAGACCACGCGCTCAATGTCGCGGGTGAACGACGGCTGGTTGCCCGTGCGGACGGCTTCGATGATCGCAGGGTCGAGCCCGGCTTCGCGGGCGAGCCGTGCGTGTGCCCAGAATTCGAATTGGGCCTTCCAATGCTTGCCGGTGAGGATGATGGCAAGTTCGTTGATGTCGGCGGGGAGGCTCGTGCCGAAGCGGCAGTAGGCGCCGAGCTTCTGGGCGGTGTCGGCGATTCCCGGGGCGCGAAGCCAGGCTTCGAAAGGCCCGCGGAGGCCTCCGCGCGGGCCGCTGCGGATGGCGTCGGCGACTTCCTTCTGTTCCGGAGTCAGGTTATCGAGGTCGAGCGGGGCAAGACGTGGCAATGGAGGGCCTCCTGTTTGGTGGCGTCATTCTGGGGCCAGCGGGGGTTTCGTTGACATCCCCACGTCCTCCAGTACGATCGCCGGTACCCTCAAACAAGGATGCCGCGTTGGGCGGGCTTCCAAAGCCCGGACCTTCGTTCCCGTTCACCTTTATGACGCATGAAGTAGCCCGCCGCCTCGCCATCAGTGTTCAGCCTGTGCCCAAGCAGGACGCTGAGGCCCGCAAACGCAATTTCGATGAGACCTACATCGGCTTCGACCTGAATGCCGCGCGCATCGAAGCTTCCCGCTGCATTCAGTGTCCTTCGGCGCCGTGCCAGGAGGCCTGCCCGGTTTCGAATGACATCCCGGGGGCGTTCGCGTTCCTGGAGGTCGGCGACATTCTCGGCGCATCCCAGAAGTTCCGGGAAACGAGCAACCTGCCTGAGATGTGCGGCCGGCTCTGCCCGCAGGAGAAGCTGTGCGAAGGAGCTTGCGTGGTCGGCTTCGCGATTCGTCCCGGTGGCCAGAAAGAGCCGCCGGTGACTATCGGCAAGCTGGAGGCGTTCTGCACGGATTTCGAGCGCCAGGAACTGAACGGCTATCCCATGCCGCGGTACCTGCCCGACCCCACGGGCCGCAATGTCGCGATCATCGGCTCTGGGCCGGCGGGGCTCGCGGTGGGCGAACAGCTCGCCCTGGAAGGCCACGGCGTCACCATCTACGAGTTCTGGCCCGAGCCAGGCGGAGTGTTGGTCTACGGCATCCCGAACTTCAAGATGCGGAAGAACATCGTCGATGAGTACATCGCCCATCTCGAAGCGCTGGGTGTGAAGTTCGTTTGCAACACCTACGTTGGGCGAGACGTGACGATCGACGACATGCTCGCGGGCGAGTTCGACGCGGTGTTCCTGGGGACAGGGGCTGGCGTAGGAAACCAGATGGAGATCGAAGGGGAGACGCTTGAGGGCGTGTACTCGGCGACGGAATTCCTGGTGCGCGGCAATTTGACGCCGGCGCAACTCCCGGCGCAGTACAAAGAAAACCTCCCGCCGCTGAAGAACGTGGTGGTCATCGGTGGTGGCGACACCTCGATGGACTGCGTGCGGACGGCGATTCGGCTTGGCGCGGAGAACGTTAGCTGCGTGTACCGGCGGACTGAGGCGGAGATGCTAGGCCGTGGCGAAGAGCGTAAGAACGCGCGCGAAGAGGGCGTGAATTTCGAAATGCTGACGTTGCCGACGCGCATCATTGGCGATGACAGCGGCCGTGTTGTGTCGGTGGAGTGCCAGCGCATGGAGCTCGGGGAACCCGATGAATCGGGGCGGCGCCGGCCGATCCCGGTGAAGGGCAGCGAGTTCATGATCCCTGCTGATGCGGTTGCCATTGCCATCGGCTACGGCGCGGACCCACTCGTGCCGCAGACGACTTCCGGGCTGCAATCGGATCGCAAGGCGTTGATCCAGATCGACCGTGGTGGCAGGACAAGCCGGCCCGGAGTGTTCGCAGGCGGCGACAACGTGAACGGCGCCGACCTCGTGGTGACGGCGCTGGCCGACGGGCGTCGAGCGGCCGAGGCGATCGCCGACTACCTTGGGACGCTTCCGCCGAAGCGGAAATGATTCGTTCAGCGGACTGATTCACGCTCGCAGGCAGAGATTACAAACGGTTTACAATCTCGCTCTGTTCGGCCGACCTCGAACGTTCGACCTTCTATGTAGAACGCCAGAGGACCGCCCCGTGAACAAGCCACCTATGCTCAACGCATTTCTCTTTCCCTCGACCGAGCAGGGGGAACTGGGGTCGGTCGAGTCTCCCGTTCTGCTGAAACTGCTGCGCCCGCTGACATTTGCGCTGTGGCTGATCATCTTCTGCGTGGAAGCCCAAACGGTGATTTCCACGGGTGGCCATGGCAACATCCTGATCATCTTGCTCTCGACGCTGCTGTTTGCCGGCATTCATGCGCAGTTCTGGTACGAGCAGTCCGAGCAGGGCCGCCGCTTCCATCGTGGTCTGGACCGCATGCGCGGGCGGATTTACGAGGACGAAAGCACGGGCCTGCCAAACAGCCGCCACTTCGTGTTCGAGCTACGCCGCCAGATGATGCGATCCGTGCGGAATGGCCGTGGCTTTTCGCTCGTGTTGACGGACTTCGGTGGCTTCGAGCGAGTGAAGCCGAACGACGAACGATTCCTGCCTTCGATTTCGCGGGCGCTTCGGCACGCGGTTGGCGAAGGCGATTTCGTCGCACACCTCCAGGGCCCGATCTTTGCGGCGATCATTTCGGATGACCGCGAACAGACCGCCGCCGAGAAGGCGGACAATCTGGTGCCCTCGCTGGGTTCGGCTATCCCGCCGGATTATGCGAACCAGCTCTTCCCGATCGTTTCGCTTTCGGGCTACGAGGGTGAACTGGAAGTCCGGGACTTCCTCCGCCGCGCACAGCGCGACCTCGCCGGCGCTCGCGCCAGCGGCCCGGTGGTTACGCCGGAGACGGTGCGCAGCCGACGCCAGGCTTCGTCGGAACCCGCAGTCGCCTGAGATACGAAGAGAACCTCCCACCACTCCTGGTAGGAAATTGAAGCCCGCTGATCTGGCCATCAGCGGGCTTTCTGTGCCCGGGAGGCAGGCCTCATGACGGTGGCAGCGACCCAGCGCCAGTTTTCATGGGGCAGCGGGGACGCGGCACGACAAAGATCTGGCGAAGGGTTATCCGCGCAGATTTTGGGTGGCCGGGGAAGTTTGGTGGAATCTGGAGCGGGCGAAGGGAATCGAACCCTCGTCTCAACCTTGGGAAGGTCGCGTTCTGCCATTGAACCACACCCGCCCGGGTGCAAGGCGAACATCGTATCATCTCGGAACTTTGCTATCGAGGTAATCGAACGATGCCGATCCCCCAGGAACTCTCGCTCACTCCCGAGCAACTCGACGAGATCATGCTGACCTCGTGGAACATGCGTGTGGCCACGATTGGGCCGGGCACGCGCATTAATGTCACGCCGCTCTGGTTCGGGTGGGGAGGTGGAAAGATCTATTTCTACTGCCGTGGCCAGAAGGTGGTGAACCTTCGGCGGAATCCCGTCTGCACCGTCCTCGTCGATAAGAATGAGCGCTTTCCTGAACTCCAGGGCGCGATGTTCCAGGGCAAGGCGACCGTGCTGGAAGATGCTGACGCGGAAGCGGCCGAGCCCGACATGGAAGCGGTCCGCTGGCAGATGGGAACGAAGTACGCAGGGGGCCACGGCGAATCGGCGGAGCCCAGGAAGAACGAATCCTCGGCCCGCGGGCGACACTGGCGGTGGGTGGTATTCCAGCCAACAAAGACCGTGACCTGGGACAATCACAAGATTAAGCCTCGGGGCCAGGCGTGAACTTTCTCCTGACTGCGGAATGAACCGCTTGACAGCCTTCTATACTGAAAATGGTCAGTATTCGGAGGTGTTGCATGTTTGGCTTCGTAAGCAGTGTTCTCGCTGAGAAGGGTCGGCAGGTTTACACCGTGCATCGGTCGGTGTCTGTCGCCGACGCAGTCCGCGAGATGAACGAGAAGGGCATTGGCGCGCTGCTGGTGATGGACGGCCGCAGCCCGATCGGGATGTTCACGGAACGCGATGTGCTTCGCCGCGTCGTGGATGCGGACCGCGATCCGACTATGACGAAGGTGACGAGCGTCATGACGCGCCCCGTCCAGACGATTTCGCCTTCGTGCAACGTGGATGAGGCGATGGAACTGATGACCGCGCGGCGCTTCCGGCACCTGCCGGTGATGGAAGACGGCGAGCTTGTCGGGATGCTTTCGATCGGCGACCTGATGCGCTGGATCACGTTGCACCAGGAAGACCACATTCGGCAGATGACGGAGTACATCACCGGCCACAGCTAAGACCGCGACCGTAAGAAGTTCGCCTCCCGTTTGTCTAGATGACAACGAACGAGGGGGCGAACCCATGAACAAGCGAACGATTCTTACGGCGGGGATTCTCGGAGGCGCGGCCCTGCTGCTTGCCGCCTGCGGATCGGCTTCGGCCACAGACGTTGTGACTGGCGAGCCTGCGCCGCCTACAGCGACCGAGGCGGCGCAAACGGTTGTGGCCGATCTCCCGACGGTGACTCCAGTTGCTGAACCGTCGAAGGTTGCGGAGAAGCCAGCGGAGGCGCCAAGGCTTCTCTGGATCCGCACGAGCCACGCCGGACCTGGTGTGGTCACCATCCGCTTTGCAACGAACGTGCCGACCACGGCCGAAGTGCGCGTTTCGCAGGGCGAGGTCGGCCCAGCTTCGATTTACAGCGAGAGCCTGGACGACCTGGCAACCGTCCATGAGACGAGCGTGCCCGCGAACGCGATGGGGCGGTACGTGGTGCACGCGAAAGACAATGCCGGGCACGATGCGTGGGGGACACTCCGCCTGACGGACCAGTTCGGGCTCGACTGGGGCCTCGAATCAGGAGCGCCGACGTTGAAGGCGCCGGACGCGAAGCACCTCGTGGTTACCTGGGGATTCGCGTCGAATCATCCGTCTCACATGGGCCTCGATGGTGAAGTGCTTGTGTTCGCCACCTCGGCGAAGTGCACGACGGCGGACTCGTGCGTTGGGGACCTCGTCGCAGAGGCGCCCGGACCGGCCGACGATGGCGTGAAGTTCGAAAGCCACAAGAGCACTGCCGTGATTACTGGTTCGGCGAACGACTACCAGGTAATCGTGGCGCAGCCCCTGAACGGGGATTCGAGCTCGATGATCTTCCGGGAGATGACGATTCGGGGAGACCAGTTGCCGAAGAACCAGGTGAGCGGGCCTGGAACGATCAAAGCGAACTGAGGGCCGGGGCTGAGCGGCGGACTTGCTTGATTGCGAAGCTAAATGCTAGGGCGTGTAGACAATAGTCATAACGCGGTGATACCGTTCCAGTGCCTAAGCAATTGAGCGATTCCGGCCTAACTCACCCCGAGGTCACGCCCACTCATGGCTCTCATCACCCCGTTCGATAACTACCTCGATCTCGTCGAGGCGGCGCGCGAACTCGCGATCCATCCGCAAAGCCTTCGACGGTTGATCAAACAGAAAAAGATCCCGGCGACGCTGTTCGCCGGGAAGTACCTGATCGAGCGAGACAAGCTCGAGATGTTCAAGAGCAATTACGACCCGAGGCCGGGTCGCAAGCCGATCCGGCGTTTGTTGTGAGCCGCTAGCCGTAGCCTACGGCGACCAGGATTCCTACTACAGCGAGGCCAATGGCGGCGACGACCATGGCGATATGCGTGCGCGAAGCCGCGCGGGGCCCGGCGTTTGAAAAGCCGCCAAGTATGAATGTTGCGGCGACAAACAGCGCGTAGATGCCGACCCAGAACGCCGGGAAGCCCAGCAACGAGAGAGTGGCGGCGAATAGGGCGTTGATCGCGAGGGTCCCGTGGCCCGTGCCGCGCAGACTCTCTTGCTTGATGCGCCAGATGGCGCCGCTCACGGCGAGGATGGCCAGGCCATCGACGATCCAATCTCGGACACTGGTGCCACCAAGGCCGCCGCCAGGGTCGTTCCAGAGGTTGAGGGCACCGAGCACGGCGAAGCACGCCGCTGGAAGTATCCGTGAAAGGTCATTGAGACGGATCTGGGTCAAAGGGTCCGTTATTGGAAGATGTCGCCGCGGCTGGTGAGTACGACCAGCAAGACCATGATCGCGAGTTCGACCGTCAGTGCGAAGCCGACGATCCCGGTCCAGACTATTTGCGTCCCGCCGCGGGTCGCGAAGACTGGAATGGTGAAGATCATGGTGCTCGCGAGGAAAATGACGAGACAAATCACGCCCAGGCTGTTCGGACTTACGAGAAAAGGCAGATAAGCCAGCATTCCAGCTCCACAGTAACGGGGCGTCCCCCGCGGTTAGTTCGATTTCGCATCATAGCGAAGCTTCAGAAACAGGAAACAGCAGACACCCCAGAAATGTGGTTGGCTCCTTGCAAGTGAGGGCTTCAGACTTGGCGCCGAACCAGATTCGAGGGGGATTACTCATCGTGGCTACAGCCGCAGAAGCCAGGTCCGCAATTTCCGCGGCTTTCGATACTTACATCGCCGAACTCGGCCAGGCCCAACCCGTGTGGGACACCAAGCCCGCGACCTCGGCCGAAGGCGAGGACGCGTGGTGCGCTCGCCAGGTGGCTGAGCACATCGCCGGTTCCGGCGCGTTTTTCGGGCAGGGCATCGCTCGTGCGGCCGGCCTGGAAGGCCCTACGCCGGCACGGCTTGAGCTTGCCGACGCGGCTTCCGCCGTCAGTGAGACGACGCGAACCCATGGGCTGTTGATGGGCGTCGTGGACCAGTTGAATGACGATCATCTAGCCGTGGAGTTCGATCATCCTCAGCTTGGCAAGCAGACGATTGGCGGGATGCTTGGGATCGTGAGCTATCACTTGAACGACCACGCGAAGCAACTGAGCACGCTGCGCACGAGCTGACCTCTTCGTCACCGAAGTAAGAAACAGGGCCACCTCTCGGTGGCCCTGTTTACGTTTCTAGCTGTGGTGGACTCTAGTCGATTGCGACGACGGCGAGGGTTTGGCCCTCGGAGACACGATCGCCTTCCTTGACCGGGATGTTTTTGACGATGCCGTCGGTGGGCGACTTGATTTCGTTTTCCATCTTCATGGCCTCGAGGAGGAGGAGGACGTCGCCCTTGGCGACCGTGTCGCCGACTTTGACCTTGATGCTCAAGATGCGACCGGCGATCTGGGCGCTGACTCCGCCTTTCACGAGGGCGCCGACGGCGCTGCCGGTGGCGGCAACGGAGACTTTTCGCTCACGCGGAGCGGGGCCAGTCGAGAGCCGGCCTTCGATTTCGACCGTAAACTGCCGGTAGTCGACCTGGGCGGCGAACATCGCGTCATCTCGAGTAGCGGCGGGCGGAACTTGAATGCGGTACGGGACGCCGCCGGCGTTCACTGTGGCGTAGCCAGCCTCTTCGCGGACCTTGATTTCGTATTCGTGGCCGTCGACCACGACTTTGTCGCCTTTGACTTCGACGTTGTAGCTGCGTCCACCGATTTTCACTGTCGCCATTGGTGCTCTCCTACCGCATCTGCCGCATGCGCGCGTAGTTGCGCCATGCTGCTGGTTCGCCGCCGCCGTTTGTTGCCGGCGCGTGGATGGGAATCGCGGCCGCGGCTTTTTTCTCGCCAATTGCGATTGCCCCAACGATGGCAGCGACCAATTCGCGTTCGGGGCCACCGCCGGAGTTCCGCCATTCCAGGAACTCCTTCGCGGGCTGGGGGAACATCAGGTAGCTGAGGACGTCGTCGATGTCCTTGGCGGTCTCACCGATTTCGGCCTTTGCGATTTCGATTTCGGGCTGAAGGTCATCGGCGGGGCGATGGGTGATGGGCTGTTCGTCGCCTAGCAATTCCGTGAGGATTTCTTGCGCGATCGGTTTCGCGGTGGCGCCGTAGAGGCCCTTGGCGAGGTTCTTCGTTTCTTTGGTTACGTTGCCGTAGCGCTTGCCGGTGAGGACGTTGAGGACGGCCTGGGTGCCGACGATCTGGGAACTCGGCGTGACCAGCGGGGGGAAACCGAGGTCCTCTCGGACGCGGGCGTTTTCTGCGAGTACTTCTGGCAGCCGCGCTTCGGCGCCCTGTTCGCGAAGTTGGCCGACGAGGTTCGAAATCATGCCGCCGGGCACCTGGTGCTGGAGCACGCCAGCATCGACGCCGAGCAATCCGCTTTCGAATTTCCAGTACTTGCGGCGAACGCCTTTGAAGTACTCCGCGAGCTCATTCAGTTTGACCAGATCGAGGCCGGTGGCGTGATCAGGGTCTTCGGAGAGCGCGGCGACGAGCGTTTCGGTTGCCGGCTGGCTGGTGCCGCCGGCGAGAGAGCTGATGGCGCAGTCGATGACGTCGGCGCCGGCCTGGACGCCCATGAGGTAGGCCATTTCGGAGTAGCCGGAAGTGTCGTGGCAGTGCATCTGGACGAGCTTGTCCGGGTGGTCTTTCTTGAGGCGGCTGACGAGGGCCTTCGCCATCATCGGGCTGAGCAGGCCCGCCATGTCCTTGATGCAGAGGGAGTCGGCGCCCATCTGGACCATGGTGTCGGCCTGTTTGGCGAACAGATCGACGGTGTGGACCGGGCTGATGGTGTAGCAGATGGTGCCCTGGACGTGGCCGCCGGCCTTTTTCACCGCGCGGAAGGCGGTCTCAAGGTTCCGGGTGTCGTTGAGGGCATCGAAGATGCGGAAGATGTCCATGCCGTTGGCGACGGAGCGTTCGCAGAACTGCTCGATGACGTCATCGGCGTAGTGACGGTAGCCGACTGCGTTTTGGCCGCGAAGGAGCATCTGGGTAGGGGTGTTCTTGAGGCGCTTCTTGATTTCGCGGAGGCGTTCCCAGGGGTCTTCTTTGAGGAAGCGCATGCAGGTGTCGAATGTGGCGCCGCCCCAGCACTCGATGCTGTGATAGCCGATGGCGTCCATTTTTTCGAGGACGGGAATCATGTCCTCGGTGCGCATGCGTGTCGCCAGCAGCGACTGATGGCCATCGCGGATGGCCGTTTCCATGATGCCGACCCTGGTCATGGGCAAAGTCCGTGGGAAGAGTGTAGGGGAGCCGAAAAAAGGCGCCAGAATCCCGAGGTTAGCACCGGTACGGGTTAGGGGTTAGGCGGTAGGGGGTAGGGATGTTCGACGAGCCGGGGCTTCAGAACGAGGTTCGGCGGTAGTCGCTCAGTTCTCCGATTCGACTCGATTGCGCCCCTGGGTTTTCGCCCGATAAAGGGCCGCGTCCATCCGCCCCAGGAGTACGGCCGCGTCCTCTCCCGGACGATACTGAGCGATCCCAATGCTTGAGGTGACGGGTTCAGCCAGGGGAGGGATCACTTCGTTCGCGAGTCGCTGCCTAATGCGCTCGGCGACGGTCTCGGCGGCGCGCAGGTCGGTCAGGGGCATCAGCACGACGAATTCTTCACCGCCAAAGCGAGCCACGACGTCTGCCGGCCGCGTTTCCAGCTTCAGCACTTCGGCGACGCGCACGAGCACCAGGTCGCCGACGGGGTGGCCGTAATGGTCGTTGACTGCCTTGAAGTGGTCGACGTCGCTCATCATCGCGCTCAAGGCCGAGCCTTCACGTTGCACTCGGGCAATTTCGATCTCCAGCGCCTGGTCGAACAACCGCCGGTTGCCGACCCGGGTGAGGGGGTCCGTAAGCGCCGTTTGGGTCAGTTGGGCCTGACCCTGTTGAAGTGTCACATTCGCGACCCCGAGTGCCCGCCGGGATTGGAGGGACTCTTTATGAAGGCTCTCCATCGTTTCCGATATCCGCTCGAGTTCAACCACATCGTGTTCGGCCACGATCCGAATTCCTGTGGGGACGCACCAGACGCGTCCCCGCAAGGTACGCAACTTCCCGCCCGGATCGCCAAGGGTCATCAGTCCGCTGTAGAGCAGCCCGGAACTGTCCGCAGAACCGCTCAGGATCGTCGAGAGACGCGGCTGTACGAAGAGCCCGGCGGCGTCAGTGCCGATGCCTCCGCAGACAGGCTGCGTCAAACGAAGAAACCCTTCGTTCGCCTTGAGCAACGTTCCCGAGCGATCCAACGTAGCCACCGCGACGCTCAAGAGGGGCCCGAACTCGTCGTCCGGGATGGTCACGACTTGACCGGGGGAGAAGCGACCCTGGCGGCTGCAGCGATCGCACTGGCGGAGTCCGCGCCCCAGCCGTCCGCCCCGATTTGTCCGGCGAGACCTTCGAAGTTGTTGATTGCAAGCCCACCGATGATCACCCGCGGCCGTTGGTCTCCGAATTCGTCGGCGATGCGCGAGACCACGGTCCTCCCGGCCGCCAGTTGTTGAGCGAACGCGATAGACAGGCCCACCAGGTCGGGCTTCCAGCTACCCACGTACTGGATTAGTGAGCCGGTTGGGACATCGGCTCCGAGGTAGCTCACCTCCCAGCCGGAAAGCTGAAAGGCGTCGGCGACCATTTGCAGGCCGACGTCGTGGTGGTTGCCTGCGACACAGGCGAGCACTACTTTCCTGCCGTTTGGCTGTGACGGCTCGCAGCGGACCAGTTCCTGCATCATTAGCGACTGGGCGATCGCGGTTGCGAGGTGCTCCTGAGCCACCGAGACGAGGTTTTGTTCCCACTTCCGGCCGATCTGGTAGAGAGCCGGTTGGATCATGTGGAGTTCTGTGTCGATGAGGCTATGGCCGCGGGCCATTCGTTCCGAAACGGCCGCCGTTGCAGCCGTGCGATCGCCGGTCAGCAGTGCCAATTCGAACTCGACGCATTCAGCCCACGCCTCGGGAAGTTTTGTGTTCGCGCCCGAGGACGAACCGTCGTCCGCGAGCAAGCCATCCCTGGCGCGGCTCAGCGCCGCCGCCACGATTGCGCCGTCTTCGGGCGGGAGATGCCCCGAGAAGAACTCGGCGAGCCAATCCAACGACTGAGCAAGGTGTTCGACGGGGACGTTTCGGACGGTGAGCACGCCCGCCAACCAACGCAGATAGTCGACCATGGGCGCGGCTTCGCCGAACTCGAGTACGGGGCGCAGGAATTCGAGGTGGAAACCTAAGTCCTCCCGGCAGGCTTCGCGTCCACGATCGCCGAACGACGCGTAAAGAGAGGCGTGATCCTGATAAAAGCGGTTCGTAACGGCTTCTACGGCCTGGACCCTGAGCCCCGCGAACCGTTGTAGCGCCGCAGGGCTAAGTCTTTCGAGTGGTACCTGGGTCACGCTCGCGCCGCCTTTCGTTCAATCAGCAAAAGCATCGAAAAAACTGACTTCCGCGCTCTTCGGTACAAGCTTCAATCCCTTTGGAATGCCTGCGTGACCGGTCCGGTACGAGTGACTCCCGTGCCAGGTCCGGTAGCTCGATTCGTCCAGCCACCGCGTCAGCAGCCAGATTTCTTCGGGCCGGTCGATCGGGTTCATCACCGAGAGGCCGAGAAATCCGGGTTCGTCATCGACGGCGTGTGGCCTGTTCACGAACGCCTCGCGCACGGAGGCTGCCATGCCGTTCGCTATCGTGAAGCGGCTGAGTGCGACGAACACAATGGCCTCCATCGCCGCGTACGGTTAGCTGTTTCCGAGCGAAGAAACATCAGTCGCGCGAGGTATCACGATCATACGCGTCAATCGTAACGACGGGTAGGTAAATCGTTCTATCGGAGATTGCCACGACGAATGCCCTGGCAAAACATGACCGGCCGACCCGGCGTGACTACTTGCGTTTGGTGCGTTCGAGGAGGCCTTCGTAGCTGGCCGGGGTGATGGGGCGGACGACGCGGCCCATGCCGGTCCAGTAGGGCCACTTCCAGTCGCCGGTGGCGCGGGGCTGGACGGCTTCGAAGAGCAAGGGCTTCTCTTTGCTCGCGAGCATGAGGTGGTAGTGCTCGCCGAGCGGCACGGTTTCGTTGACGATGCCGATCCAGTAGTTCATTTCGGCGCCGTCGATCGAGAACGTGGTGCCGAGATAACGGTATTGCCCGTTCAGCGGGCGAGAAGCGCTGTTGACGTAATGTGCGTCGTTGCCGAGGAAGCGGCGGATGGCGGCGCCGCCGAGGGCGTAGAGGCGGTTCGTGCTGAGCGCTTCTTCGAGGGGGACATCGCCGAGGCCGAGTACGTCCTGGAGGACGAATTCGCGGAATTCGCTGGCGACGGGGTCGGGATCGTCTTCGACGGCCTCGAGGACTTCAGCCCAGGTGATCGAGCGCCAGGGATCGGGAGTCGCGTTGCCGAGGCCGAGGATGAGAAACGCTGGCTTCTCGATCCATTCGTTCGCAATCGCTTCGAAACCGGGAAGGAGGCTCTGGTCGGCGTTGGGTTCGACCTGGACTTCGATGAGGACGCGCTTGCCGCCCTCGTACGTGAGGAGGAGGTCGGCGACGCCAGCTTCGGCGAGGCGCGGCTGGACTTCAACGAGCACGAGATCTTCGGCGCCGGTGCCGGCGGCCTGGGCGATGAGCGCGGAGAGCATGCGATGTCCGCGCTTGAGGAAGTAGGCAAGCGCGGTGGTGCAGTAGTTCTCGAAGGGGGTTGCCGCCGAGCCCTGGCGGTACGCCGAAAGCATGGTGAAGAGGTTGTCCGCCATGCGTTCCAGTATCGCGGGTGAAGTTGTAGGTGTCGCGGTCCCTCACCCCTAGCCCCTCTCCTGAGTCTGGGAGAGGGGAAGCCGCGTTCCGGGGCGAGGCGAAAGGTGGGTCGCAGCGGTCGGCTGGTTCGCATTAGACTCGGCCGATGACTGGACTTCGGGAATATCTGGTTGATAAGGCGGCTGCGATTCGCGGGCTGGCGGTGGCGAAGCCCAAGAGCGCGGACTGGCGGGAGACGATTTCGGCGACGTGTGTGGCCGATGATCGGACCGGCGTGCGGAAGCTCCGGATCCGGGATTGGCAGTTCATCGGCGATAGCGGGCCGGGGTTCCGTGGCTTTTCGCTGGGGCCATCATCGCCCGAGTTGCTGTGCGGCGTGATTAGCACCTGCCTGACGCATACGTACGAGATTGGTGCGTGCCTGCTAGGGATCGAAGTAGACCGGATCGAGGTGAGGGTGACGGCCGAGAACAACGATGCGCGATTCGGAGGTCTAGAGACCGACGACCCGGCGACGCCGTTCAACATTCAGGCGGTTGTGACGCTGGAGGCCCCTGATGCCAGTGCCGAGCAGCGGGCGGAGTTGCACCGCTATGCCAGCGCGAACTGTCCGCTGACGAACCTGATCCGGAATGGGGCGCCTGTGACGGTTACGGCTTCCTAAGGCTTGCCGGAGAGGGTCATTTTGCTTTCTTCAGCCTTGCTTTAAGGGTCCGATCCGTGACTGTCTCCGCATCAATCTTCGCCGCTCCGACCAAGCGGGAGAGCGCCACGACTCCGGCGGTAAGCGCCGTCGCGACCCCGTCGTCTTTGGCGAGACTGTCATCCTCGAACCAGACTCCATTTACGACGAGGGTGTTCTTCGTGCGGTCGGTCTTCAAATCCGCACGGCCTACGAGTTGGTCGCCCCAGAGGATGGGCATCGTGAAGCGGCCGTACTTCACGTCCTCGGGCTTCTTATAGATCTCCCAGATGTAGTCGAAGCCGAAGAGGGTCTTCGCGCGACCGCGAGCGGAAACGGGATCGAGGGGCGAGAGGATGGCGACCTGCTCGAGGCTGGAGGGTCCGGTGGGGGTCCAAGACTGCGGGACTTCGCCGCGAGCGACGGCTTCGAGAAGCGGCAGGTCGGGAGAGGGGATGTACTGCGTGCCCTTCCAGCCCTCGACGGTGACTTCGGTGAGTTCTCCGCGCTCCACGAGTTCACGTTCGAGCGCCTGGTGTTCGATGGGGGAGACGGATTTTCCAAGAAGGATGCCCATTGATTTAAAGCGGCCGATGCCCTGGTGCGCGATTTCCTTGCGGGCGATGAAGAGTTCGGCCTCGTGTTCGTCGACGTCGCCGAGCAACTCCGGTGGGGCGACTGCTTCGGTTGCCGCGTAGACGCGTTCGAAGCCCCGGCGCTCGTAAGTCATGGCTTCGCCGGTGCGCCAGAGGTAGTAGAGGGCGAGCGAACCCTCCTTCGTACCGCGGTAGCTCCAGGACGAGAGCTTTTCGCCGCCTTTGAGTTCGCGGTTGGCGATGCGCTCCCCGGCGAGGAGGCGGGCGCGCATCTCGGCGATGGCGTCCGCGTGCTCATCGCCTGAGTGTTTGATCCGGCCAAAGGCGGCGTTGCGGCGCATGAGCACGCGCCAATGGGGCAGTTCGTCCATCGGACGGACCGCCAACCATCCGCCCCAATCGAAGAATTCCCGATCCTGGTAGGTGAGTTGGTCGAAATACTCAGGGCGGTATGCCTCGACGCGGGCGTGGAGCATGAGGTCGTGGCTGCGGGCAACGATGACGAGTGGGTCGAGCTGAAGATGCTCGACGGCGCGCATGGCCGAACGCGTGCCGTCCTTGCCCGTCCAGCGGCGTCCCGGCCAGAGCCCATGCTTGCCAAGAATGAATCTGCGCGCCGATTGCGCCGAGATGTCGACGCTCATTCGAGTTCGACCCGCGAGGGACATTGGACGAGGGGACAGCGCGAGCAGGCGGGCCGGCGGGCGGCGCAGATTCGGCGGCCGTGTTTTATCAGAAGCATGTGGAACGGATAGTAATCGGTTGGGGAGACTGCCTTTTCGAGGAGTTCGTGGGCCTGCTCGGCAGTGGCAGCTTCGGGGATGAGCGCGAGGCGTTTGCTGACGCGTTCGACGTGCGTGTCGACCGGGAGAGCCGGACGGCCGAGAGCGAATAAGAGAACGCAGGCGGCGGTCTTGGGGCCCACTCCCGGGAGCGCCCGAAGCCAAGCGCGGGCATCGTCTAGCGAGAGCGATTCGAGAAAGTCGAGGTCCCAGCCGGGAGAGCGTTCGGCGACGGCGCGGAGGATGGCCTGGATGCGAGGCGCCTTTTGCTGGGCGAGGCCGCCGTTCTGGATGGTGGCCACCAGTTCTTCGGGCGGTGCGTGGGCGATGGCCGCCCAGGTCGGATACCGCCTCATCATCTGGACGAAGGCACGGCCGCTGTTGGTATCGGCTGTGTTCTGCGAGAGGACTGTGAGGATGAGTTCGGCGAGGGGGTCATGGCTTGGCTGTGCGACTGGCCGCCCGTAGACGGGCACGAGGAGTTCCATGATTTCGGCGGGAGTGTAAGGGGCGATGCGGTCGTTCGGGGCCTCACCCCCCGGCCCTCTCTCCCGACTCCTGCGTCGCGGGAGAGGGGGAGTTGTGGGCGTCTGCGTGAGTCCGTCGCGAGCGGTGGACTCCGGCCGGCCCGAGTCGTGCGGGGATGAGGGCGGTTCATTGGCGGGAGTGCCGGGCCGAGGTCTAGCCGGCATGGTCTTGCCGGTCGAGGCGACGTTGGGCGAGACCCGGGAGGACGGGGATGCGCGCGGCCTCACGGGCGTAGGTCGATTCGCCTTTCTGGACGGCGAAGAATGCATCCCAGAGGTAGCCGACGTGTGCGCTCGCGAACATCCAGGGCCGAGGCGCACGCCGGAGCATCCCGTAGAACATGAAGCCAATCTGGCGGGCGGCGCGGAGCTCGGGCATCACTTCGCGGTCGATATCCCGCTGATAGCCTTCGATGGTGCCACCGCCGAGGCCACGCAAGATGTTGCGGGCGGCAAGACGGCCGGATTCGATGGCGTAGGAAATGCCTTCTTCGGTGAATTCGTCGGCGAGGCCCGCGCTGTCGCCGGCGAGTAACGCGCGTTCGTTGACGATGCGCTCATGGTTGCGGCGAAAGCGGATCTTGTGGCCACGGGCGATATCGACTTCAGCCGAGCCAAGTCCCAGCGCTTCGATGTACGCGCGAACGCGGTCTTTCATCGTCCCGGCCTGGCCGGGAGGCAGGACGATCCCAATCGAGAGGACTTCGGCCTTCGGGAAGACCCAGGCATAGCCCCAGGGTTGGTATCC
>JBDTNM010000034.1:0-20022 GCA_039933735.1 bacterium | reverse complement strand
AACCCACCCCGGTGCCCACCGCACCGCCAGTCGTCGCGGGGGGAGCGTTCTGCCCGAACAGCGACAGTTCCAGTTCGCCTCCGAACAGCGTCATCGGCATCTTCACCATCGGCGGGGCGCCGGCCCCGGCTGGTTCAGTCGTGAGCCTGGCGTTCGATGGCGTGATCGGTCCCGGGCGGCCGACCACCGCCGCGGGCGGCTACCGCGTTGATTACTTCGCTGCGCCTGAGGGCTGTGCAAACCGCGTCGGCGCTTCGATCTCCGTCGTCTTCAACGGCCAGTTCTACCCGACCGGCCACGCGATCGGCGACAGCCCGGGCGCGCCCGTGAACCTGACCATCGCCATCCCGTAGGGCGCGGCATCAGGCGTCTCCGTCGAGCGGGAGCAGGTGAATTCCGGTCTCGAGGAAGTCTTTCGTATTCGCGGTTACCAGCGTGAGGTCGCGTTCGGCGGCGACCGCCGCTATCAGACCGTCGGCGGTGTTGAGGGTGAAGCCGCGCCGCGCAAGTTGAAATTGGAGAGCACCCGCCCGAGCCCCGTGCTCAGCGCTGAGTGCCGGGATCGTCAACGCTCCGAACACCGCTTCCCAGTACGGCTCTTCATTCGGGTGCGCCCGGGCCATGACTTCGGCAACATTCACAGGAGTGGTCTCGAGCGCATGGTCTTCCGCGATCGCCGCCGCGATCCAGGCACGTACGCGAGGGCTGCCCCTGAACTGCTGAATAAGCACCGTCGTGTCGAGGAGGTATTCCGTCACCCGGGCTGGCGGCGACCGTCAGACGCGGCCCTCTGGCTGCGCACCCATTCAGCCACGACACCTGGTCCATCCCACTCCGGGTGCGGGCCTTTGGGCGAATCGGCCAACGCCTCGAAGGCTGCGCGCAGGCGCTCTTGCTTGAGCCGCCGTTCGATCATCGCCACGATTTCCGCGCTCTGGTTGCGCTCGCCAACTAATTTCTCGAACTCTTCGGCGAGTTCGCGTGGCAACGTTATGTGTTTCCGAACCATCTCAGTGGCCACTAAAACCCACTTTCAAGCCAAATATAACACACTGGAACGGCGTCACGTCAGCTGACTTCAACACGTAGTATCCCCGTGGAGGGTCCCCACATGACCGACATAGCTTTTGCCAAAATCAACTTCCGCGTCCGCGATCTGGATGCAGCCGTGACCTACGCGACCGATGTCCTCGGGGCCACCATCCTCCGGGCGAGGACACCCATTTCGTTCGGCGAAATGGCCATGGTCCAGCTGGGCGGGCTGGTGATGGAGATCATCGCCCCGGCCAGCCCCGATAGTCCGCTCGCCCAACTGATCGACAAGCGCGGCGAGGGCATCGACTCGATCGGGTTCACAGTTCCCGATGTACAGGAGAGCTCGAACGGGATCGACTCGGCCGGCGGCCGCATGATCGGCGCCCAGGGCGGCGACCCCGAAAACATGGCCTGGCTCCACCCCAAAAACCCGCTCGGGCTGTCCCTCGAACTGCTGCGCCGGGACTTCTGGAGCGGCGCGGCCACGCCAACCTAGGGATCAAGGGCTTAGTTCGAACACCTGCGCGCCGGTGATAACGAAGTCCTTGGCGTTGGCGGTGACAACGGTGGCGGCCCGAAGGATTGCGGTCGCTGCGATGAGTGCGTCAGGCAGATGGATCTGGTAACCCTGCCTGGCGAGTCCATAGCGCAACTCGCCAGCGAATACGGCAATTTCTTCGTCGATCCCGATGACCTTGAACTGGCGGAAATAGCTCGGCCATTGATCCAACTGGCTTGGGCTGGCCCCCGAATACACTTCGGCAATCGAGATTACGCTCGTGTTCAACTCATCGATCGCATGACCATCCAGCCAATCAACGGCGGGACCGAAGCCTCGCGCCCAATGAATGTGGACTGTCGAATCGACCAAGAAGTCAGTCACGTTGTCGCGGGGCGTCGCGCAGGGCTTTCACAGCCGGATTCTCCCATGCTTCCGCACGGAGCTTGCGAACCCACTCGTTGACATCCTCGGGGGTCGCCCACTCAGGGTGGTCTTCAGCGGTAACGAAGCCAGCGAAATCTCTGAAGAAATCCGCTCGCTTGGCCCGAATTACTCGCTCTTCCATCATCGCCGCGATCTCTGTGCTCTGATTGCGTTCGCCCACAAGTGCCTCGAAGGCCAGGGCTATTTCCCGGGGCACCGTGATGTGCTTGCGTACCATGTCGGCCATAAATCCCACTCCCGTGGGCTTTAGCATACCACCACCGAGCACGGCCCTCCGGCGCTGTACCCTCCGTGGCATGTCTTCTCGCCTCTACTTCGCTCGTCACGGCGAGAGCAGCGCGAACCGTTCCCGAGCATTCGCGAACCGCGAAGGCGCGTTCCCGCTCACCGCGCTGGGCATCAGCCAGGCCCGCGAAGTTGCGGTTCGGCTCAGGTCGGCCGGGGTCACCGTGATTCGATCGTCGCCACTTCTGCGGGCGGTGCAGACGGCCGAGATTGTCGCGGAAGCATTGGATTTGCCGTTCACCGTTGCCGATGGCCTCCGTGAGTTCGATGTTGGGCGCTGGGAAGGGACGAATCTCGCGGAAGGCTGGGCCGAGTACGAAGCCGTTTCCCACGCATGGCTGGCTGGCGACGACTCCGCTCGGGTCGGCGGCGGCGAATCACGGACCGATGTCTGTGCTCGCATGGCCCTGCTTATTCAGGAGTTGGGGCGGCGTTGAACGCCGGCGAATCGGTCCTGTGCATCGAGCACGGTGGCACCTATCGGGCCGCGCTTCCTGAGTTCCTGGCAAATGTCACCCGAGAGTTCGCGGCCGCACTGGAGTTCCCGAACACGGGCGTGGTGGTCGCGGAAGCTCGTGGCCCAGAGTTCGTCTGTGTCGATTGGTGCGGAGGCGTTCCGACCGTGCCTTAGACCCGTCCGACGGCCTGGTAGGTCAGCCCGAGGCCGACGATCGTCACGATCAGCGCACTGACGACGGGCATGACGGCGATCGCACGGCGTGCGAGCGGGTGTTCGAACAGGCGTCTTTGGCGTGCCGGGATCTTGCGCCCGAGCACGAGGGAGCAACCAATTGCGATCAGGACGCCGGCCAACCCGAGGCTAAAGGCGACGATCAGCAGCATGCCCAGCAGCACCTGGCCCTGCGAAATCGCCGCTACCATCACCACCACGGCCGAAGGGCAGGGAAGCAATCCTCCGAGCACTCCGAGGCTGAGCAAACTCCGCCATGTGACTCGACCGGCATCTTGAGGGTGCGGATGCGGATGGTCGTGCGCTTCATCCTCGTGATGGTGTTGGTGCGGTTCGTGGGTATGCGCCTTGCCGAAAATCCCATGGCGATGCACGCCTGATGGCGCCTGCGCGCGGCGGTAGCTGATCGCGCGTTGCACGAACAGCGCGAGCCCGAAGGCCATCACCATTACGCCGGCGGCCACGCCGGTCCACAGGTAGACGCTCTCGGGCGAGAGCCACGCTGCCGCCACCAGCGTGACGAACCCGAGCAGGTAGACGGTCGAGGTGTGCGTCGCGGTCACGGTCAGGCCGAGCGCGACGGCATGTTTTGGCGTCCCGCGGCTGCCCACGAGGTAGGCGGCCACCATGGTCTTGCCGTGGCCAGGCCCGAGTGCGTGCTGCGCCCCGAACGCGAACGCGATCAGCAGCGAAAGCAGCAGGAACCCGACCGTCACGTGTCCGTCCGAGAGGTCGTTGAAGATGGCGGCGAAGCCAGAAGCTCCGCGGCCTGCGTTCGCGACCTGGAGAGTCGCCGATTCGGGGGCCGGGCTGCCGCTGCCCGCGGTCCAGCTGAAGGCTACGTCGTTCACCTGCGGGGCCGAACGCAGCGTCTCCGCCGGGTAGTGCAAGAGCGCGTCGGATTGGTCGATCGTCAGGGAAGGGTCAACGTCGATCGCGGCCCCGTCGGAACCCCGGACGACAATCTCTTTCCAGCCCTGGCTGGCAGTGAAGTTCGAGTCGTCGAATGCGATCTTCGTGGCTGCCCCGGCCTTCACATCGCCGAACGGGACGTCGTAGACCGCCACGAACCTCAGCGTGTTCAGCCCGCCCTGGCCTTCGAGCAACTGGGCGGTGCTCTCGAGCGCTGTCGGAGTGAGTTGGCGGCCGTCGAGCTTCAAAGCGAACTTCTGCGGATAGGTCGCCGCGACCTTTTGAGCGTACGCCGCGAGTTCATCCGGCGACCCCTTGCCGTCGCCGTCTTTGTCGATCGAATCCATCGCCTGGAATGTGGGGATCTCGGCGGTGTCCACCACGTAGTGGATGAGCGCACGGTCCTGGTAGACCTCGATGCGGGCGTAGCGGTTGGTGGTGAAGTTGCCCAGCGGGTGGGCGAAGGCGCGGTGGGCCAGTGTCGGAGAAAGGGCGGCAACTACCACGGCGACCACGCCGAATAGCTTCAGCCGCCAGCCTGAACTCAACGTCCGCGTCATTTCGCACCCGCCAGTTTCTGCAGTTGGGTTTTCGCTTCGGGAGCGTGTACCGGGTGGAACGACGGGTTGATCGCCAGAGCCTGGGAGAGCTGCTCGCGGGCCGTCGCGGAATCTCCCTGCGCCCTCGCGATCATTCCCGCGTGGAACAGGTAGAGCGGCTCCTTCGTGCCCAGGCGCAGCGACTCAGCGGAGTACTTTGCTGCGTCGTCGAAGTTCCCCGCCCGGTAGAGTGCCCAGGCATACGTGTCGGCTGCGGCGAGCGAGGGGCGATCGTCGTAAGCGGCTTTCGCCGAAGCAAGCGTCTCGGAGCTGGTATCGCCGTGGTCGAGTTTGAAGTTGATCAGCGTCAGGTCGTTGACGATCCCGTTGGCGGCGAACAGTTGGCCGATGGCGCCGAGCAACGATGCCTGGCGAGTCGCTTCCGCCTGGTCTCCGGCGAGGCGCGCAACATCGGCATACGGCGCGACAAACTCGGGGGAAGGCAGTTTTGTCGTGACCGTCTTGTAAAGGGCGGCCGACTGCTTGTAGTCGCCGCGGGTCGCGGCAAGTCGCGCTTGCCCGGCCTCGGCCAGCGGGTAGCCCGGGAAGACGTTGAGCGCGGTGGCGTACTGCTCGTCGGCCATCTTCAGTTTGCCGGTGGTGAGGGAGAAGTTGCCCAGCTGGACGCGAGCCCAGGCTGAATCGATCGGTGATTCGACCTTCGTGGAGTCGATCGCCGCCTGCCAGAACTGGATGGCGAGGTCGACGTTGCCGTTCGTTTCGGCGAACACCGCCTGGCGGGAGAAGGCGCTGAATCCGGGCGACTTGTCGAGGTACTGGCGATAATTGTCTCCGGCCTCGTCGTAGCGTCCGAGCGCCATCAGGGCATCGCCTCTGAGCGCATACGTCTCTGGGACGCCAGGCTTCAGGCCGTCAGCCTGATTGACGAGGGCGAGGGCGGCAGTGAATTCGTGCTGCGCGAGCCGCACGCTGGCCATGGCTGTCACACTGGCGTACGCGTTCGGGGCGACCTGGATGCCTTTGTCAGCGGCCAGTTCGGCACGGCGGACGTCGCTCACATCGCCGCTGAGCCGAAGCCGTTCGAGGTAGAGGCTGGTCAGGCGGTTGTAGCTGAGCGAGTCGTTGGTCTCGACGACTCGCGTTTCGAAGAAATTGATGTTCTCGGCGAGCCGCGCCTGGTAGTCGGCGTCGACCTTCGCGGGCGATGGCGAGGTGCCGCCACCGCCCGTGAGGTCGCGCGCCAGGAGGAGCGCGCCCAGGACCATGGCGACCACTGGCAGAAACTGCCAGATCAGCCGCCGCCAACCCCAATCGAATAAGAAGCGGGGAGTGTTGAGTTGTCCTGGTGCGCGTTCCATGGCCGGCTCCTTACGCCTGCACCTTGCGGCGCTGAACGAATCCGGCTGCGCCCATCAGAGCGCCGGCGGCGATGAGGCCTGCGGGAAGCGTCCACGAGAAGTCGTGGCCGCCATCGCTGACGATGGTGTTACCGGTGTTCGGAGCGCCGGGGGCGGCGCCGCCGGTGTTCGGCGTAGCGAGGTACGGGAAGCTCGCGCTGAAGGCGCGGTCGTTCGCGGCCACGCCGTCGCCGATAGTCGTGCTGCCAGTGATGGCCTGGAGCGAGATATCAATGACGTCGTCAGCAAGTCCGCGACCATTGAGGTAGCCAACTGGCTTGCTGAGGTCGACGGTGAGGATGTCCGGGAGCAGGAGGCCAGCGAGGGCGTCGGTGGCGGGGCTGCCGAGCGAGTTCAGGGCGGCCTTCACTTCATCGGTGTAGATGCCCTTATCGCGGTCCGGGGTGTTGTTGTTGAAGGCGTCCTTCTGGTCAGCAGGGATGAACACGGTGTTGATCGCCGGGCGCGCCATGCGGTCCAGCTGCACCCAGTTGCCCAGGTTGTCCTTCTTCGAAGTCGTCGCCCAGACGCCAAGTTGCTGGCTCGGGACGGCGGGAAGGTCGAGGACGATTGCGGTGACATTCGTGCCCTTGAAGGTATCGACACCGGTGAACTTCAGACCGTTGCTAAAGCCAGCAAGGTCGAAGAAGAACGGGTCATCGCGAGGCCCGACGTAGAGCTTGCGGCCCGAACCATCGGTGATGGTGGTGACGCCCGCCCCGGCGGAACTCTTCCCGCTGAGGATGACATCGCCGGAGATGTCGTTGGTCACAGCGCTTACGCCGGTCGCCCGCCGAACCGTGATGTCCTGGACGGAACCGGTGCCTTCAGCCGTGAGCTTGTAGCTCACGTCGGGCTTGGCGTCGCCATCGGTGTCGACCTTGAACTCATAGAGCGTGTCCGGGTCGAGGCGAAGACCGGCGGTGTCCGCGGGGCTGGTCAGCGGGTTCACGGTCATGATGAGCGTGGCTGCTGATTCGCCCTTGAAGACGTAGAGGTCGTTGATGTCGCTGCGCGGTGCAGCCTTGGTCAGCGGCGAATCGCGGTGGTCAGCCGCCATTGCCGGGAGTGCTCCGAGGACGCCGACCGAAACGGCCGCGACCCCGAGCATGATGGAAAGCTTGCGCAATCGCATGAAGTAGATTGCCTCCTGGTGATCTGCGAGTCCGGTGCACCTGGGACCCGCCGTCGAACATTTTTACGGTGAGATCCGGCGAGGTGATCACAAACTGGTCACACGAGGGGTGTTGCGCCCTGGGCTGCACCAACGGGCGGTCACCTGCGTCCGGTTGGACATGTGGGCGGCGACGGCGATTCGGTAACGTAGGTAGGCGGGAAGTTCCGCGAGAAAGAGCAGGGCACTCGTGGCCTCTCAACGAAAAAGCCAGAGACAGCCTGCCGGCCGCCGAAAGGTTCAGCCGGTCCGCCAAAAGCAGACGCTGAGCTGGCGGCTCATCGCGGGTGCCGCCGCGGTGGTGGTACTTGCCGTGGCCGGGCTGATCGTCTTTGCGCTCAGTACCTCGAACGGTTCCGAGTCGAGTAACGCACTGGCGACGCAAATCGACCAGTCGGCGGCAGACTTGCCGGAGCAGGACGGTTTCGCGTTGGGCAGCGCCGAGGCGGCGCTCGTCCTCGACGTGTACGAGGACTTCCAGTGCCCATTCTGCGTAAAGTTCACCGCCACGGTCGAACCCGGGCTGATCACCGACTACGTCCGGTCCGGGAAAGTGCGGTTGGTTTTCCACAACTTCGCCATTCTCGGCGCCGAATCGGTGGCTGCGGCGAAGGGTTCCGTTTGCGCGGCAGACCAGGATCGCGCGTGGAACTTCGGTCTTGCGTTGTACTCACTGCAGGCGAACGCGGACCAGGTTGGGGTAGAAAAGCTCAACGTTGGCCGCTTCAACGACGGGGCACTGCGTAAAGCGGCGGACCGTGCCGGTCTGGATGCGGGCAAGTTCCAGTCGTGCATTAACGATGCCGCAACTACCGCAACGGTATCGCAGCAGTATGCGGATGGGTCCACGCTCGGAGTACGCGGGACGCCGTCGTTCGCGTTGAACGGGACGTACCTGGCGAACGTGCCGAGTGACCTCGCAGGCTGGAAACTGTTGCTCGATCAGGCCCTGGCAACGACCGCGAAATGACGGCCCGGATTCCGACAGCGGTTGTCGCACTCTCCGTGCCTCTCGCCATCATCGGGGCCGTCCTGGCGGGCTACCTCGCCATTGAGAACCTCCAGGGCCAGACCGGCGTCTGCGTTGGCGTACATGGCTGTAGCACCGTGCAGAACAGCCGTTACGGCAAGCCCTTCGGCGTCCCGATTTCGATACCCGGGTTGCTGGGCTATCTCGCCATGCTGGCCCTGGCCATCGCATGGCTCCGGGATTTCCAGGGCCGGCGCCTTGAAATTGCCTTCGCCGGGTTTCTTGCGGCATTCGCCGGCGTGCTCGTCTCCGGTTACCTCACCTACATCGAAGGGTTCGTGGTCGACGCCTGGTGTTCGTATTGCATCGTCTCGGCCCTGTTGATGGTCGGGCTGTTCGCGATCTGGTCGGGCATCCTCGTCCACAGCATGCGCGAGTGAGCGCGCGGACTATGCGCCCGGGCCGTGCGCTATCATGAAGTGGCAATGACCGCCGCGCGCGCCTCCGAACACGATCGTGAATACTTCCGCCGCCTCGGGGAGTGGAAAGCCGAACTCAACGCGGAAGATCTTCGCCGCCACCTGAGTTTGCCCGGCCGCGAACGAATTCGCCGCTCGGAAAGGCTGTACCGAAGTTCAATCGGTTGGGCGAACACGAAGAACAAAGAAGCGGAGCCGCGCTCAATCCTCGAACTGGCGAAGGACCTTGGACTCTATCGATCCTGAGGTTCGCCAACGCCTGCTCGCAGACCTCCTCATCGAGGTGCTCGCGATTGCGCCCCTCCGGTTGGCGCTCATCGGCGGCCAGGCCACCAACTATTGGGCGCGTCCGCGATACACCTCGGACTTCGATTTCACCGTCGCCGCTGACGCGAACGGCATCGAACGCTTCGTTGCCGAGCTGGCCAGTCGCGGTTTTCAGGTGATTCGGACTGAAGGCGGCGGAAGTCCTTCAGGCCCCGACTTCATGCGTCTGGAACGGAACGGCGGGATCGACGCCATCGATTTCATCGTCGCGAAGACGGAGTTCCAGGACCTGGTCATCGAACGGGCTGTGCTCGATGCACCGGATGGCCTTCCCGTCGCAACTCCGGAGGACATGGTCATCCTCAAACTCATCGCTAACCGTTCGAAAGATCAACGAGACATCTTCACCATCGTGGAAGCGCAGCCCATCGATTGGGACTACGTGAAGCACTGGGCAGGGGTCTGGGAAGTCACTCCCGCTTTAGAGAAGCTGTTGGCGGAACTCGGCCTCAAGCCGGCCCGGGCGCATTTCGTACAACCGTGTTTAAACGCCTTTATCGAGCGCCGCGAAATTTCGTTGACATCTTTCGGGCCAGCCTCAACGATCCGCTTGCCGGCTATCCGCGAGGAAGTCGAGCTCAATGACTCGGTCTCAACCATCGTCCGCCTGGACCCGAGTGGCCGGTACGGATAAGGCAAGCGAGCACGCAGGCGCTATTCGGCGCCGCTGACGCCTCCCCTCCCGTCCCCGCTCGAAAGCAGCGGGGTTTGTTGTCTCCGAGGCACGCAGAGGGGCTAACGCCAAAATGCGCACGATGATGTCCGGGAAGATCCACCGGGCCACCGTCACCGAAGCGAACCTCGATTACGAAGGTTCCGTCACCCTGGACCCGGACCTCATGGAAGCGGCCGGTATCCTCCCCTACGAACAGGTCGCAATCGTCGATGTGACGAACGGCGCCCGGCTCGAGACGTACGCCATCAAGGGTGCGCGCGACTCGGGCGAAGTCTGCATTAACGGCGCCGCGGCACATCTCTGCCATCGCGGCGATACCGTGATCATCATCGCCTACCAACAAGTCTCAGAAGACACCGCGCTCAACATGGAGCCGCGCAAGGTCTTCGTCGATGCCCGCAACCGCATCAAGAACATCGAAGTCGGCGACGGCTTCGCCCACCACCCGCGCGAAGCGGCGTTGGCCGGAAGCCTTTAAGAGAGCAGGGGACAGAAGCAATGGGACGCATCTCCATCCATCAACTCAAGCAACTCAAGGCCGAAGGCAAGCGCTTCGCCATGATCACCGCCTACGACTACCCGACCGCACGGCTGGTCGAGCAGGCCGGCATCCCGATCATCCTCGTCGGTGATTCCCTCGGTTGCGTGGTCCTTGGTTACGAAAGCACGGTTCCCGTGACGATGGAGGACATCCTCTATCACACGCGTTCCGTCGTCCGCGCGACGAGCAAGGCGATCGTCGTCGCTGACATGCCCTTCATGAGCTACCAGGCCAACGCAGATGAAGCAGTCCGCAATGCCGGGCGGCTGCTCCAGGAAGGCGGAGCAACGGCGGTAAAACTCGAAGGCGGCAGCCACATCGCCCCGCTCGTCCACCGCATGGTCGAAAGCGGCATTCCGGTCATGGGCCACCTCGGCCTTACGCCGCAATCGGTGAACCAGTTCGGCGGGCACAAGGTGCAGGGCAAGACTCCGGCCGCGGCGGCCAAGCTGATCAACGACGCGCGCGCGCTCGAAGATGCCGGTGCCTTCGCGGTGGTCCTCGAGACAATCCCTGCGCCGCTGGCACGCATGGTCAGCGAACGCATCTCGATCCCGACGATCGGCATCGGCGCAGGCCCACACTGCGACGGACAGGTGCAGGTGCTTCACGATATGCTCGGTATCTACGATGACTGCCGCACGCTGAGGCACGCCAAGCGCTATGCGGTCCTCGGCGAGACGATTCGCGAAGCTGTCCGCAGCTACATCAGCGAAGTCGAAGGCGCGCAGTTCCCGGCGAAGGAACATTCCTTCGAAATGGAAGCAGCGACGATGACGGAACTCGCCGCGGTCTGAACGACTGAACAACCCGGGGACGGTCTTCGTCCCCGGCAGCGTCGGGAACATTGGAGGTCCTGATGGCTCACCTGCCCAACGACATGCGCGACACGCGCTTCCTCCTCGATGAGGACACTCGTCCCGCGCAGCCCGTCCCTCCGACGATCCTCACCACCGCTGCAGCGATGCGCCGCTGGCGCGCCGCCAACTCCGGCAGCTGCGGGTTCGTCCCCACCATGGGGTACCTGCACGATGGCCACCTCGAACTCGTCCGCCGGTCCATCGAAGAGAACCTGCACACGGTCGTCAGCATCTTCGTGAATCCCATGCAGTTCGGCCCGAACGAGGACTTCTCGCGCTACCCGCGTGACGAGGTCCGCGACCTTGCCCAACTCGGCGCGGCTGGAGTCGATGCCGTGTACCTGCCGAGCGCCACGGACATGTACCCCGAGGGGTACCAAACCTACGTCGACGTCGAACGCGTCACAAAGCCACTGGAAGGGTCGTCGCGGCCCGGCCACTTCCGCGGCGTGACCACCGTCGTGCTGAAGCTGTTCAATGCCGTCGGCGCCGATCGAGCCTACTTCGGGCGCAAAGATGCCCAACAGTTGCGGGTGGTCCAGCGCATGGCGCGGGACCTCGACCTCGGTACTGAAATCGTGCCCTGCGCCATCGTCCGTGAATCCGACGGCCTGGCGATGAGTTCGCGCAATGTCTACCTCGACCCGGAACAGCGCGCCGCTGCCACGGTACTCAAGCGTTCGCTTGATCACGCGAGCGCGCTCTGGGCTGCGGGCCAGCGCGATGCAGGCGTCCTCCGCGCCGCCGTCCGCGACACGATCGCGACGGAGGCCCTCGCCGAAATCGACTATGTCTCGCTCGCGGACGATTCCTCGCTGGAAGAAGTCGAAGGAATCGCTGTTGGTGCGGCGTTGCTTTCGCTGGTGGTGAAGTTCGGCAAAACGCGCTTGCTCGACAACGTCGAACTCGCGTGACAGGTCCCGAGACCGAAACCAAAAACCGGCGCCGGCCCCCAAAGGCGGTGCTCCCGGTCCTCCTCTGGGACACCGCATGGAAGGTCGTTGCGATCTGGCGCGCCGTTCAGTTGAAGAAGTACCGCTGGATCCCGGTGCTCGCCGCGACCAGCACTGTGGGCGTCCTGCCGATCGTTTTCCTGCTCAAGAACCGAGAGAGCAATCCTCCTCCGCCATAGAACTCTTGACACCCGGTATACCGTTCGCTTGGGACCACCGGAGGGAACGAAATGGGTGAGAAGGAGACCGGCACGCCGGACGAAGCGGGTGTCGTCAAGACGAAGACGAAGTCCAACCAGAGCAACGACCGCATGAGCCAGGGCGGTGAAGGCGGGGCCGCCGAAACAGACTTGACGAACGATCCGGGGACGACCTGGGAGTCATCGGGGAAGGCCGGCAGTATCAGTCACGACGACGATTGGGACGGGCACGCGGGCAAACTCGCCCCGGAAAAGCCCGGCAAGTCCGAAATCGCCATCGGCGACCCCGGTGTGAACGGCAACATCATCGGCGAGCCGTCAGGGATCGCCATCGGGGAGCCGGGAGTGAACAGCGGCAGTCGCCCTGACCGATGAAGGCGTGCCCGCGGTCAAGCAACCGCCGAAAAGCACCTAGCTACCAGCCGTGACCACGGTCGAACTCCGAACTCGGCAAGCTGCGGCTGGGCTTAGCGGCGTTTCGGCGTGCGTTGGCATCGAGCAGGAGTTCGAAGTCTGGCAGGGCGAAGTGCGGGCAGACTTTCGTGAACTGATCCACACCCTCGGGTTCGATGGGCTCCGGCTCGACCCGGGCGACCGCAACGCCTACCGGCTGACCAGTGGCCTGGCCGTGACCTGCGATGAAGCGGAAGCCGAAATCGCCTCGCCGCCCATCGAAGTGAAGCCCGGATTCGCACGCGAAGTTCAGCGATGGGCAGCGCTCGGCCGCGAGACGCTCGAACAATCGCTGCCAGGTGGCTTCAGCCTCAGGGGCTACTCGACGCACATCAGCGTTTCGCTCCCCGGCCCACCCGATGCAGAGTTCGCGGAACGCTGGGCGCGGAGCTTCGGCCCGCTCTTCGCGCTTTTGGTCGAACGTCCCGAGTCCCTCGGTGTGTATATCCGGCCCCGGCCAGAGCGACTGGAACTCTGTGGCGAGTTCGTCGAAGGCGAACGCCTGGGCGCGGCGACGGCATTCGCGGTCGGCGCGACCCGCTCGGCAGCCAGCGGCGAATTCGCTCCAGAGGTCGACCTTGAACTGCTGCCGTGCTTCGAACGGTTCGGGTTCCGCGTGACGCGCGCGGCCCTCGGCTTCGACCTCTACGCAGCCGGGCGCGAGGGATCGGTTCCGCTTAGCTCCGGGGTCACCGCATCGGCGCGGACACTCCTCAGCGACGCCGTCGCGTTGGCGAAGGCCTCGTGTGACGGTGCGTTCGCGACCGACTTCAGCCACCTCGAGGCGATGGCGGAGGGATCCGCCCGGCTCGGCATCGAGTTGGCAGCCGCCGAACCCCGGCCGATCCTCCCCGATCCAGCGCCAGCGACCGCTGGCCGCGCGGCGGACTCGTGGCGCGTGGCCGGCGCAGTGGTTGAACCGCTCGCGGCCACCTGGGCGTTCAGCCTCTTCCATGTCACCAATGGTTCAAGCGAACGGTTCGCCGTCGTCCCTGGTGCGGACCTGGCAGACTTCGCGGCTGCGCTCGACGCCGATCCCGAGCCGGAGATCGAGCGGATCTTCGCCTCCGACGACGGCACCCTCGAAGGCGTGGAACAGACGGCTTCCCGCGGCTCGTTCAGTTCCATGGCAGCCGAACCCATCGACCTGCTCGCTCCGGAAATCCCGGTCGAAGGCGGGAAGCCGGCACGCGCGGGCAAGTTCGGTCGCGACGGCAAGCAGACCGCCCGCGTCGGTAAGGGGCGTCCCTTCAAGACCGTGTTCCTGCCGCTCCCGGTCCGGCCTCCTGCGACATCGGCCCCGCCCGCGCCGGCCCCGGCACAACCTCTCGCGCCCGTCGCGCCTGTCGCGCCAGCGCAGCCGGAACCGCCTCCGCCACCTCCTCCGCCGCCGAAATCTGGCCCGCCGTGGGGCATCATCTCGGCTGTGGCCGGCGGAATCATCGCCGTTGCAGTGGTCGCTGGCGGATGGGCACTCACCCACCAGGATGATGGCGGCACGGCGACGCCCACGCCGAGCGCCACTGCTTCCATCGCGCCGACGAAACAGGCGACCGAGACTCCCGCCCCGAAGACCCCCACGCCAACTCCAAGCGCGACGGTGAAGCCGACGGAAACCGTGCCCGCGACCAGCACAGTGGCTCCGACGGTCGCGGGAGCCGCGGCTTCGCCAACGGTGCAGCCGACCGAGACGCCGTTGCCCACTTCGTCAGCGGCCAACACCGCTACGCCCACAATCCGAGCCACCGAAACTCCGCGTCCGACGGAAACGCCGCGTCCCACATCTACACCGACACCAACCCCAACTCTCACTCCGACGCCAGTCCCGACGTTCGCCCCATTTCCGACGTTGGGTCCGCTTCCAACAGTCCCGAAGGCGTGCACGCCATCGCCAGGCACTATCTGCTGATGACACAAAGAAGCCGCGGTTTCCCGCGGCTTCTTCGTGCACATACTGGTCGATTAGCCGGCGATGCCGACGTCTCGGTGGGTGGTTTCGAAAAGCAGTTGCATGAGCCGGTTGTGATGCCGCGCCAATGCCATCTCCAGCAAGATCGATCTCTCGCCGAGTTCAATCATTCGCCAGATGTCCGCGGGTTCTTCGTCCGACGACACAGTGACCAACTCGTCGATCTGCTCTGCGAAGACATCGTGTTCCTTGCGCTGCGATTCGACTTGCGTTTTCAGTCGCGGTTCTTCCGCCTCGGCCCGGTTCAGGGGCGAATCCTTGAGGCTCGCGAGCCAGATATGTCGCCGGAGATCGGCGCGAGCGTCCGTCACCAGCTGCAGAAACGAGTCCTGCCAGGAGTGTGGCTTCGAAGCGTGAAACGGCAATCGGGCCGCTTGTCGCAACTTCTCTCGCGCATCGGCAATCGGATCGCGGAACGCGATCTTCGTGCCATCGGGGCGGACCGGCGAATACGTACCGGAATAGACGGTCAAACTGCATCCTCCTTGAAATACTCCGTGCCACCCGTCTAATGGCGGCCACGGAACGGACGGGAGGGGGTCCAGGAACACCCTCCGAAAGCCTGCGAGGTTAGCTGACGGGTTCGGCGTCGGAAGTCGCCTATGCACCTTACGGAGCAATTCACCCCAAGAATGGTTCCCCCGCCTTTGCCCGGTGGGCTCGGTTTGGCTAGGGACAAAGTACCGCCGATCAGGGCCAATTTGCACAACCGTAAAGGCGTGAACGCATTGCAAAACCATTGCAACTTCTCTGATCCGGCGTTAACCCTCAGGGGCCAGTCTTGGCACTAACGGTCAGGAGCAGTTCCCCGGCGAGCTGTCCTGCCGTGCGCAGGAGCTCCGGATTGAGCGTGCTGATGGTGTCCGCCTGGCCGGATTTGCCGCCGGTTCGACGGATGTCCAGCGTCGAGATACCTGCGCCCCGGAACCCGTCGGTGGCCGACGCGGTCGGCGGATTCGCCCCGCCGTCCGTCAGCTTGAGCGTTGTCGAACTGGCGATGCCGGCGGCCTGGGTTTTCAAGGTGGTCTCGCCGTACATGGCCAGCGCGCCACCCGCGCCCACCTGGGAAAGCAAGATGACAACGCCCGGCCGCGCACTGGTCGTCAACGAGTCGAGGTATCGCTTCGCCCCAAGGCCACCGCTGAACTGCGCGTCCAACGCCACGAAGCACACCTCTGGCTGGCGCGGGAGCGCTCCGAGTTGCCGCGCCAGTTCCAGCATCACGGCTACGCCGCTGGCGTTGTCGTTCGCGCCGGGCGAACCGGGCGCCGAATCGTAGTTCGCCGCGACGAGGTAGGTGCAGGCGTGCGCCGTGTTGGATCGGGCGACCAGGTTCGTCGCCTTCGCGGTTGCCGCGGCGGGCACGGAAACCTCGATTGGCTGGCCACTTTGCGCGGCCGCCTGGATTTGCTGGGCGGCTGCGCCGGCCACCGTCACTACAGGGATGTCCGCCGCCTCTTTCAGGTTCGCCGTAACCGGGCCGGGGTCAGAGTTGATGATGACGAGCGCGGCCGCTCCCGAAAGCCGGGCGATGTCGTACTTCTCCTGGAAGCTCGTACCGCCGCGGACGACAACCGCCACTTTTCCGCTCAGCGCGCCCCTCGAAATCGCCTCTGGGAGTACGGCCCCCGGCCCCCGAACGACGCCTTCGCCGCTGAAGCCAGCCGTGGTCGCTTCGATTTCGGCACCGCCGGCCTTCACCGCGGCCGGCCGATTTGGATCAGTCGCGAACACGAACTCGTTCAGGGAAACGCCGAAGTGGGCAGCGCCGAACGCGTCGGCGATGTACTTCACAGCGGCTGTGCTCGCCGCGGAGCCTGTAGGCCGTGGCCCAATCGATTCGGCGAGCTGCTGGACATCCACCATCGCTCGCTGCGCATCGAAGCTAAAGCCCGAATTGGAGCCATCGCTCCCGGAGCCTCCGCAGGCGCCCGAAAGCCCAACGACGAGGCCGAGTAGCGCAACAGCGAAAGCCTTCACAGGCGAATTGTGACTCACGTGCCCCGTCCGCCGTAGCGAGAGTTCAGAAGCTCAGTTCCAGCCGCCGGAAACGCTCCAGGTAGCGGCCGTCTTCCGACTTCCAGCGTTCACGCGAAAAGGTCGCGAAGTCCTCTTGTTTGCCGAACTGCGTGACGTGCGCCGAAAGTGCGAAGATCTTCGCATCCACCTGCGGCGAGATATCAACATCGAAGTTCGGGTGGTTCGAACTCCACAGGAGCACTTCGCGCACCTTGTGCGGCTCAAGGCCCTCCCGAAGGTGTTCGGGGAAGTTCAGGTGGTCTCGCGCCGTCGGGTAAACCGCATCGAGCGCGGCCGTACCGACTGCCCGGTGGTCCGGGTGGTTGATGAAACTGTCGCGAATGATGATGTCGGTCGGGTCGTGGGTCAGGACTGTCTCGGGCCGCACAAGCCGGATGTGCCGGACCACCTGTTCCAGGAACGCCCGGTCATAAACGAGTTCGCCGTCTTCGTTGTCGAGGAAGTACACGTTGCGGACGCCCATCCGTCGGCACGCCTCGCGCTGCTCCTCGCGCCGCAGGGAGATCAGCCGTTCCCGGGTCATCGCCCGGTCGTCGGTGCCTTTCGCGCCGTTGGTACACACCAGGAAGTCGACCGCCCAACCCTTCGCGGCCAATTGGGCTGCATAGCCCGCGCAGCCGAAGTCCCCATCGTCGGGGTGCGCCGCGATAACCAGAGCCGTTTCTGCCATAGCGATCGAGTCTGTCGCATGGCCTACGCGGCCCGCAACTCTCCCACCTTAGATTGCGCCGGGAACGGTGTTCCGAACACGATTGACGATAAAGCGGACGCATTGCTAAAGTTCGGGTGACGAACATGCGTTCGAGAGGCTGGCCCGCACCATGAAAGATCTCTCTTCGAAGCAAGATCAGATCCTTGAGTTCCTCCGCACCTTCATCGAAGACAAAGACTATCCCCCGAGCATTCGCGACATCCAGGACGGCTGCGCTATCAGCAGCACCTCCGTTGTCGACTACAACCTGCGCAAGCTCGAAGAAAAGGGCTTCATCCGCCGTGACCGCGAAGTCTCGCGCGGCATCGAAGTGCTTGGCGCCCGCGGCGGCAGGCGCGCCCGCATCATCGAGATTCCCGTCCTTGGCACGATCGCGGCCGGCCAGCCGATCCCGGTGCCATCGGCGGAACGCTGGGGCAACGAAACCGAAGACACCGTCGCCGTCACCGAAGACATGGTGCGCGGCAAGACGAACGTCTTCGCCCTGCGCGTCAAAGGCACCTCGATGATCGATGACCTCATCGACGACGGCGATATCGTCTTCCTCGAACCCACCCGTGCCGCCAACGACGGTGAAAAGGTCGCCGTCTGGCTGAAGGATCGCGGCGAAGTCACCCTCAAGCGCATCTACCACGAGGGGAGCCAGGTCCGCCTTCAGCCGGCCAACAGCACCATGAAGCCGATTTACACCTCGGCCGACAACGTTGAGATCCAGGGCAGGTTTATCTCATCCATTCGCCCAAGCGAGTAGGATCAACGAACAAGAGTCATTTCGGCGGGGCCTCCGGGCCCCGTCTCTGGTTTCCGCTATGAACGAGCCGATCATCAGCGTCAAAGACCTGACCGTCCGCTATCGCACGCGTGAATCGACCACGTATGCCACCGAAGGTGTGAGCTTCGACCTCCACCGCGGACAGATCCTCACGCTCGTCGGTGAGAGTGGCTGCGGCAAGACGACTGCCGGCATGTCGGTGCTGCGCCTCTTTCCGGGCGAAGCCGATGTTGTCAGCGGCCAGGTCTGGTTCGAAGGCCAGGACCTCATGTCGATGAACGAGAAGGCGCTTCGGCCCATCCGCGGCCGCCGCATAGCGATGATTTTCCAGGACCCGGTTGCCGGCCTGAACCCGGTGCTCGATATCGGCAGCCAGGTAGCCGAAATGCTTACCAGCCACCTGCCGCTTGATAAGAAGGAAGCCCGTCGCCGAGCGATTGAGATCCTTCAGGACGTGGGGCTTTCGGACCCTGCCCGGGTGGCCAAGGCATATCCCTTCCAGCTCTCGGGAGGCATGTGCCAGCGAGTCATGATCGGCATCGCTACCGCGTTGAACCCCGAGGTAATCATCGCCGACGAGCCGACGAGCGCCCTCGATGTGACGATCCAGGCGCAGATCCTCCACCAGCTCGATCAGCTTCGGAAGGAGCGCGGCACCGCCATCCTGCTGATCACGCACGACTTCGGCGTCGTCGCCCAGATGGCCGATGAAGTCGCCGTTATGTACGCAGGCCGGGTCGTCGAACGTGGTGGTGTCCACGAAATGCTGAAGACGCCGCTGCACCCCTACACGCACGCCCTCCTCGGCACACTCCCGCGAGTGGATGGCGCCCACGACCACCTCCGCCAGATCCCCGGGCACCCTCCGGAACTGGTCGCGCTCGCCGAACACTGCCCCTTTATTCCGCGCTGTTCGAAGGTCATGAATGTCTGCCGCAACGAACCGCCGCCGCCCCTCGCTCAGCCCGAAGGCGGCACGCACGAAGTCGCCTGCTACAACCCGGTCTGGCAGCTGCGCGACTGAGGGACGGCCGCAAATCCTGACACAATCCGCATACCAGGGCGCAAAACCCGCATTCGAGCGATACGCCCTTCGGGCGACCATCGGAGCAGATGGTTACCCACGTCAGCTACCTCGAAGAGCAATACCCGAACCCGCAACAGTGCGTGGCTGGCATTCGCGTTCACGTTGAACGCGGCTGGGAAGTGTCGCAGCTGCGGGGGCCGGCAGCCGGGCCATTCGTCGTCGTTTTCCGAATGCAAGACCGTGAAGGGCGACCCGAAACTCCCCCTACATCCCTTGCCGCTGGAACGCGCTAAATGTCACAGCCCGGCAAAGGTCCGGTCCGCACACCCGCAACGAACAGCCAGGGCAAGGTCACCCGCTACCGAATCAGCCGCCCCCAGGCCGGAATTGTCGAGACTGACGACGGCCGATTCGAAGCTACGGAGCATAGCGAGAAGCGGCGCGGCTTCCATGGCCGCTACCTCGGATTCCGTGACCGGGTGCTTGGCACAACCCTCGCCAGCCACCGCCTCGAGAGCGAAAAGCTCAGCAAGGTCAAAGCGCTGGCGGTCTTCTCGTCGGACGCGATCTCGTCAGTCGCCTACGCGACTCAGGAGATCCTCTTCATCCTCCTGCTCGCCGGCACTTCCGCGGGCACCTACGTCTTGCCGATCGCCGTGGGAATCGTCTGCCTGTTGGGAATCGTCATCGTTAGCTACCGCCAGACAATTCAAGCCTATCCCGGGGGCGGCGGCGCCTACATCGTCGCGCACGAAAACCTCGGCATCGGCGCCGGCCTCATCGCGGCATCTGCGCTCCTGATTGACTATGTGCTGACCGTTTCTGTTTCGATTGCGGCAGGCATGGACGCGCTCGCATCGCTCAATGGTGCGTTTCGTCCGATCGCGGTGGAGATGGCGGTCGGCCTCGTTATCCTGGTTGCCCTGATCAACCTTCGCGGCATGAAGGAATCCGGCACGATCTTCGCCATCCCTACCTACGCCTTCATCTTCACCCTGGCGCTCGCGATCGCGGTCGTCCTGACCAAGATCCTGATGCACGGC
>JBDTNM010000033.1:0-20045 GCA_039933735.1 bacterium | reverse complement strand
CGACGCCGTTTGCCGACAACTCGTTCAGCGCGGGCATCTGTCTGACGATGCTGCACCACCTGCCAACTGCGGCCGACCAGGATCGGCTGTTCGCCGAACTCAATCGCGTCGTGCGGCCGGGCGGCGTGGTCATGGGGAGTGACAGCCTCGATAGCCCCGAGTTTCGCAGCTTCCACGAGGACGACATCTGCACACCGGTCGACCCGGCGACCCTGGCTGACCGCTTGCGCGCCGCCGGGTTCAAGGATGTCCGGGTAGAACCGAACCCATTTGCCGTGGCGTTTTGGGCAACCGCCACCTAGCGGTTCTGCTGGTCGCGGACGCTAGCCGCGCCTGACGGCTCGTTGCATGTCCATCTTTTGGTCGTGCTCTTTCAGCTTCTCGCGCTTGTCATAATGGTGCAGGCCACGGCCGACGCCGATCTCGACCTTCGCCTTGCCGCGCTTGAAGTACATGGCCAGCGGGATCAGCGTGAAACCCTTCCCGGCCATCAACTCGTCGATCTTGTTGAGTTCCTTCTTGTGGAGGAGGAGCTTCCGGTCACGGACCGGGTCGTGCCCGGAGTAGCCGGCGCTGGCGTAGGCGGCGATGTTGGCATCCTGTAGCCAGAGTTCTCCGCCTCGCAGGCGGGCATAGGCGCCCTGAAGCTGAACCCGGTGTTCACGCACGGATTTGATTTCCGAACCGGTCAGCATGATCCCGGCCTCGAACTTGGCGAGGAATTCGTAGTCGTGCCGTGCACGACGATTTTGGGCAATCGTTGAATCAGCCATAGGTCGTTCGCACGAAATGGCCCCGCCTTAGCGACGGGGCCAACCGGTGGTTTCAGTGTAGCGCGATGCCTACTTCCCGTGGAGGAGGTCAATCGCCTTGAACATCTGGATGTCGCCCTGGTCCAGGTATTCGTCGTAGGTCATCGGCAGTTCGATGTCGGGCTTCACGCCCACGCCTTCGATCTGGTCGCCCTTGGGCGTGAGCCAGCGGCCGACGGACAGATACAGAGCGCCACAGCCGGCCGGGTCACCGCAGTTCTTGAGCTGCTGTAGCTGGTTCACTGTGCCCTTGCCGAAGCTGCGGACGCCGACGATCTGGGCGCGACCGTTGTCACGAAGGGCCGAGGCGAGGACCTCCGAGCCGCTGGCGCTACCAGCGTCCTGGAGGATGACGATCGGGATCTTGGTGGCGAGTCCGCCTGATTTCGCCGACCAGGACTTCTTGCCGCCGTTGGCATCGACCTCAGAGATGATCGTGCCGCCGCTGAGGAACTCGTCAGCGACGTCGACGGTCGCCTGGAGGAGGCCTCCGGGGTTGCTGCGAAGGTCGAGGATGAGGCCCTTGTAGCCCTTGCTTTCGATGCCGTTCAGCTTCGCCCGAAGCTCCGTCGCTGTGCGGTCGTGGAACTGTGAGATTGCGATGTATGCGACATCAGTCACCTCGGCGCCGGTGCGGTCGACGATCTTCTTGCCGCTTTCGCCGGGGATGATTTCGAGGTTCGGCTCGCTAAACACGCTATCGATGGGGATTTCGCCCCGGGTGACGGTAATGCTTTCGACCTGGCCGTCGGTGTGCTTAATTTCGAGGGCAACGGGGGTGCCTTTTTGGCCGCGGATGCGCTCGACTGCTTGCTGGCTTGTCCAGCCTTCGGTCGAATCGCCGTCGACCTTCAGGACGGTGTCACCCTGGCGGATGCCGGCCTTTTCAGCCGGAGAATCCCGGAACGGGGTGACGATTGTCACCGCGCCGGACGTATCGGAAACGCTGGCACCGATGCCGTCGTAGCTCGAATCGAGGCTAAGTGCACCGGCTTTTAGCTCCGCCGGCGTCAGGTATTCCGTGTGGGAGTCGTTGAGGACGTCGATCATGCCCTTGATGGCGGCCGCGCGGAGGGTGTCCTCGTTGAGCACGGCTTTATCGACGTACTGGGTTTTGAGAAGGTTGACGATCTCGTCGATGATCGCGGCGCCGACGGAATCGCCGTTGGGAGTCGCTGACTGCTGGACGCTCGCCGTGGGCTTCGTGTCGTCCTTGCGCAGCTCCTGGATTCCCCAGCCGAGGCCAAACGCGAGCGTGACGATGGCGAGAAGCAGGAACACGATGACGGCGGTGCGTGCCGTCCGTTCGCCCATGCCTGGCTGAGGCTGGTCTCGAGGAATGTCCATCAGGGTGTTTGGGTGTCCTTTGAACCTCGTCGCGCGCGCCGAGTGATTCTGGGAGTGTACAGGTGCTATTTCGGCGGCTTCAATTTGCGCATTACCCTCCGTTTACCGCGTCGCGGCCAAAGGCAAGCATTGAACCGGGCGCCAGGCGGCGCTCGATAGCTCCGGAGACCGTGTCCCAGACCCAGGCCTGGTCCGCATCGCCGCCGCCAAACGAAGCTGGCGGACCTTCGGTGAGGAAGCGTCCGGCCATGCCGAACCAGCGGCTATCGCTCGACCAGAACGGATGCGAGAGGCCGTACTGATCATAAAACCCCACGGCAGTTGCCGTGTCGGGCGCCGGGATGAACGGCTCGACTGCCCTGAGGAAGTTGCCCTCTGCGTCGAATAGTCTCGGCTGAAAGCGCCCATCACCTGTGTATGAGGGATAAAGCGCGAGAACTTTGGAGCCATCCGGCGCCCACCAGTAACTGACGAACGGCCCTTTCAACAGGGAGCGGCCTGCCGCAGTACACAGGTCGCCGAAGACAGAAGACTCGGGAGAGGTCGCCACGGCGACCGTGAGTTCGTCCGTACCGGGGCGGAACGCCAACGTCACGCCGGAAGAGAACCGCGCGACACGTTCGGCAACGCCTCGGCGCGTGCCCTGCATCACTTCCACGGCGCCGTCGCGCACATCAGCCCACGCAATCAGGCCAGACTTCTTGTTCACTGCGGGCGTCCGAAACCCGGCCGCCGCGTCGGAGAGGGTGCGCTGCTCGCCACTTACCAGTTCGAACACCTGCAGTGACGAGCCGTTGTGCACGAACAGGGCATCCCCGGAGGCGTCCCACGCGGGGAAGAGCGGCGCGCCGGCCGTGAGCGTTCGTGCATCGCTTTCGCCATACGTCCAAACCTTGAGAACGAGGCTCTGGCCGTCGGGGACGACATAACAAAGCCGTCGACCGTCCGGACTCCAGTTCGCGTAGTGCGTGAGCCGCGGAGCGAGGAAAAGTGCGGGCTCGGTCCGGGAGCCGGGAACAGGGGCGCCGCCGTGCAACAGCTCTGCCGCCGAGCCGACGCTCGACCAGGTCGCGTCGGATGTTCCGGGGCGTACTGAGGCCCAATAGCCGGACTCGATCTCGCGACCCGGAATCCGCGCCCAGGATTCCTCCTGCACTTCGAACGACGTCACAGAACCGCTGGGGCCGGTCACGAGGAGTGTTGGTGTCATGAGAGGAACACATGGTAACCGCTGGGGAGGTTGAGCCTGTGTTCGTCCGTATTGAACTTCGCACTATATCAGTTATGCAGTGAACACAGCTGAGGAAGACCCTTAGGCGTCCACCCACCGGCTACCGAGGGTTTTCCCTTATGTCCTGCGTTGTTACCAATCCACCACGAACTCGTCACCGATCGTGCGTTGTTCTGTCACCGGCTTGCTCTGAACAATCTGAGCATCTGATCGACAACCTAGGGAGACCGGTTGAGGTCGGGTGCTTGTTCGGGGGAGCAGCAAAAATGCAGTGGCCGTCATCTAATGAAACCGTCCCAGTGACCGAAGTGTCTCAGACACCAATCCGCCTGACGCTCGAAGAACAGCAGCAGCTCGTCATGCAGTACGCACCGCTGGTGCGCCGCGTGGCTCGTTCGCTGCCGTTGGAGATTCCGGGGCTCCTGGAGTTCGAGGACGCTGTCGGGTATGGCACCTGCGGTCTGGTCGAAGCGGTCCGCCGCTACGATCCGTCCAAAGGTACGAACTTCCACGCCTACGCCGTCCAGCGCATCCGTGGCTCGATGATCGACGCCTTTCGGCGGATGGACCGGCTGAGCCGCACCATGCGGCAGAAGGCCCGGGACGTACAGCGCGCCCAGAGTGAGCTTGAATCGCAGTTCGGGCGCTCGCCGAGCGAGCAGGAAGCTGCCGACCATCTCGGCATCTCAATCGACCAGTACCGCGACGCAAGCTCGCATTCTCGCTGGGTGACGGTCTCACTCGACCGCATGCTTGAGCGTGACGACGACGGCGATTCGTTCCCGGCCGCCGAAATGCCGACAGCGGACGAGGACATCGACTTCACACGGTCGTTCGAGGAGCGCGAGCTCTACGAGGACCTCGCGCGATCGGTGCAGACCTTGCCTGAGCGTGAACGGCTCGTAGTCGCGTTGTATTATGTAGAGCACTTGACGATGAAAGACATCGCCGCTGTCCTCTCCGTCTCGGAAACGCGTGTCAGCCAGCTTCACGCCCAGGCCGTGAAGCGCCTTCGCCGCGCGCTGATGCGAGAGGCAGCCTGAGGTCGTACAGCGCAACCTGAGAACAACCAAGATGAACGCCCGGTGCACACCGGGCGTTCACTCGTTGTGAGGGTTTTGCACAGGGAGCGCAAGGGTTGCCGGGACGCCTGTTCCGACACTTTTCTGCCACCTTCATAGCCAAAACACCCTATTAGGGTGGCAACGGCTGCCGATGATATCTATTGAACCACCGGAACGATTGCGGGATGCAGTCATCAGTCGGTGGGAACGATGAACTTCCTCGGTTGGCCTCACTGGCCGGCTGCTGGATTGGGGGATGACGTTATGGCGGACCGATACGACGAGGGCTACCGCAGCCAGGTGGCCTTCGTAACCCACACGCGTGAATACCGCTCTTCCGAAGTGCTTCCGGCACTTGCGCGACAGGGCTTCACGACGACCGAGCGCCCGCACGACCGGGAAACCGAACGGCTGATTAGCCAGTTCGACCCGGACCTCGTTGTGCTGGCGATTGACCCTCGCCACGATGAGGATGTTGCGCTGGTGCGCCAGGTGGCGCGCGCGAGCAAGGCAGCGGTGCTGGTGCTGGCCCCCGGGCCGCATACGAACGGCATGAGTCTCGCACTCGAGGCGGGCGCCGATGTTTGCATGCGTGACACGGACGGCGTGGAACTGCTGAGCGCTCAGTTGAGCGCCCTCGCCCGCCGCAAGGCCCCTGCTGCGCAAGATTTGAACCGCGATGACGGCCCAAGCACTATCACGGTGAGGGACCTCGTGCTGGACTTCGACCGCTGCCAGGCGGTGCGAGAAGACGAGACGATTCCGCTTACCCCCACGGAATTCAAAATTCTCGCCTACCTCGCGAAGAACGCCGGCAAAGTCGTCAGCCCGGTGGAAATCCTGCGCGCCGTCCAGGACTACACGTACTCCGACCGCGAGGCCCAGGAGATAGTGAAGGTCTACATCCGGCGCATCCGCCGCAAGGTCGAAGCCGACCCTGGAGAGCCCAGCTACATCGTTAACGTGCGCGGTTTCGGCTATATGCTCGAACGCCGCGGCAACCGTCGCGATTCCGCCGGCAAGGTGGCCGAGGCCGCCTAAGTCGTCTCAGACGAGCCACGAGCAAAAGGGCCGGACGACAATCGTCCGGCCCTTTTCTTCGGGTTCGCCGAAACCTGTTAAGCGACGGTTATGTCGTCATTCAGGTAGACGTCCTGGATTGCGTTCAGGAGAGCGATGCCTTCGCCCATGGGCTTCTGAAACGCCTTTCGGCCACTGATGAGGCCCGTGCCGCCGGCCCGCTTGTTTACGACGGCGGTCTTCACGGCTTCGGCAAGGTCACTTTCGCCAGAGCTCGCGCCCCCGGAGTTGATGAGCCCGGCGCGTCCCATGTACCCGTTCGCCACCTGGTAGCGGGTGAGGTCGATCGGGTTGTCGGTGGAGAGTTTGGAGTACATCCGGTCGTCCATCTTGCCGTAGCTCACGCCGTTAGCGTTGAGCGCCTTGAAGCCGCCATTCGATTCGGGCAGCTTCTGCTTCACGATGTCGGCCTGGATGGTCACGCCGAGGTGGTTCGCCTGCCCTGTGAGGTCGGCCGCAGTCTCGTAGTTGACCCCGTCGACCTTGAATTTCGGGTTGCGGAGGTAGCACCAGAGTACGGTGGCCAGGCCGAGCTCGTGGGCCTGGGCGAACGCATCGGCCACCGCCACGATCTGGCGGGCGCTCTCTTCGGAGCCAAAGTAAATGGTCGCGCCGATGGCGGCGGCACCCATATTCCAGGCTTCTTTCACGGTGCCGAACATGATCTGGTCGAATTTGTTCGGGTAAGTCAGGAGTTCGTTGTGATTGACTTTGACGATGAACGGGATGCGGTGGGCGTACTTTCGGGAGACCGCCCCGAGCACCCCGTAGGTAGAGGCGACGGCGTTGCAACCGCCCTCAATAGCGAGCCGGACGATGTTCTCGGGGTCGAAGTAGGCCGGGTTCTTGGCGAACGACGCACCACCCGAGTGTTCAATGCCCTGGTCCACCGGCAGGATCGACACATAGCCGGTCCCGGCGAGGCGGCCGTGGCCCATCAGTGCCTGCAGATTGCGAAGCACCTGAGGGGAGCGGTCAGAATCGGCCCAAACGCGGCTGACGAAGTCAGGGCCGGGAAGGTGCAGCGAGTCGCGAGGGATTGTCTGGCACTGGTGATCAAGGAGCGTGCCCGCATCGGGGCCGAGAAGATCAGCGATCTTCGAGTAGGACAATCCAGCGCTGGGGGCTTCGGCGAGTACCATCTTCTTCCCTCGGGGTAAACGAATCGTGGGGACTTCCCGACACCCATCATACGCCGAGCGTCCATACGGAACGGCACGGCGAAGGCGGAGCACTGCAGCCCCTAACCTGACCGACTGATGAGGTCGACCCGCCATCAGCAATTAATATTGGTCACTCTAATCTTTACCTTTACTATGGCTCCGTGGGACTACGGTGGAAGCACCAATCTGCGCAGGAGATCACACCATGCGCGTTCTTGTTGTCGAAGACGAAGATGCAATCGCAAGCGCCATCGAACGTGGGCTCACGAAGCAAGGCTATGCCGTGGACGTTGCCCATGACGGCGCCGAAGCCCTGGATAAAGCGACGGTCAACAACTATGACGTCATTTGCCTCGACCTGAACCTTCCGCGGATCGACGGCCTCGAAGTTTGCCGCCGGCTCCGTGAGGATCGCTTTGGCGGCGGAATTATTATGTTGACTGCCCGGAGCTCGATTAAGGAACGAATCGAAGGCCTCGATTACGGCGCCGACGATTACCTCGTGAAGCCGTTCGCCTTCAGCGAACTGGCCGCACGCATCCGCGCTATCACTCGCCGCGAAGGCGGGCTCCGTGAGCCGGTAATTGATACCCGCGGACTCGAACTTGACCCGAACACGAACCGGGCCAAGCGGGACGGGCGCGATATCCACCTGACGCCGAAGGAATTCGCGCTGGTGTATTACCTCGCCCGTAACGAAGGCCGCGCGGTTCCCCAGGAAGAGCTGTTGGAACACATCTGGGATGAGCACGCCAACCCGTTCACCCAGACCGTCAAAGTGCACATGAACAACCTTCGTCGGAAACTGAACGAAGGCTTCGATGAGCAACTTATCGAAACTATACGTGGGAAGGGCTACGTTCTTTAGGATTGAACATGCCCGCGTTCACACGGAGCATCCGCTTCCGTCTCACCGTCTGGTATTCCAGCCTGTTGCTCGTGTTCGGCGTGGCATTCGTGCTCGCCCTGAACATCGCGGTACGGCTGGACCAGCCGAAACTGGTGACCATCTCTGGCATTGCCCTCACGGAGCAGTTGGAGCCCACCGAACCGCGTCCCGGTTCTGCTCTAGCGGGCAGCCGGCGGGTGATTACGCCCCAACTGCTTGTTGAAGACGCCGAAGACCAGCTTTATACCGAGAATCTGAACCGGCTGCGGTTCTGGTCTCTCGTTAGCGTCGTCGGGCTCGCGATGGCGTCCGGCGTCGGAGGTTATGTGCTCTCCGGGATGATGTTGCGCCCGGTGCGAGACATCACTGAGGCAGCCTCGGAGATCTCGGCCTCAAACCTGTCAAAACGGATCAATTACGAAGGCCCCAAAGATGAACTCTGGGCGCTGTCGCAGACGTTCGACTCGATGATTGATCGTCTTGAGCACTCCTTCGAACGCCAAAGGCAGTTCGTGCAGGACGCCTCCCATGAATTGCGGACGCCTCTCGCGGCCATTCGCACGAACATCGATGTCACGGAGATGGATCCGGAAGTGTCGGTTGAGGAGTACAAGGACCTCGTCACGACCATCAAGGGTCAGACCGACCGCCTCACCCGCCTGAGCGAAGACTTGCTCCTCCTGACGCGAGAAGACAACGAATCGCTCGAACGGGAGCCAGTGAATCTCGCCAGCCTGGTGAAGGAAGTCGTGCGCGAATTGTCGCCGGTCGCCAGTGCTCGAGAGGTCACGATCTCCGTGTCGACACGGGAGGGCCTTGAGGCCGAGGCGAACCCGGACCTCATTTACCGTTGCCTCTTCAACCTGGTCGACAACGCCATCAAGTATTCCGGAAGCGGCCGCGCAGTGGTCGTGACCACGGACGCCAGCGGCCTTAAAGCGAACATCCAGGTGGCAGACAACGGGCCTGGCATCAACCCGGACGAACTCCCCCGGATCTTCGATCGGTTCTACCGCGTCGACAAAGGCCGTGCGCGGCGCGAGGGCGGGACAGGACTGGGTCTGGCGATCGTCAAAGAGTTGGTCGAATCTCAAGAAGGAAGCGTCAGCGCGACCTCTGAACTCGGTAAAGGGAGCACGTTCACTATTACGCTCCCGCTCTCAGACAATTCTTGATCCAGAGATGCCGCGACCGTACGTTGGCCGTCCACGGCCGAATCCGGCCTGTCACGTAAGCCTACGCACCACAAGTGCCGCCAACGCTCTGGCCTACTGTTAGCGGAGGGAACCCCGGTTGACCGACATCCTCGATCGCGTTGACGGCCCGCGAGACCTTCGCAGCCTCTCATACGAACAGCTTCAGCAACTCGCCGCCGAAATTCGGCACTTCCTCGTCGAGACGGTCGACTGCATTGGGGGCGGAGGACACCTTGCTTCGAACCTCGGTGTCGTCGAACTCTCCATTGCGCTTCATCGCCTTTTCGACACGCCCAAGGACAAGATTGTCTGGGATGTCAGCCACCAGGTTTACGTCCACAAGATTCTGACCGGCCGCAAAGAACGGATGACGAGCATCCGCCAGTACGGCGGTCTTTCGGGCTTCGCGGACCGCACCGAGAGCCCACATGATGCATTCGGGGCCGGGCACGCCGGCACCTCCATTTCCGCCGCTGTGGGGATGGCTGTCGCCCGTGATCTGACGAAACAGGATTTCTACTCGATCGCGGTCATCGGTGACGGCGCGATGACCGCAGGCATGGCACTTGAGGCCATGAATCACGCTGGCCACATGCGGACACAAAAACTCATCGTCGTCCTTAATGACAACGCGATGTCGATTTCTCCGAACGTTGGCGCCCTCAGCCGCAATGTGAACAAGCTTCGCGTCGATCCGTTGTACCGGACGGCGAAGCGGGACCTGGGCGAGTTCGTGGAACATCTGCCGCTTGGCCGCCAGGTGTGGCACGGGGCGAAGCGCGTAAAGGCCAGCATGCGCGACCTCCTCGTCCCCGCAAGCTTCTGGGAACAGTTCGGCTTCGAGTACTACGGACCAATTGATGGGCACGACATCCAGGAACTTGAGACGACGATTAACGCAATCAAGCGCGTCCCCGGGAAGCCAGTGCTACTGCACATCCTCACGGAGAAAGGCCACGGTATCCCCGAGGCAGCAGCCGACCCGATTAAAAGCCACAGCGGGACATATTGGTTAAAGAAGCCTGCCGCAGCGGATGCCCCTGCGCCAAAACCCACCTACAGCCAGGTGTTCGCGCAGGCTACCCAGGAACTGATTGAGTCTGACCCGAAGGTCGTTGCGGTGACGGCCGCAATGCTTGAGGGCACTGGTCTCGCCCCGGTCTTCGCGAAGCACCCTGATAGGGTCTTCGATGTCGGGATCGCCGAACAGCACGCGGTCACGTTCGCCGCCGGCCTCGCGACCGAAGGCATCAAGCCGATTTGCGCCATCTACTCGACGTTCTTGCAGCGAGGTTTCGATTCAGTGGTCCACGACGTGGTGGTGCAGAACCTGCCTGTCGTCTTCGCCATGGACCGGGCCGGGTTCGTCGGGGACGATGGAAAAACGCACCAGGGGTTCATCGACATCAGCTACCTTCGTTGCCTGCCGAACATGGTCGTTTCGGCGCCAAAAGACGAAACCGAACTTCGAGACTTGCTCTTCACTGGCGTGAATCATCCCGGCCCATTCGCGGTACGTTTTCCGCGGGGTAGCGGGCCCGGCGCGCCCACGGACCTGCCAATGAAGCAGTTGCCCATCGGCCGTGCCGAAGTCCTGCGCGAAGGTACTGACGTCACCCTGCTGGGTTTCGGGACGACCGTGCAGGAATGTCTGCGAGCGGCAAATATCCTGGAAGAATCGGGAATCGACGCTGCGGTCATCAATGCCCGCTACGCCAAGCCCCTGGACGAAGACTTGATTCTCAAATACGCCCGCTCAACCGCCGGCATCATCACCGCGGAAGAGAACGTGCGAGCTGGCGGATTCGGAGACGCAGTCCTCGAGTTGCTGGCCGACCACGGCCTTGCCGACAAGAGCCTCGCGAACCTTGCCATGCCTGACATCATCGTCGATCACGGTCCCCAGGCTACCTTTCGCCAACTCCATCACCTGGATGGAGCCGGGATTGCGGCGGCGGCGAGCGCCGCGTTGGACGCGCGGGCAAACACCACGGCCATTCCGACGTTCGCGGCGAGCTAAGTGGCGCAAGAAATTCCCCCGGCGCTGACCACGCATCTCGCCGCCCTTGAGGAAGCACTTCAGTTGCGGCTTTCCAGTGGGCCAGAAGCACTGATTGCGAACAGTCGTTATGTAATGGGTTGGCAGGACCCGCAGGGGCGCGTGCTCGAAACCGGAGGCAAGCGGCTTCGTCCCGCGCTGTGCCTCTTCGCGGCGGGACTCTTCGCCGACGATGCCGCCGTCGCGATGCCCGGCGCGGTTGCGGTCGAACTCATCCACAACTTCTCGCTCGTCCATGACGAGGTGCAGGATCACGATGCCGAACGCCACCACCGCCCGACAATCTGGGCGCTGCACGGCGAAGGCCAGGCGATCAACGCTGGTGACTTCCTGGTCACTCGAGCATTTGCAGCGCTTTTGGATGCACCAGGCCCGGCCGACCGCCGGCTCGCCGCCCTGAACGTTCTCAACGAGGCAATGGCACGCATGATCGCCGGCCAGTGGTCCGACATCGACTTCGAATCGCGTGAGAACGTGTCGCCGGAAGAATACCTCGCGATGATCCGGGGAAAGACTGGTGCGCTCCTGGGAGCGCCGCTGGCGATGGGCGCCTTGCTCGCCGGCGCCACAGCCGAACAAGCGGTCGCGCTGCAGGAGTGGGGTGAGACGGTCGGACTCGCTTTCCAGGTGCAGGATGACTACCTGGGAATCTGGGGCGACCCTGACTTAACCGGCAAATCGAACACCAACGACATCGTACGGAAGAAGAAAACGCTCCCGATCGTGTTCGGCCTGACAAACGAGCGAAACGGTGTGATCGCGGAGCGATACGCCCTCGCGGACCTCGATGAAGGGGCCGTTCGAGATGTCGTGACGGAACTCGAGGCTTGTGGAGCCCCCGGCTTCGTCCGTGATGAGGGCGCGAGGCTGGTGGACTCAGCGGACGACATGCTCAGCGAATTCGAACTGCCTGCGGCCTCGCGCGAATCGCTCCGGGAAATCGGTCGGTACCTGGTCGACCGCGACCGTTGACCATTGCCTCTTCGCAGCCACTCCCCTAGCGTCCGCCTATGTTCGAAAACGTGACGGAGGACATCCGGCTTGGCGTTGCCTGGCACAGCGTCCCGCTGATTCGTCGCATGTTTGGGAGTCGAGCTGAGACCGTCGCGTGCCTCATCCTCTCGGCAGAGTTGCAGGTGGTGCTGATCTATCGGTTTCAGGCCTGGGCGAAAAGCCGCCGAGTGCCGCTCGTACCGAATCTCTGCCGTCGGCTGACGATGCTGGTCGCCGGAGTCTCGATCGGTGACCAGGTTCGAATTGGGCCCGGCTTGCTGATGAACCATGGACACGTGGTGGTCGACGGCGCGACCACGATCGGCCCACTCTGTTCGCTTGCACCGTTCGTGACCATCGGCCTTAACACCGGCGGCCCGGATGTGTCCTTCGAGGGTCCAAAGCTGGGAAGGTTCGTCTTCGTCGGAACGGGCGCCAAGCTCTTAGGCCCAATCTCCATCGGCGACAATGCCCGAATCGGCGCGAATGCCGTGGTGATGATCGACGTCCCGGCGGACTCGACTGCGGTAGGCGTCCCGGCGCGCATCTTAGCTCATGAGTATCCGCTGGGACCTTCTGTCGGACCTGCCGACTAGTTGAGCGGGAGTAGCGTCTCGCCCATGAGGTACTGGTCGATGCCGCGGGCGGCCGCACGGCCTTCGGCTATGGCCCAGACAATAAGCGACTGACCTCGAGTCATATCGCCGGCAGTGAACACGCCCGGGATCGACGTCATCTTGTTTTCATCGGCCATCACGTTGCCGCGCTCAGTCAGTTCGACGCCGAGTTGCTCGATCATTCCGTACTTTTCGGGGCCCAAGAAGCCCATGGCGAGAAGCAACAGCTGAACGTCCTCGGAGAATTCGCTTCCAGCCACTTCGCGCATGACCTGGCGGCCGCCTTCGTCTACGAATTCGACGTGGACCGCGTTTAAGTGCGTGAGTTTGCCATTTTCGCCGCTCAGCGACTTCGTCATGACGGAATACTCGCGAGTACCGCCTTCTTCATGGGCGGAAGAGACTCGGTACAGCGCCGGATAGGTTGGCCACGGGTTTTCTGGCGCGCGGTTCTCGGGCGGCTTCGGGAGGATTTCGTACTGCAGAACCTCGGTCGCGCCCTGGCGCAGGGCCGTACCGAGGCAGTCGGCACCCGTGTCGCCGCCGCCGAGAATGATCACCCGCTTGCCCTTCGCCGAGATGAACGACTCGCTCGGGATCTCGTCGCCCGCATTGCGCTTGTTCTGCATCGGGAGGTAATCCATCGCGAAGTGGACGCCGTCCAGTTCGCGGCCCGGTACTTCGAGATTTCGCGGGTGGGTTGCGCCGCCGGTCAGGCAAATGGCGTCGAATTGGGCCAACAATTCCCGCGCATCGATGTCTCTGCCGATGTTGACGTTGGCTTTGAAGATGACGCCTTCGGCTTCCATCTGGGCGATCCGCCGGTCTATGTACTTCTTTTCCATCTTGAAGTCGGGGATGCCGTAGCGGAGGAGGCCGCCAATACGGCTGTCTCGTTCGAACACGGTGACACCGTGGCCGGCGCGAGCCAACTGCTGAGCCACGGCCAGCCCGGCCGGACCGGAGCCGATGACAGCGACGGTCTTTCCAGTCTTCTTGGCGGCCGGTTCCGGGAGGATCCAATTGGATTCGAAGGCGTGCTCGACGATCGTCAGTTCGACTTGCTTGATGGTGACCGGGTCGTTGTTGATCCCGAGGACGCAGGCAGCTTCGCATGGCGCGGGACAAAGCCGTCCGGTGAACTCTGGGAAGTTGTTCGTCGCGTGCAGCCGGTCGATCGCATCGCGCCACTTGTCGCGGTAAACGAGGTCGTTCCAGTCGGGAATGATGTTTCCGAGCGGGCAGCCCTGGTGGCAAAACGGGATGCCACAATCCATGCACCGAGCGGCCTGCGCTTTGAGATGATCCACCGGGAAGTCTTCGTAGACCTCCAGCCAGTCATGCACACGCTGGGGCACCGGGCGGCGCGTCGGCGTTTCTCGTTTGAACTCCATGAAGCCAGTGGGTTTAGCCACGGGCGGTCGCCGCCTCACGAGAGTCGGTCTTGGCGCGGGCTTCGTTCAAAACCCGGCGGTACTCCCGGGGCATGACCTTCACGAACTTCGTCGCCAATTCGGGCCAACCTTGGAGAATATGTGTCGCCACCGTGCTTCCGGTGTACTCGATATGACGCTTGAGCAGGCCCTGGACGAGGTCGAGGTCCTCATGTTCGTCGAGTGCTTCGAGTCCAACCATCTCGAGGTTGCAGCGCGAAGGGAAGGTGCCGTCCTCATCGAAGACATAGGCTATGCCACCGCTCATTCCGGCTCCGAAATTGCGCCCGGTCGGCCCGATGATGACGGCACGCCCGCCAGTCATGTATTCGCATCCATGATCGCCCGTGCCCTCGACCACTCCGACCGCACCGCTATTGCGCACCATGAATCGCTCTCCAGCGATGCCGCGGAAAAAGGCCGCGCCGCTGGTGGCTCCGTAGAGAGCGACGTTGCCGACGATGATGTTGTCTTCAGGGCGGAAGGTGGAGTTGGCCGGCGGATACACGATGAGCTTTCCGCCGGAGAGGCCCTTGCCGATGTAGTCGTTCGAGTCGCCTTCGAGCCGGAGGGTGATACCGGAAGGCAGAAACGCCCCGAAGCTCTGGCCGGCCGATCCGCTGAATTTGATGGAAATCGTGTCGTCGGGGAGCCCGTTGACGCCGTGCTTTCGCGTCAGAGTGCTGCCTAGCATGGTCCCGACTGTGCGGTTCTCGTTCCGGATCGGCAACTCGAGGGAGACTCGTTCACCTGTTTCCAACGCCTTCGCGCAAGCTTCGATTAACTCGTTGTCCAACGCGCGATCGAGACCGTGATCCTGGGCGTTGACGCGGCGTGTCGCGACGCTCGCGTCCATTTCCGGCCGATAGAGGATCGCCGAAAGATCGAGGCCCTGGGCCTTCCAGTGGTTGACCGCGCGGCGAGTATCGAGCAGGTCGCTCCGGCCAATCATCTCGTCCAGATTCCGGAAACCGAGTTGGGCCATGTATCCCCGCACTTCTTCGGCGATGAAGCGGAAGAAGTTGACGATGTGTTCGGCCCGGCCCGCGAACTTCTCGCGGAGAGCCGGGTTTTGGGTAGCGATGCCGACCGGGCAGGTGTCGAGATGGCAGACCCGCATCATCACGCAGCCCATGACGACGAGCGGCGCTGTTGCGAAGCCGAATTCCTCCGCCCCGAGCAGCGCGCCGACGACGACATCGCGGCCCGTCTTCATTTGCCCATCCACCTGGACCACAATGCGGTCGCGAAGCTTGTTCAAGACGAGCGTTTGCTGGGTCTCGGCGAGGCCCAGTTCCCAGGGCGCGCCCGCGTGCTTGAGGGACGTCAGCGGGCTGGCGCCGGTCCCGCCGTCGTGGCCACTGATGAGGACAACATCGGACTTGGCTTTGGCAACTCCGGCAGCAACCGTACCGACGCCGACTTCAGCAACCAGCTTCACGCTGATGCGCGCCAGCGGGTTCGAGTTCTTCAAATCGTGGATGAGTTGCGCCAGGTCCTCGATTGAGTAGATGTCGTGGTGAGGCGGGGGACTGATGAGGCTGACACCCGCAGTGGTGTGTCGAACTTCGGCGATCCAGGGCCAGACCTTGGATCCCATCAATTGGCCGCCTTCGCCGGGCTTAGCGCCCTGGGCCATCTTGATCTGCAGTTCGTCGGCGTTCACCAGGTACTCACTGGTCACGCCGAAGCGGCCGGACGCCACTTGCTTGATCGCGCTGCGACGCAGGTCGCCGTTGGCGTCAGGAGTGAATCGCCGCCGGTCTTCGCCGCCCTCGCCAGTGTTGCTCTTGCCGCCAATGCGGTTCATGGCGATGGCGAGCGTTTCGTGCGCCTCGGCCGAGATCGAGCCGAACGACATCGCACCGGTCGCAAAGCGGGTGAATAGGCTCTCAGCCGATTGCACTTCCTCGATCGGGATCGGCGAGCGGTCGGGCTTGAATTCGAAGAGGCCGCGAAGGGTACACATGCGCTCCGCCTGGTCGTCAACCAGCTGCGTGTACTCGCGAAAGATCCTGTATTGGCCCGTGCGGGTGGCGTGCTGGAGCTTGAACACGGTATCCGGGTTGAAGAGGTGGAACTCCCCGTCCCTCCGCCACTGGTACTGGCCGCCCCATTGGAGCTCGTGCAGGCCGCCATCGCGCGCTGGAAAAGCACGAGAATGATGCGAAAGCGCCTCGATGGCGATTTCGTCGATGCCGATGCCGCCAATCCGCGAGACCGTCTTCGTGAAATAGGTATCGATGAAAGGCTCGGCGAGGCCAATGGCTTCGAAGATTTGCGCGCCGCGGTAGCTGTGAATGGTCGAGATGCCCATCTTGGACATGACCTTGACTACGCCCTTCTTAATCGCCTTCAGGTAGTGCGCCTGGAGTTCGTCGACGGCGATGTCGCCTTCGATGTATCCATCCACCTGGACCTGGGCGAGCGAATCGAGGGCGAGGTACGGATTGATGGCGCCTGCGCCGTAGCCAATCAAGAGTGCGAAATGATGCACTTCGCGCGCATCGCCAGTCTCGACCACGAGTCCCATCTGCGTGCGCTTCTTTTCGCGGACGAGATGGTTGTGCAGACCGGCCACGGCGAGCAGCGACGGGATGGGAGCGTTGTCAGCATCAATCCCGCGATCTGACAGGATCAGGATCTTTGCGCCGTTGGCGATCGCCTCATCGGCCGCTTCGAAGACCGCTTGCATCGCGGGCCCAAGCCCGGCAGGGCCGGCGTTAGCAGGGAAGAGCATTGGGATGACGGTTGCCTGGAGCGCATGGTCTTTCAGTGACTTGAACTTGGCCAACTGCTCGTTGTCGATAAACGGGATGTCAAGGCTGACGAGATGGCAGCTCTCTGGCTCCGGGTCGAGCAGGTTGCCCTCCGGACCAATAACCGTCTTTACGGACGTCACGAGTTCTTCGCGGATGGCATCCAGCGGCGGATTCGTCACCTGGGCGAAGAGTTGCTTGAAGTAGTTGTAGAGCGGCTGCGGACGGGTTGAGAGCACGGCCAACGGCGTATCGGTGCCCATCGAGCCGAGCGACTCTTCACTGTTCTTCGCCATAGGCCCGAGGATGTACTTCAGATCTTCGATCGAGTAGCCGAACGCGATCTGGCGCTTCAGGAGCGTGTCCGGGTCTGGCGCGAGCGGGGCTTCGACTTCTGGAATCTCGTCAATCGGAAGCAGGTTGCGATTGAGCCACTCGGCATAAGGCCGTTCGGTCGCGAGCTTCGACTTGAGTTCAGCATCGTCGATGATGCGGCCCTCTTCGATGCTGACCAGGAACATTTTTCCGGGCTGAAGTCGGCCCTTGTGGACAATCTTCTCGGGAGCGACCGGCAGAACGCCGACTTCCGAAGCCATGATCACCATATCGTCGCTGGTGACGTAGTAGCGCGACGGTCGCAGGCCGTTGCGGTCGAGTACGGCGCCGATGTTCTTACCGTCTGTGAAAGCCACCGAGGCAGGACCGTCCCACGGCTCCATCAGGCAGCTGTGGTATTCGTAGAACGCCTTCTTTTCGGGGCTCATCGATTCGTGACCCTGCCAGGCCTCCGGGATGAGCATCATCATCGCGTGAGCCAGCGGCCTCCCCGCGAGTACCAGGAGCTCGAGCGCCTGGTCAAGGCTGGCAGTATCGCTTCCCTTTTCATCGATGATCGGCAAGATTTTGTGGATGTCTTCGAACTGAGGGGAGGCGAAGAGCGCCTCGCGCGCGGCCATCCAGTTTCGGTTGCCGCGGAGCGTGTTGATTTCGCCGTTATGGGCGACCATGCGGTAGGGATGCGCCAGTTCCCAACTCGGGAACGTGTTCGTGCTGAACCGCGAGTGGAACATCGCCAGCGCGCTGACCAGAAGCGGGTTGCTCAGGTCCGGGAAATACTCGCGCAACTGCATGGCGGTGAGCATTCCCTTATAAACGAAGGTGCGGCAGGACAGACTGGAGAAGTAGAACCAGTCGGCGTTGGGGATACCCCAGCGGTCGATCGACTTCTCGAACCGCTTTCGAATTATGTAGAGTTTGCGTTCAAAGTCGTCGTCGGTCGCGACGCCGGCGCCGCGCCCAACGAACACCTGGAACACCGCTGGCTCGGCATCCAGAGCGGTCTGACCGAGTGACGCGTTATTGGTCGGGACGGTGCGCCAGCCGAGAAGATGCTGGCCTTCCTCCTCAACGAGCGCCGTGAAGAGCGCCTGGGCCTGCGCCTGGGCGCGGGGGTCACGCGAGGCAAAGAACAAGCCGGCACCGTAGCTGCCGGCTTCAAGCAAGCGAATGCCAAGCTGGGCGCATTCGTGGCGAAAGAACTCGTGGGGGAGCTGGATCAGGATGCCGGCGCCGTCGCCGGTGTTCGGCTCGCTGCCGGAAGCCCCGCGGTGGTTCAAATGTTCAAGTGCGCTGAGGCCGTCATCAACCAGCCTGTGCGACCGTTCGCCTTTGAGATGGACGACGAAACCCACCCCGCAACTGTCATGCTCCTGCTCCGGCCGGTAGAGGCCTTGCGCGGGCGGCAGATGCGGATGGCCCATAACGTCTTCCTTCCGTTTGTCGCGTTATGCCCGGATTTTGAGAATGTGCACAGCCCCGGCGGAGCGCATTGCGCTTCCCGCAAAGATTGTGAAAATATTCGCAAACCGGAGCGAACAGTTAGGTGAGCCTGCAGTATACCTCAGCCGTCAACCACTCCGTCGAGTGCCCGGAGGTTGCGAATCGATGAATCTGCACATGCCTGCCATAGACAAGTGCTAAGGTAATTGCCATTACATTGCCACGGGAAGATTGCCATGACTGAGTTTTGGAACGCGGAAAACCTCGAAGAAATGGTTAGCGCCCGATCGAAAATCCTCGGCCCCCAGGTGTGGGCGGCAGCCACTCCCGACCCGCGCCACCTGATCTCATTCGCCGGCGGCCTTCCGGATATTCCATCACTTCCCGGGGATGCCCTGCTTCGCGCATCGCGAATCGTGCTCGATCGCGAACAGAAGGAGGCGCTCGAATACGGCGGCACCTTCGGGCCGCTCCCGCTTCGAGAGGCAATCGCTAAACGGTCATCGCAAATCGAAGGCATTCCACTCACGCGCGACAACGTGATCATCGCGTCGGGTTCGGCGCACGCCATTGGAATGGTCTGCGAGACCCTTCTCGATCCCGGCGACATCGTTATGGTCGAAAGCCCGAACTTTCCAGGCAGCATGCGCACCATTCGTTCGTTCGGCGCCTCACAGATCGCCATTCCGATGGACGAACAGGGCATGCGCTGCGACATCCTCGAAACCGAGTTGCAGAAACTCGCCGACCAGGGCAAACGGGCGAAGTTCATCTATTGCATCCCGACGCACCAGAATCCTGCTGGATGCACACTGCAGCTTGATCGTCGCGAGAAACTGGTCGAGCTTGCCCGGCGCTTCAACACATTCGTGTTGGAGGACGACGCGTACGGCGAACTCTGGTTCGAAACACCGCCGCCTCCATCGATCTTCGCTCTGAGCAACGGCGATCACGGCATCAAGGTTTCCAGTTTTTCGAAAATCATCGCCACCGGACTGCGCATGGGCTGGATCATGGGCCCACCCGCGCTCGTTTCGCGCGTCGCCGCCCTCCGCTATGACATGGGTTCGAGCCCCTACCTGGGACGAGTAATCGCGGAGATGATGACTAACGGCGACCTCGACAGGCACATCGAAAACCTTCGCCGCACGTACTTGAAAAAACTCGAACGAGTCGAAGACGCACTGACGAAGTACACCGCGCAATACGCGACCTACACGCGCCCCCTTGGAGGCTTCTTCCTCTGGCTTCTCCTGCGACCCGGCCTGAATTCGCGGGAAGTCCAGCAGGCCGCGAACGAGCGAGGCGTCGTGGTCGGGCAGGGGCCGCAGTTCTTCGCGGACGGGAATGCCACGAACCACATTCGGCTGGCATTTAGCTACGTGGCGATGGAAGAGATTGAGGAAGGCATCCACCGGCTCGGCGAGGCCATGGCCGAGGTCGCGAGCCGCAGCTCAGCCAAGTGACGGCCAGAGAACCAGAAAGCCCTCAACGCGATTAGAATCCGCTGCCGGAGGGTTTTCAATGCTCAAAACATCCATCGGGTCGGTCGAGATCACGCCTCTGCTCGACTGCCGACTGCTGATGAACCCGCACAACTTCATGCCGGGCCACGGCGACGCC
>JBDTNM010000032.1:0-20434 GCA_039933735.1 bacterium | reverse complement strand
TTGGTCGGCGGTGACCAACGTCTCGCGCGAAAAGAAGCCCTGGCGGCCTGCCGCAACATCGCCCAGTACTTCGTGGACCTGTGCACCATCCCGGAGCGCATGATGGAGCGGTTCGAGGCGGATTACCTGGAACTCGAGGGCAGCGAACGGCTCGCGGCCCTCAAGGAGCCGGGACCCGTCATCGCGATGAGCGCCCACAGTGGCAACGCCGAACTCGCCATCCAGGCGCTCACCTTTCGAGGCCGACCGTTCGTCGCCCTCGTCGAAGCCCAGCGCCCCCGCGCCTGGTCCCGCTATATGCTGCACCTCCGGTCGTCGGCCGGGGGAACGTTTTACGAGACGAGCTTCCAGGGGATTCGAGCATGCCTGGAGACCCTTCACGAGGGCGGCCTCGTCGGCTTCATGGGCGACCGCGACATTCAGGGCAACGGGCTTTGCATCGAGCTTGCCGACCGGCACGTCCGGCTGCCGCGGGGGCCGTGGGAGATCGCCCGCCGCTCGCGTGCGTTGGTGCTGCCGGTGTTCACCGCCCGAATCCACCGCGACCGCTTCCGGCTGTTCGTCGAAGAGCCCTTCCGTGTCGCTCAGACCGGCGACGAGGAGGCCGACATTCTCGCCGCGGTCACCCGGTTCGCGAGCCTGTTGGAAAACCATCTCCGGCGCGACCCGGGGCAGTGGGCCTTCACCGAAGACTTCTGGGGGGTGCACGCCTGTGGGCAAGGCTGACCTCCACATTCACACGCGCGTATCCGATGGCATGGCGAGTGTTTCGCAGGTGTTGGAGTACATCGAGCACAGGACCGACCTCGACGTGGTCGCAATCACCGACCACGAGGACGCAACCGGGGGCCTGGAGGCGCGCGATCTCGCGAGCCGGCGGGGCTACCGATTCGAGGTCATCGTCGGCGCCGAGATCACGACCCTGCAAGGCCATCTCCTCGCATTGTTCATCGAACGAACTCCGCCGAGTTTCCGCGGGATCGAGTCGACCCTCGAGGTGATCCACAACGCTGGTGGAATTGCCATCGCCCCGCATCCGCTCAGTTGGCTGACGCGATCGATCAGCGCCCGAACGATGAACCGGTTACACGCGTCGGCCGGCCCGCGATTGGACGCCATCGAACTCGCGAATCCGAGCCCGGCGGCCCTTCGCACCCGTGACCGCGCAATCGCCATGAATGCAGAGTCCTGGAGATTGCCCGTCACCGGCGGCTCGGACGCCCATCACTTGCCACACATCGCCACCGGCTGGACGGAATTCGAGGGCAAAACGACCGAACATTTACGCGAGGCGCTAAGAATGGGGACGACGCAAGCCCGCATGCGGCCTTACCCTTCGCTGCGAGAAGTTGGTGTTGGCCGCCTGGCAGTAGGACTCGCCTGGGGATACAGCGCCACTCCGAGGAAAATGCTGCGCATGGGCCGAAACCGGTGAAGATCGCAATAGTCTCGCCCTACGACTGGTGCGTGGAAGGCGGCGTGAAGTCGCACATTGCCCATCTCGCCGAGTACTTCCGCGACTGGGGCCACGAAGTCTCGATCTTCGCTCCCGCTTCCGAGCCCGACAGCGTTAAGGATCAGGTCACGGTCATGGGGAAGCCCTGGCCGATGCGCGTCAGCGGCTCTGTGGCCCGCATCACCTTCGCCTGGAAGTCTCCCGAAGTGAAGTCCGTACTCGAAGAGGGCCATTTCGATGTAGTCCACCTTCACGAACCACTCATGCCGCTGTTGCCATATCACTTCTTGCGGTACTCGACCTCCGCCACGGTCGGTACGTTCCACGCGGCGAAGGATGGCGGCAACCGCTTCTACGGCTACACAACTCCGTTCACGCGCCGCTGGTTCCGGAAGCTTGAGGGCAAAATCGCGGTTTCGCCTGCTGCCGTCTCGCTGGTCAGCAGGTATTTCGCCGGGTACTTCAACATCATCCCCAACGGAATCGACTACGAGCACTTCTCCGCCGCGGCGGAACCGTTGGCAGAATTCGATGATGGCAAGCAGAACGTGCTCTTTGTTGGGCGGCCCGAGAAGCGCAAAGGCTTGAAGTACCTCCTCCGAGCGTATTTACGCGTACGCAGCCAGGTGCCGAATACCCGGCTGATTGTCGTCGGAGCAGGGGATTTCTCTCGTTACGAACGGCTTATGTCGTCTTTTGAAGACGTCGTGTTTCGGCCGAACGTGCCCTACGCCGACCTGCCGCGGTACTACCGCGCGGCCACGGTGTTCTGTTGTCCCAACACGGGAAACGAGAGCCAGGGATACGTGCTCCTGGAAGCGTTGGCCGCAGGTCGCGCAGTCGTTGCCAGCAACATCGAGGGCTTCGCCGGGGTAATGACCGACGAGGAGGAAGGCCTCCTCGTGAAGCCCAAGGACCCGGATCAGTTGGCGACTGCCATCGTGCGCCTGCTCAAGAACCCCAGGTTGCGAGCGGAGTTTGGCAAGCGGGGGCAGGCACTCGCCCGGCACTACAGCTGGGACCACGTTGCCCACCGGGTTATGTCCTATTACGAACGCATCCTGTACGAACACAAGCAGGTCGCTGCCTCACGGGCGGCGCGCAAGCCAGTCGTCGCTGTGCGTACGGACGCCTGATCCTGTGCCCGTAAAGCTCCTTCCCACCCGGCTTCCGCAAGGCATCCAGCAGAGCATCGGCAAGAGCGTTGGCGGGTTAGGCATCACCCCGAACATGATTTCGTTGTTCGGGTTCTTCGGAAACGTGGGCGCCGCATGGCTGATCACGCAGGATCAGTTGCTCGCCGCAGGCGTGGTCTACCTGTTCTTCTCCGTGCTCGACCTCGTGGACGGTGCGGTCGCCCGCGCAACGGGACTCGCGAGCCCATTCGGCGCGGTGTTCGACGCGGTCCTCGATCGGGCCAGCGAGGCGCTGGTGTTAGCAGCCTGCGGCTGGTACTTCAGCGAGCGCGGAGAACAGGTGCAGGCGGGTTTCGCCTACGCAGCAATCTTCGGCAGCATCGCCGTGAGCTACATGCGCGCACGGGCCGAGGTCGTGGGCCTTTCCATGCGGGACGGCCTGTTTCGACGGCAAGAACGCGTTGCTCTCTTGTCACTCGGCCTCTTGTTCAACGGGCTCACGGTGGTGGTCGCGGCTCTCGCCCTGCTTGCGAATTTCACCGCGCTTCAGCGGTTCTGGATGCTGCGCAGGGGAATCCGTGACTAGCTAACGGGTGGAGCGTCGTCATCGCCCGGGGGCGGCGGCTGGGCTGCAGCGGCCGACCGAATCCGCTCCTTGCGGGAATTCGCCATCATCATCGAATAGAGGAAGGCGAGGACGGCCCCGAGCACAAACAACACGGCAACGCCACCGATAATGATCGTCCCGGTGCCGATTGAATTGCCGTCGGACGAACCTGAAGCGGGAGCGGCAGGAGTGCGAGTAGGGGTCCTCGTAGCCGGTGCCGTGGTCGCGGCGCGAGTCGGAGCCGTGGTAGGACGCACCGTTGCCTGCCCCTGCGGTTGGAGATTCAGTGAACTCCGGAAGTCGTTTTCGAAGGCGTTCACATCCGCATAGCCGTAGACCTGGCTGAGCGCCTGATCGAACCGCTTGCCGCCCTTGATGGTGCTCATGTATTCGGAGAACTTCGCCGGGCCGCTCTTCTGAACGAGGAAGTTGACCATCGCCCAGGCCTCGCCGTACCAGACGCCCACCAGCTGTGCGTCGGTTGCGGGGGTTGTCATCTGGGAGAACGGGATCAGACGGTTGGCGCGCACCGCGGCGGTCAACGCACTCTGGTAGTCGCCAGGGGTGGATTGAGCAAACACGGCAGCGCCTTCATCGAGCCACGCCGGCAGCTTCGCCAGTGAGCCTTCACCGGCCGTCTGGTTCAGGATGTGGCCGAACTCGTGGCGCAGCGTGTCGGTGCGGTCGGGCGATCCGCACGCCACCGGAATGATGAGGATGATGTCGTTCGTGACCTTGGTGCCACAGGTCGTAACGGCCGCGTCGAACGTAGAACCGCTTCCGGGCCTCGCATCGTTGCTCTCCTTTTCGTCGGCGAACATGATGACTTTCACCGGGATTTGCTCGAGGGTGATCCCGTAGATCTGCTTCCCGATCTTGTCGTATGTCTCGGCGCCAGACTTCAAATAGGCGTTCGCGAGCGCTTCCCGGTCACCGTGGTAGTAGACCGTCATGAAGTCGTTGGAAACCGTCTTCCAATCCTGGCCTGGCGGCAGATAGAAAAACGTCTGCTCATCACTGGAAGTCGTTTTGCCGTCGGCCGTCGTGATTTCCCAGTGGTAAACGAAGTCCGAGCCAACCGGGAGGTAGTTACTTCCAGAGTTGACCTGGATCACGACCTCGGTGCTCAGGTTCTTCGCAGGCGAGAGATCCTTGGGCTTGTCGAGGGCACTGGTGCCCCGGCCCTTGATCGAATAGGCGAGCGTGACGTCAGTGATTTCGGTGTCAGCCCGCGCCGTCAGCTTGAATGTCAACGTCTTCGGGTAGCCGTTCGCGATGGTGGAAGATTCGACAACCGTGGCAGCCGAAGCGGTGGACGGCGCGCCAACGAAGACCCATCCGGCGACCAACACCACAAGGAAGAGAAGGGCGGACCTCGGGATCATGAATCCTCGCCAACACGAGTCTTGAGGTACGCCTCGATGAAGCCATCAATTTCGCCGTCGAGGACGGCCGTCGTATCGCTGGTTTCGAAGTCGGTGCGGACGTCTTTCACCATCTTATAGGGGTGCAGCACATAGTTCCGGATCTGGGAGCCGAAGCTGACGTCCATATGTTGGCCCTTTAACCGGGCCTTTTCCTCTTCCTGGCGGTTCAGTTCAAGCTCCAGCAGCCGCGCTTCGAGGACCTTCATCGCGCTTTCACGGTTGCGGCCTTGCGAGCGTTCGTTCTGGCACGTAACGACAATCCCAGTCGGGATGTGGGTGAGTCGTACGGCCGTGGAGTTCTTCTGGACGTTCTGCCCGCCGGCGCCGCTCGAGCGATAGACGTCGATCCGGACGTCGTCTTCCGGGATCTGGATTTCGCCTACCTGCTCGACTTCAGGCATAACTTCGACCTTGGCGAAACTCGTTTGCCGTGCACTGGCCGAATTGAATGGCGAGAGGCGGACCAACCGGTGCACCCCACGTTCGCTCTGCAGATAGCCGAAAACGTATTGCCCCTTGATTTCCACAGTCGCCGACTTGATGCCCGCTTCCTCGCCCTCCGTGAGATCGAGGATCTCCGTGGTGAAGCCCTTGCGTTCCGCCCAGCGGAGGTACATCCGGAGGAGCATTTCCGCCCAGTCCTGGGAGTCCGTCCCTCCGGCTCCGGCATGGACTGCGAGGATCGCATTGCGCGAGTCGTACGGCCCGGAAAGCTGCAGCTGGAACTCGCGCGAGGTGAGTTCCCGTTCGACAGCGTCGAGGTCCGAGGTCGCAGATTCACCGACGGATTGGTCGTCTTCCAGTTCGGCCAGTTCGACCAATTCGGCCACGTCGCGGACGCGCCGTTCGAGGCCGTGCCACGTCTCAACGCGGTCGCGGGCAGCTGAAAGTTCCTGCATGAGGGTGCGCGCCCCTTCGGCATCGTCCCAGAATTCCGGGGCCGAAGAGCGTTCTTCGAGTTCGGTTACGCGAGCTTCATCGTTGGCGAGGTCAAAGTCGCACCATGATGTCAGAGATGCGCTTGGACAGATCAGTCGCCCGGGAAAGCAGTTCGTTCATGCCTCGATGGTGCCATGACGGCGGCGAAGGCGCATGCTCGCCGGCGATTGACATGCACATGCATGCATGCATGATCAAAGGATGAGGACGACAATCGAAATTGATGATGAGGTGCGTGCAGCACTGATTCGACGGGCGAGCGAACGCGGGGAGCGGGGCTATAGCGACCTGATCAATGAGATGCTGCGACGGTCTCTCGGGATCGAGAATGGCACGGAGCGGGAAGCGCGGGCGCGCCGGATCGAGGCCCTCGCAGGTAGCTTTTCCGAGGAGCAGGCCGAACGCATGGAAGAAAGTATTCGTGAATCGAGGACCCGCTGGCGGACAGAGTCCTAGATTCCGACATCCTGATCGACGCGCTTCGTGGCCCTGGGAATGCATTCCTTGCAGGCCTGCTCAGGACTGGCCAACCGGGCACGACCGTTATCACCGCGTTCGAACTCGTCCGAGGCGCTACGACCTCGCTGCAGCTGCAAAACGTCGAGGCGCTGCTTGCCGATCTGGAGGTTTTGAGCCTGACCCTGGCGGCCGCAACGCTGGCAGCGAACCTCGATGTCGAGCTCGGTCGCGCCGGGCTTCGCATCGATGTTCGGGACATCCTGATTGCGGGTGTCGCCATGCACCACGGGGTTCCTCTCGTAACCCGCAATCGGCGTCACTTCGAACGCGTCCCGGGACTTCGCCTCGAGAGCCCGAACTAGCCCGCCGCCTTCTCGGCTGCGCGCACAGTGTTCACGAGGAGCATCGCGATGGTCATCGGGCCGACTCCCCCAGGCACCGGCGAGATCCACGACGCTTTCTCTTTAAGCCCCTCGAAGTCCGAGTCACCCACCAGGCGCCAGCCCCGTTTTCGGGACGGGTCGTCGATCCGATTCGTGCCGACATCGATCACCACCGCACCTTCTCGGACCATATCGGCTCGCAAGGTGTTCGGGCGGCCTGCTGCGATGACCACGATGTCGGCTTCGCGAGTGTGACGGCCGATGTCCGGGGTGCCAGTGTGGCAAATCGTGACCGTCGCATTCGCCCCCTCGGCCTTGTTCGAAAGCAATACCGCTACCGGGCGACCAACGAGAGTCGAACGCCCAACCACGCACACGTGCTTCCCGGCCGGGTCGTTTCCGGTCCGTCGCAGGAGTTCGAGAACCCCGTGCGGCGTGCAAGGGATGGCGCCCGACAGCTCGCCACGCAAAAGGCGGCCAAGGTTCACCGGGTGCAGGCCGTCCGCGTCTTTTCGCGCCTCGATCAGGTCGATGTAGGCCAGTTCATCGATGTGTTTCGGCACCGGCAACTGCGGAAGAATCGCATGAAAGCGCTCGTCGGCATTGAGCTTCCGCACGAGCGCGAAAAGTTCCTCCTGCGAAGTCTCCTCCGGAAGATGGAACGTCTCCGAGAAGATCCCTACCTCCGCACATGCTTTCGCCTTTCCGGTCACGTAGCTCACCGATCCGGGATCATCGCCCACCAGGATTACCGCGAGGCCCGGAGTGATTCCGCGGCTGACCAGGGCGGCCGTGCGCGATGCCACTTCGGCTCGAATGTCGGCCGCTATCGCGGTCCCGTCGATGATTTGAGCAGTCATATCGACAAGGCTAACGGGCGGGCCGGAGACGAACTACGCGTCAAGAGAAGTCGCGTCCACACGCGACACTCTATTCAATGACAGAAATTGGAAGCGACTCTCAGGGCGGCATTCAGCCGCAACGCGAATTCATCTACGAAAAGTCCTCGTTCTATGAGCCACTGTGGTACCGGCGGGAGGTCGTCCTCTCCGCGGGCCCGGATGACACCTCGCCACTCTCAACCTGCAGAAGCTTCCCTTGCGGGCTTCACTTTCCACACACAGTCGATGCGGAACACAAGCTGGTTCAACTCTGGGGCGGGATGAACGGCCTCAACTAACGGTCAGGCGGTCGCCCGGTCCGATGGGTATTGGGTCGCAGTCCGGCCGAGCGACGGATCGTCGTCCGCCCGATGCGCGAGATAGACCTGGTACGCCTCGAAGTGCTGGCGTAAGTCCCCTATCAGGTCCTCAAGCCCCGGAGTCTGATCGACCACGCTCTCTTGAAACTTCAAATGCAGAATCACCGTGTCCCACTGCCGTTCGACCGAAATGACTTTCGTTGGCAGTTCGAATGAGGCCGATCTGAAGGTAATCTCCAGCATCGCATCGCTGACGTTGCCGTCGGACCAGAAGCCCCACACGAGCGCGCCTCCCAGCGAGACATCGCAAAGCATTCCGGGCAATACATCGGCGCGGCCGTCAACTCGAATGTTGATCGGGAACCAGGCGGGGTAGCGCGGGTGCGCTCTGCGGTCGGAGACAACCATCACTGAATCCCGGCGCCGAGTTGCCGCACTCCGGCCGCCAGCATGATTATCGAAACGGCACCAGCAATCCTGAAGTAGCAGCGGGCGAGCCTTGTCCGAGCGGCGGGAAAGACGAGGTTCGCGTACGATCTACGGTCTATGCCCACCAAGTTCGCCCACGGGATCGACATTATCGAGATCGACCGCATCGCCGATGTGGTCTCGCGCCATGGCGACCGATTCCTGAATCGGATTTACACGCCGGACGAGATCGCACACTGCCGCGGCCGTATCCCCGAACTGGCCGCACGATTCGCAGCCAAGGAGGCGGTGATGAAAGCTCTCGGGACCGGGGTGCGTGGGGTCGGTTGGCGCGATATTGAGGTGCTGCCGAACCGCCGCGGGAAGCCTCTGGTCTTCCTCTATGGCCGCGGTGCGAAACGCGCCGAAGACATTGAGCTACGAGGGCTGGAGATCTCCATGACACATTCCAACGAGTTGGCGATGGCCTCCGTGGTGGGCGAACGGGCGATGACGGATCTGGAAGACACCCCTCGCCGTGGCGATAGTGCCCTCCGGTTGATTCGCGAAAAGGGGCTGCGATGAAGCTCGTTACTGCCGAACAGATGCGCGAACTTGAACGAGCAGCCGTCGACGCTGGTAGTTCTGAAGCGCAGTTGATGGAAGAAGCCGGCCTGGCCGTCGCACAGGAAGGCTGGATGCTGCTGGGCACGCTGGAAGGACGCCGGATAATCGTCCTCGCAGGGCCGGGCAACAACGGCGGAGATGGCTTCGTCGCCGCTCGCCACCTCAGCGATTGGGGCGCCGATGTGGCCGTGTACATGCCCAAAGGCCATCGCCACCCGGAACGTTTGACCGACCTTGCCGACCGCCAAATCCCCGTCGTCGACGGCAACGACGATAGCGACGGTTCGCAACTGGACGTGATGCTTTCCGGCTCCGACCTCGTGATCGATGCGCTGTTGGGTATCGGCCAAACCCGCCCCCTGGAACCCGACGAACCAATCGCGGTCGCATTGGTCAAAGTCGCCCAGGCGCGCAGCGGATTCCAGCCCCCGAAGCTAATCGCCGTCGACTTGCCAACAGGGGTCAATGCCGACAGTGGCGCTGTGGATGCGCTCTCCGTGGAACCGGATATGACCGTGACCTTCGGTTTACCCAAGGTCGGGATGTACCAGGCGCCGGCAAGCGGCGTCTTGGGCAAGGTCCAGGTCATCGATATCGGCATCCCGAAAGCGGCCCAGGAAGCCGTAAAACTCGAACTCCTGACTTCCCGCTGGATCCGCGCGAATTTGCCGGCACGGCCCGACGACGCGAACAAGGGCACATTCGGCAAAGTGCTGGTAGTCGGCGGAAGCAAACGGTACATCGGCGCGGTGCAGCTGGCCGCCACTGCTGCCTACCGGGCCGGCGCCGGCCTCGTCACCGTTGCCGCACCGGCCTCCGTAATCGACCGCATCGCGGGCACTTCCAGCGAAGTGACATGGCTCGAGCAGCCATCGACGGCAGAGGGTGGATTGCCGGGTGAGACCGCGATTGCCTTGCGCAACGAATGGCCGAAGTTCCGGGCTGCGGTGGTTGGCCCCGGCCTCGGCGATACCTCCGAGACGCGGTCGTTTCTTTGGGCTGCCCTCCCGGATATAGGCGAGCTGGAACGCGGGTGCGTGCTCGATGCCGATGCTCTCAGCGGCATTGCTCAGATGCCTGACGGCGCAGAACGCATGCCCTCGAACGCCGTCCTGACGCCCCACCCCGGCGAACTCGCCCGGCTCATGAACACGTCCATCGCCGAGGTGCAGGCCCGGCGCCTCATGATCGCTGGGGAAGCTGCCGTGAAGTATGGCTGCACCGTCGTCCTGAAAGGCGCACACAGCGTTATCGCAACAGCCGACGGGCGAACCAGCTTGAGCCCGTTCGCGAACCCATTGCTTGCTACGGCGGGCAGCGGCGATGTGCTCGCGGGGATGATCGCGGGATACCTCGCCCAGGGCTGCGAGCCATTCGAAGCCGCCTGCCTCGGCGTTTACCTGCACGGGGCTGCTGGTGAAGTCCTGCGCGAGGAGTACGGAACTGCCGGCCTCCTCGCAAGTGAAATTGCCGCCAAACTGCCCCACGTCGTCAAGGACATAGCCTCGCCCTGATGTACACTCCGGCAGCATCGTGACCAGCACTTCTACCCCAACCGGCCGCCGAATTGTCGTCACCGGGATAGGCATGATTACCGCCCTCGGACATAACGCCGCCGACAACTGGGCGGCCCTCGTTGCAGCCGAATCGGGCATCAGGCGAATCACACTTTTCGATCCCACCGGCTACGAATCGCAAGTCGCCGGCGAAGTCCTCGATTTCGACCCTTCCCTCTATATGGACCGGAAAGAAGCGCGCCGCGCCGACCGCGTGTCGCAGTTCGCCATTGTCGCCGCCGAAGAGGCCTTGAAGCAGGCGAACTACAAAGTCGATCCAGAACGCGGCGCCGACATGGCCGTGGTCGTCGGCACCGCAATCGGCGGCATCACGACACTCATGGCCGAATACGACACACTCCTCGCAAAAGGCCCCGGCCGAGTCAGCCCCTTCCTGATGCCGATGATGCTCTCCGATATGACGAGCGGCCAGTTGAGCATTCGCTTCGGTGCGAAGTCAGTGAATTACGCGCTCGTCAGCGCCTGTGCGAGCGGCGCGGACAGCATCGGCGAAGCCGCGAACATCATCCGGCGAGGCGATGCCGAGATCGCCGTGGCCGGCGGGACCGAAGCCGCGATCACGCCCATCAGCATGGCTGGGTTCTCCGCCGCCAAGGCGCTGACAACTGCGAACGACGAGCCCGGCCGTGCCTCGAAACCGTTCGACCTCAACCGTGATGGGTTCGTCATGGGCGAAGGCGCGGGCATTCTCATCCTCGAGTCTGAAGAGCACGCTCTCGCTCGCGGCGCGACGATACTTGGCGAGCTTGCCGGCTACGGTGCCACCAGCGATGCCTTCCACATCACCCAACCCGACGAGAACGGCGAAGGCGCGGCCCGCGCCATGCGCAAGGCGCTCGCCATGGCCGGTCTGGATTCCGACGAGATCGACTACGTGAACGCACACGGCACATCCACCCTGATGAACGACAAACTCGAAACGCTCGCACTCAAGAAAGTGTTTGGCGAATACGCCTACGAATTGCCAATCAGTTCGACCAAGTCGATGACCGGGCATCTCTTAGGGGCCGCCGGAGCTGTGGAAGCTGCCGCCTGCATCCTGGCCCTCAAACACGGAATCATCCCTCCGACCGCAAACTACGTCACCGCTGACCCTGATTGCGACCTCGATTATGTCCCGAACGTCGCCCGTTCCGCGGCCCTCGAGGCGGTCATGACCAACTCGCTCGGCTTCGGCGGCCACAACGCGAGTCTCATCTTTCGCAAGTATCGGCCGGCGAAATGACGCAACTCGTGGGGCTGCCCAAGCCACGCTGGCGCCTCCGCGACCCCTACGCATCCCAGAAGGGAATCGCGCGATTCCCGGCCATCGTCGCCACCGTTCTCGCCGCCCGCGGCATCACCACCCGTGAACAGGCCGACCTCTTCTACAAACCCAATCTCGCCGCCGATTATGACGCGCTCGAACTTCCAGGAATGCACGAAGCCATCGCGCGCGTCCGCCAGGCGATCGAAGCACACGAAACCATTGCCCTCTTCGGCGACTTCGACGTCGACGGCGTGACTTCCGTGGCTGTCCTCTACGAGGGACTGAAGCCGCTCGGCGCCACCCTTATTAACTACATTCCGGACCGTTTCAGCGAGGGCTATGGGCTGAACTTCGGGGCCGTGAAACGCCTCCGGGCCGAAGGCGCCGGCCTGCTGGTGACCGCCGACTGTGGGATCAGTTCCGTCGCTGAAGTGGCTTACGCCAACGAACTCGGCCTCGATGTCATCATCCTCGACCACCACACAGTGCCAGATGTGATGCCGGCCGCCGTGGCGGCAGTGAACCCCAAGCGCCTCGATTCACCCTACCCGTTCGATGAACTGGCCGCCGTCGGCGTCGCCTACCGCTTCCTCGAAGTCCTCTACGAAGCCTGCGGCCGGAGCCTCGACACAAGCGCCTTCATCGACCTCGCCGCACTCGGGACCGTGGTCGATGTCGCCCCCCTGTTCGACGAAAACCGCCGCATCGTGACCGACGGCCTCGCCCAGATGCAGAAAGGCCTGCGGCCCGGCCTCGAAGCCCTGGCGCGCGTATCTGGCACAGCCGCGGAACGGTTCAACGCCGAGACGCTCGGTTTTGCCGTCGGCCCGCGGATGAATGCCGCCGGCCGCATGGCCCACGCCAACATCTCCCTGGACCTCATGCTTGCGCGCGACCCATTTACCGCGCGGAACCTCGCAGAACAGCTTGATCAACTCAATCGCCAACGCCAGGCCCAGACCGAAGAGGCCATGGCCATCGCCGAAGAGATGTTGGGCACGAGTGACGACCCGCTCATCATGGTGGCGGCCGAAGGCATCAGTCCGGGAATCGTGGGCCTGGTGGCCTCCCGCCTGGCCGACCGCCGCAACCGGCCCGCAATCGTGCTTTCGAAGGGCAGCGAAGAAAGCCGCGCCAGCGCCCGCAGCGTTCCCGGGTTCGATATCGTTTCCGCCATACGCAAAGAAAAGAATTTGCTGGTCCGCCACGGCGGCCACCGCGCTGCGGCGGGCTTCACCGTGCGAAACGAAAACCTTGAGCTCCTCCGCGACCGCCTCATCAACACGGCCGCCGAACAGCTCGGCTGGGAACCGCCGCGCCGGCTCATCGAAGTCGATGCCGAAGCGCGCCTGGGCGACCTTACCGGGCTCGAAATCAAAGGCCTGATGCGGTTCGAGCCATGCGGCCAGGGCAACCGCAAGCCCGTGCTGCTCACTCGCGGAGTGCAACTCAAGGATGCAAAAACCGTGGGCGCCGACCAGGACCACCTGAAGGTCGTCGTCAAAGACGGCCCCGTGACCTGGCGCGGAATCGCCTTCCGCCAGGCCGAAGCCGAACTCGACGGCCTCGTCGACATCGTCTTTTCCCTCCAGCGGGACTGGCGCGGCGACGGTGTGGAACTGGAAATCCTCGATATCGCGCCAGCCTTCGAAGGGCGCCCGTTGGAAACCCTCACCTCCCTGCCGCCGCTTCCGACAGCGCGCGAGAGCGGAAACTAGTTCCGTGGCCGACGAAGTGACGCTGAGTGAATCCGCCGGCCGGGCAATGCAGGAAGCGGAAAACTTCTGCTGGCGGATGAACGTCGGCATCGTCGCCCCGGAGCATCTGCTGGCTGGTTGCCTGAAAGTTCTGAACGAAGCTGGCGCCGTTGGGCTGCCCCCAGACCCGATACTCGAGTCGGCACTCCTGATGGCTCAGGGCATGAGCGAAGAGAAGCTCACCCAGAACGTCATGTTCGGCTCCGCCGCGCGCGATGCGGTGAACTTCACGGCGGCCCTGGTGCGGCAGGCGGGCGGCGGCGAAATCGACCCGCGCACGCTCGCCTACGGAGTAATCCAGTCGGGCGAACTGGGGCCTATGCTGTTCCTGTCGCTCGGGACGACAAAGCAGGACTTGCTGACGGCGCTTTCGGGCGAATGAGCCAACCGAGCCTCGTTCAAATCAACCCGAAGCTACTTCGCATGCCCCAACGTCGCCATCGCTGCCCGCAGATCCAAGCGCGGTCGGAGAAGGTTGGGGTGTGCGGCCCAGGCCGAAGAGATGCCTGCCTTCAAAGAATACGAAGCCAAGACCACCCGCAAGATCCCGGTGGTTGTGCTGACAAAGAGCTAACTCACGAAGGCCGGGATTCGACTCCCCTCTCCATGCGATGGAGAGGGGTTGGGGGTGGGGGACCGCCTTCACCGAATACCAGCGGAAGACGGTGCTGACGCGGGAGTGAGGACCATTCGGCAGCCTCTTTGCCATGCTTCCTGCATGAGTTCCGCGGCTAGTTCGACAAGGGTTCTGCGGCCGGATTAACGCGCATCACGTGCATTGAGCGAATCTCCCCTGTGCCGTCTTTCATCACCACCACCACCTTCACCGCGATGGGGACGTTGCCCCAGTCGGGAGCAACTGCATTGTTCGTCGTCCATACGGCGATCCAGGCGTCTGTGGGCGCAACGAACTCAGCGTAGGTACCAGCCGAACTTTCAACGCGAAGCGCAGAAGGGCTGAAGCGCAGCTCCTCCAGTCCCAGGTCGCTCAAAGCAAGCGCTCGGCCCTGAATCGAGGCGTACGAACCTCCCACTCCACCGTCGCCTACGACACCGATGGTCTCTCGCACGCGGGTGTCCGCAGCCGCAGTAAGGCGGACCAGAGCTTCTTCCTGTGTGAAGGTTTGCTGTCCCCGAACATCGGATTTGCTCGCCGCCGCCGCCGAGACTCCAGGGAAGGAGCGAACGAGTGTACCCGCGACGTCCCGCCCGCTCACGCCAGCGAGATAGAGAACGGCCAGGCTGGCGAGAGCTGAGAGCATGGAGAGGGTTTTTAGCCGGTTCATGTTGTTGGCCTCCACGGGATCAAATATTGGTATAGGTCCAGTCGTCGAATACGCCCGTTTTCCAATAATGGGTGGACATGTCCGCTTGCCATCCGCAGGTTGTCGGCCCAGCCCAGCCAGACCAACCGTAAACCAGGGTCGTCTGTTGGGCCGCGGGGTTTTGCGGAGTCAGCGGTGTTCCGCACAACCAAACTCTCGCTGAGTCCACGTCGATCCAGACTGTGGCGTTGGCCGTACTGTAGTAGTCGTAACCCACGTAGTGCGAGCCGGCACAGTTTCCCGACATGTAAGCGGTGATGTAGCTGTTCCAAGTGTAACCGGAAGCCGAGCCACCGTCGTTGGGTGAATTCTGTTGGCAGTCGGCGAAGGCCGGGCGTTGCAGCATCACGGTGGCCGCGAAGGCCGGAAGCACAATCCCGGCCAAGACCAGTAGCGCTGTCGCTTTCCGTGCCACACGAAAGATGATCTTCATGATGTGCTATCTCCTGGGAGCTCCGACTAGACACGCACAATGTCGGGCCATCGCCATCCGGTCGCCTAGGGGAGCCGGCTCCCCAATTCTTTGCACTTGAACGCCAGCTCAACGCGGTCGCGTGCTTCAAGCAGCTGTTTAAGCTCGCTCACATACTTCTCCGCCGTGTGCCTTGTGATCACCAGCGACTCGGCTATCTCGTCATTCGTCCTTCCGTCCGCCAGCAGCCGCGCCACCTCGCGCAGGTGCGCCGGTAGCCGCAGTTCGTCTCCTTGTTCCATCGTTGCCGCCTCCGTTTGATGAGAGAGAGAGAGAGAGAGAGAGAGAGAGAGAGGTCCCGCCCTCGGTCAGCGCTCCGCCATGAGGAATCTAGGCCTCCGTCGGGACTATTTCAATAACCACTGTGTAAAATCCGAAAAGCATGCCGCACCACCCTCAACCGCCGAGGCAAACGAGGCCCACACAACGCCGTCGCCAACCCGGAAGTCACCCTCGAAGTCGGCACGGAGAAGTTCACTGCGAAAGCAACCGTCGTCGAAGGCGCCGAACGCGACCGCCTCTACGCCGCCCAGGCCGAGGAGATGCCTGCCTTCAAGGAATACGAGGCCAAGACGACGCGCAAGATCCCCGTAGTGGTCCTCGAGCGAAAATAGCGGTCGGTCCACTGCTCCTCGGTCTCGTCGCGCCGGAGTTTCCTTCAGAACCGAATCCCCTCCTCCTCCGGAGAGGAAGAGGCCTCAAGTCCGAGTGATGATTCAGCAGGCCCGGTCGATCAATTGATGGTGGACGCGGACGTCCATTGCCAATTCGGCGAAGGATCGACGCCCCAGGTTTCTACGTACCACCGGTACGCGTGATACGTGGAGCAATTTTGGTACTGACCGACGCTCGTTCCCGTGGGCGGCGTCACAAGGTGATCTGTTGCTGCAACTTGTGAGGAGTATCGAAGGTCGTCTTCATAGGCGAACAGTGTCCACGCGGAAGTGGGAGAGCATTTGTCTTGAGCGGCGGCGTAGACGTAGATTTCGTCGATCGAGCGAGACGCCTCATTGAGTCCGTAGACCTGAGCGAGGAGGGAATCAGTTTCGAACCGCCAATATACCCATCCGTCCAAGTCAGACCCGCCGCTCAGAGTGTAGTTCGAAATTACCTGTCCTCCGCCCCAAGAGTCCCAGTACGCGTGGGCTGTGAATGTCGAGAGGGCCGTCAGTGTAGTTCCAAGTACTGCGGCCACGAACAGCCGTTGGCCCAGGTTAAATGTCCTTCGAGCCATGCGGATCATCACTTGACCTCCCTCTCACCTGACTCCGTTGGTGCGTGCCCGGGGCATGGGCCTAAGGGTGCCATCGTGAAAGGGTCCGAAGGAGGCGTTGCGGACTCATCGATGGTTACCCGCCTGGAATAAATCACCGCTGAAGAACCATCCGACGCCGTACCGGTGAGCGTCGACCCGAGATCGTAGCCCTTGTCGCTACGGACGTAGACCTCTTGTGCGGTCGATTGATAGCCCGACACGACAAGCCCACTCGCGCGCCACGTCTCAACGCCATCGACTTCGCCGACTAATTCGAATCCGCGGCTCGTGAGCGAGTCGGCGTCCAGCGTGGGAATCCCAGAGCCGATGTCGCCGATTTCAAGACTTTCGGAGCACGCCTGACCAGTCCCCATCCAATCGGGGCTGTTGACGACTTCAGAACCTGCGCCGTAGAGCTGGTCCTGCCGAACCTGCCCATCAACGCCCGTCGTAACGCTTCGGAACTGCGCCATCTCGCCGTGTTCGTCGATCCGGGCCCACGTGATGGTTGCCCAACTGTCGTCCCCAGGGAACGCTCCCTCGTGTGGGCTTCGGGCAACTTCTTCGGTGATTTTCACGACGTGTCCGCTTAGAGCTGGTAATGGTTGCGGTGGATCCGATCGTCCACGATAGGCGAAGTCTCGCCCGGATGCTGGTGCAGCACCGACCACCGCCGTGAGCGTGCCAATAGTAGCACCTAATGCGACGGACAATATCATCACGAACGTCAGCGGCGAACGCTTAACATGGAACATGATGCGCTCCTTTCCGCAAGAACTTAATCGTTCCGAAGCGCCAAATCCTAGAGGAGCCGGCTCCTCATTTTCATACATTTGAACGCGAGGTCCACACGGTCTCGTGCCTCCAAGAGCTCCTTGAGATCGCTCACGTAGTTCTCAGCCGTGTGCTTCGCAATCACCAGCGAATCAGCAATCTCCTCGTTCGTCTTTCCGTCCGCCAACAGCAGTGCCACCTCCCGCAGATGCGGTGCCAGCCGCAGTTGCCCTTCTTGATTCATCCTTGCCGCCTCCGTTTTGATGAGAGAGAGAGAGAGAGAGAGAGAGAGAGAGAGAGAGAGAGAGAGAGAGAGAGACCGCTCTCGCGCGCTCGCGAAAACACTACCACGCCCGACCGAGTCCGCGATGCGCGTTTTGTAAAATACGTATCTCAGCTTCTGCTGGCGGCCTACCGCCGCAGTCGCTGCAGCGTTCATCTGCCCGTGATACCGGGACATCGCCCCACGCCCATCATCTCCAGGCCTCGGTTCCAGGACTCCTCGACTAGTGGCACCGCCAGCGAAACCAGCCCGATCTCTTCCGCCAATGGTCTTTCGCCTTTCCCCTCGACGTAACAATGCCGTAATCTCTAGCAACTGCGGTTTCACGCCGGAGGGAAAACGGCCCACCAGCCAACCCTCCTCGCCTCAAAGTTCGCGGACCTGGCCCACGGCCAACCACGAATAGCCACGACCGAATGGCGTGGCAGGCGCCGGTTACCCCTTACCGGGGGCATCGCCGGCATCCCATGGCTGCCGCGGGAAAGGCCCTGTTTTATGGCGCGCATGACTGGCGCACAAATGGTGCTGGATAGCCTCCAGCGCGAAGGCGTCGACACGATCTTCGGGTACCCCGGAGGCACGATCCTTCCTCTCTACGACACCCTTCCCCAATTCCCCGATATGCGGCACATCCTCGTCCGCCACGAACAATGCGCCGCCCACATGGCCGATGGCTACGCTCGTGCAAGCGGACGAATGGGCGCCTGCCTCGGCACCAGCGGTCCCGGCGCAACCAACCTGGTCACCGGCATCTGCACCTCGTGGATGGACTCGACCCCGGTCTTCGCCCTCACTGGAAACGTCTCCCGCTCCTTACTCGGCAAGGACGGCTTCCAGGAAGCCGACATCACCGGCATCACGCATTCGATCACCAAGCACAACTACCTCGTCATGCGCCCGGAGGAGATCCCGCTCTCCATCCGCGAAGCCGCGCACATCTGCCGCACCGGCCGTCCCGGGCCGGTCCTCGTCGATATCCCGAAGGACGTCTTCCAGGAAACGGCCGAATTCGATTGGCCTGAGCAGATCAACCTGCGCGGCTACAAGCCCACGGTCGAAGGTCACGCTGGCATGATTCGCCGCGCGGCTGAGCTTATCGATCAGGCCGAGCGCCCGATCATCATCTCTGGCCACGGCGTCATCTGGAGTGATGCCAGCGCAGGGCTCGTCGACCTGGCGGAAAAGGCCGGCATCCCGGTCATTACGACGTTCCTCGGCATCGGCGGCTTTCCGGAGTCGCACCCGCTGAGTTACGGCTGGCTGGGCATGCACGGCATGTTCTACGCGAACATGGCAGCCGATAAAGCCGACCTCGTCATCGGCGTCGGCATGCGCTTCGACGACCGCGCGATGGGCCGCTTCAAGGACTTCAACCCCGGCGTGAAGATCATCCACATCGATATCGACCCGGCCGAAATCGGCAAGAACTTCCCGACGACGGTGCCGATCGTCGGCAGCGCCGCGAACGTTTTGCCTCGGCTGGCCGAACAGGTCACCGAGATGAAGCACCCGCACTGGATTCGCTGGATCGACCAGCAGCGCGAGGAACACCCGAGCCTGCACATCCGCGAAAGTCGCCGCATGCTACCGCAGTACGTCGTTCGCACCCTCTATGAGGAGACGAACGGCGACGCCAACATCGTCACCGGCGTCGGCCAGCACCAGATGTGGGCCGGCCAGCATTACTTCTACAAGCGACCGCGCCAGCTCATCAGCTCCGGCGGTCTCGGCACCATGGGCTTCGAACTGCCGGGCGCCATCGGCGCCCAGGTTGCATGCCCCGAAGCCGAGACCTGGGCCATCTGCGGCGACGGCGGCTTCCAGATGACCCTCCAGGAGATGGCCGTCCTCGTCGACGAAGGTCTGCCCGTGAAGATCGCCATCTTCAACAATGGCTACCTCGGCATGGTCCGTCAGTGGCAGCAACTCTTCTACGACAAGAACCTCGTCTCCGTCGCGATGACCCAGCCGGACTTCGTGAAGCTCGCAGACGCCTATGGCATCCGCGGCATCCGCGTCGAAACCAAGGGCGAAGTCGCCAGCGCCATCCGCGAAGCTCGCGCCCACAAAGGCCCGATCCTCCTCGACTTCCAGATCGACCAGGAAGAAAACGTCTGGCCAATGGTCCCCGCAGGCGCCGCCCTCTCCGAAACCATCGAGGCCCCGGCCGAGGAGCTCGCCCGATGAACCCCTCGGTGAACGGCGTCGTCAAAGACCGCTCGAACCTCCACACCGTCGTCGCCATCGTCGAAGACAAGCCGGGCGTGCTCATGCGCGTCTCCAGCCTCTTCCGCCGCCGCGGCTTCAACATCGAATCCCTGACGGTGGGCCACAGCGAAGCCGAAGGCCTCAGCCGCATCACCATCGTCGTCGATGGCACCAGCGCCCCGATCGAGCAGGTCGAAAAGCAGCTCTACAAGCTCATCGACGTGGTCAAAGTCACCGACCTCAGCCACGAAGACATGGTCGCGCGCGAGCTCGCCATGATTAAAGTGCGCTGCAACAACGTGAATCGGCACGAACTGCTGGATATCGCCAACGTCTTCCGCGCCGACGTCGTCGACATCGCTACCAACTCCGTCATCCTCCAGGTCGTCGGCGACGAAGACAAGATCGACGGCCTCGTGAAGATGTGCGAGCCCTACGGCATCCGCGAACTCTCCCGCACCGGCCGCATCGCCATGGTTCGAGGCACGAAAACCACCACCGTCCACGACCCCGAACCCGAACGCATCCGCCAGTTCCACGCCAGCCAGGGCCGCCGCGTCGAAGGCGAACTCCCCTTCAGCAGCGACTAGGCCACAACCCGGCACAAAACCCGAACGGCCCGCCTCTCGGCGGGCCGTTCGCGTAATCGCGGGGCTAGTCCCCGCCAGGCGCCATGCGCCCAACAAAACCCCCCGCCCGGCCCCACGCTCCGTAGTTGCGGGGCTAGTCCCCGCCAGGCGCCATGCGCCCAACAAAACCCCCGGCCCAACGATCCGTAGTTGCGGGGCTAGTCCCCGCCAGGCGCCATGCGCCCAACAAAACCCCCGGCCCAACGATCCGTAGTTGCGGGGCTAGTCCCCGCCAGGCGCCATGCGCCCAACAAAACCCCCG
>JBDTNM010000031.1:0-20491 GCA_039933735.1 bacterium | reverse complement strand
TGCGCCCATCCGTTGAGTCCGCCGTAGGTCGGGACGACATATTTGTCCCATGAGTACTGAGTCTTGCCGTAGACCTTGTCGTAGGCTGCCTTGAATCCGGCCGTGTCCAGGATTGCGATCTTTCCTGGAACGATCTTTTTCACCGTGCCGAATGAGTCGGTGAGGATCTTCTGCGCTCCGGCGAGCGTCAGCGGCGAGTGCTTCGGCGCCGGGTGCTCCGGGGCTTTGGGCGGGTCTTTCTTGGCTGGCTCTTTCGCGCCGTCTTTCGGTGCTTCTACGGGCGGGTCAGTATCGTCGCGTTGGATGAGTGCCTCACGACGGGATATCAGCGCAGTGGTCGCGCGATTCCCGATCGTCCCTTGCAGTCCGAGAACTCCACCTGAAGCCGGCCTCGCAGGCGCTTTCGCCCGTGCGATGGCTTCCGTCTCGGCGCCGTTGTGCTGGTGAGTCGCGTGCTCTGGCACGGAATGTCCTGAGGGCGGGGAAGTCGGCTTCGCCGCGCCACTAAGCTGCTCGCGCAGCCTAGCACACTCCCGCGCGCGTTCCGAACCTGTTCACCGGTCTGTCACGGCCCTGTTGAACGGACGTCGTCCCTGCCCCCTCCTTACCGGGGCGGCTGTTACCGTCTTTAAACGTATGCGCCGTCTCTTGGTTTCGCTGATCGCGCTCGGCCTGGCCGGGTTTGCCTGCTCTTCCACCAGTTCGACTTCGGCTCAGGTTTCGACGTCAGTCGATTGGGAAGCCTGCGGCCAGATCGAGTGCGCGACGTTCAACGTGCCCCTGGATTACACGAAGCCGAACGGCCGGACAATCGAACTTTCGCTGATTCGCATTAAGGCGAGAAAGCCAGAGCTGCGCGTGGGAGTTTTGATGGCAAACCCGGGCGGCCCGGGCGCTTCGGCGAACGACTTTGTTCGCATCTGGCGAGGCCTTCTCGCGGGAGACATTCGCGATCGCTTCGACATCGTCTCCTTCGACCCGCGTGGCGTCGGCGAAAGTTCGCCCATCCTCTGTCACGACAACCTCCAGGCCCTTGTTGCCTCTGATCCCGACCCGGACACCGATGCTGAGTGGCAGGAGGCGAAAGCCGAGTCCAAGTTGTTCGCCGACGAATGCGCGGCGAAGTATGGCGACGTGTTGCCGTACCTCGGCACGAAAAACGTCGCTCGGGACATGGATCGCATTCGCGAGGCGCTCGGCGAATTGACCCTCAACTACATCGGTTATTCGTACGGCACCTCAATCGGTGCGGTCTATGCCGACATGTTCCCAACGCACATACGCTCGATGGTGCTCGACGGCGGCACCGACCTTTCGCTCAGCTTCGAAGAAGTGAACCGGACACAGATGATTGGGTTCGAACGGGCGTTCAACGCCTACCTCGCCGATTGCAAGGCGAAGACTTGCGGGCTGGGAGCAGATCCCGGTGCGGCGGTGAAGGCGATCATTGCTTCGGCCGAACTGAAGCCAATCCCGGCGAAAGGCGCCGACCGGCCAGCTGGCCCCGGTGAGGTACAACTCGGCATTCTCTCGGCGCTGTACAGCAAGCAGTCGTGGAACTCGCTCACGCGGGCACTTCAGGACGCGCAATCGGGAGACGGGACAGGGCTCGTTCGGCTCACGGATTCGTACCTCGAACGTGACGGCGATGGCAACTATCCGAACCTGATCGAGGCGAACGCCGCCGTGAACTACGTCGATACCGAATGCCCGAAGGACCCGGAGACTTACCGCGCGCTGGGCGCCGCCTTCGCAAAAGACGCTCCGACTTTCGGCGCTTCCGCAGCGACTTCAGGGCTGACGTGTGCGTACTGGAAGGCGACGCCCGACCCCGTGAATGCGCCCACAGCGAAGGGTGCGCCGCCGATCGTGGTCGTGGCCACCACGAACGACCCGGCCACGCCGTATGAATGGGGCCGGGCGCTGAGCAAGGAACTCGCTTCAGGCGTCCTGGTCACGAACCGAGGCGAAGGGCACACGGTTTACGCGCAAGGCAACGCCTGCATCGATGCGGTGGTTAACGCGTACATCCTCACACTGGCTGTCCCGGCCCTGAATACGACCTGCGGCAATGGCCCCCCACCGCCGGGCGAAACGGGCAGTTCGACCCCATCCACCACACCGCCGAGTGAAGCGACGCGGTCCGCGACGAGCACTGCGGTGGCTGGGACCGTAACCACTCCGTCGCCGCCGGCCACGGGCGCCAGCCGCGACGATGGCTCGGCCAAGGTCGGTCTCTGGGCACTCGTAGTCGCAGTTGTGGCGCTTGGACTCGCGGGCATGATCGCCTTCGCCGCTCACCGACGCTAAGCGACGATTAGCCCATCCCACCTCAGCCGGTAGACTCCAGCAATCCCCACCTCGCGGAGGCCATGTTTGGCCGAGGCCACGTCTCGAGCCGCGGTACCCGTTTGGCGACGACCGGCGACCGTGTTTTACGGTTGGCGGATCGTCTTCACCGGCGCCGGGCTGCAAATGTTAATCGCCGCGCTGATGGGCCAGGCCTATGGAGCCTACGTTGTGCTGCTGCGTGAGGAGTTCGGCTGGAGCAAGACGATGCTTTCGGCGGCGTCGGCGCTGCGCGAAGCCGAAAGCGGGGTACTCGGGCCGTTCCACGGCTTCATGATCGACCGGTTCGGGCCGCGGAAGGTTGCGAGCGTTGGCGTCGTCATCCTCGGCACCGGATTCATGCTGTTCAGCCAGGTGCAGTCGCTCCCAACCTTCTACGGCGCCTTCATTGTGATGTCGATCGGGGCGAGCATGAGCGGCTTCCTGACGGCTACGACGGCGGCCGTGAACTGGTTCGAACGCCGCCGGGCGACGGCCATCAGCCTGATGTCGGCCGGGTTTGGACTGGGCGGAATGCTCGTACCGCTCACGGCGCTTTCGATGGAGACGTACGGCTGGCGGCATACGGCGATGTTCTCGGCCGTGATCATCTGGACGGTCGGCCTGCCGCTGGCGCAGATCTACCGCCATCGGCCGCACGACCTTGGCCTGGAACCCGATGGCGTGCCCAGAAAGCCGCTCACGCTGGAAGAGCACGCCGCCGGGGCGCCCCCGCCCGGACAGAACGACTACACGCTCCGCGAGGCAGTCGGAACATCGGCGTTCTGGTGGGTCTCGCTTGGACATGCGTCGGCCTTGTTTGTCGTCTCGGCGATGAGCGTCCATCTCATATCTCACGTGCGCGAAAGCCAGGGCTACTCACTCGGCCAGGCTTCGGCGATCGTCACCATGCTCACGTTCGTCTTCATGTGCGGGAACATCTCTGGAGGATTGCTCGGCGACCGCGTGAACAAGCGCCTGCTGGTGATGATCTGCATGGGCATGCACGGAGTCGGCCTGCTCATCCTCGCCTATGCCGTGAACTTCTGGATGATCCTTGCCTTCGTGGTCATTCACGGGCTGGCATGGGGCTGGCGCGGCCCTCAGATGACCGCCATCCGCGCCGATTATTTCGGCAGGTCCGCCTTCGGGAAGATCATGGGCGCATCGAACCTGATCATCATCATCGGGACAATTAGCGGTCCGCTGATTGCGGGTCTGATGTACGACCGCACCGGCAGCTACAGGGTGGGATTCGACATTCTCGCGACAATCGCGCTTTGCGGTTCGGTCTTTTTCCTGCTCGCGCGAAAGCCCGGGCCGCCACCACATGCTCGGAGGGCGGCCGTCTAGGCTTTCCAGCCGGGCTGGCGTTGCCTATCCTTCGCCCACTCAGTTCTGATCCGTGCAAGGGGTGGCCCGTGACGCAGGCAGCAACGAATTGGCGTGAACAGGTCCAGGGCCGACTGGTGTCCCCGGAAGAGGCCGTCGCGGTCATCGAAAACGGCGATGTGGTCTGGGGCGGCGGTTGGACTTCGGTGCCGCCTCAACTCTGTGGCGCCCTTGCGGCGCGTGGCGGGCAACTCAAAGACGTCACGATCGTCTCGTTCCTGACCCCATACAAATGGGACACTCCAGAGAACCTCGCCAACTTCACGATTAAAACGGCCTATGCAAGCCCCCTGGACCGCGGGGCGGTACGAGAGGGGCGGATGGAGTACATCCCTGTCGCCCAATTTCGCCGTGGCCACATGCCCCCCGGAATCGACCGTTTCGACGTCGCGATGATCCCGATTTCGCCTCCCGACGAAGAAGGCTGGTGCTCATTCGGGGGCGGCGTATTTTTCAGCCCATCCGTCATCACGATTGCGACGACGCTGATCGGCGAAGTCCATCACGACTTCATCCGCACAGGCGGTGACAACCGCATCCACATCTCGAAATTCTCGCGCGTGATCGAATACAACCTGCCTCCAGCGGTCGCACCGATCCCTCCCCGGAGCGAGGAGACCGAAGTTGCCGCGCAGGTCATCTGCACCCTCGTGGCGAACGAAATCGTCTACGACGGCTGCACGCTTCAGTTCGGCATCGGCGATGTTTCGGCCGCGCTGCCGGCCTTCCTCGAAGAACGGCACAACCTCGGCGTCCACACAGAACTGCTCCCCGGCGGAATTCCCGACCTCGTCGAGAAGGGCGTGATCACCGGGCTGAACAAGCCTCACCACATTGGCAAGATCGTGGCCAGTGCCGTGGGCCAGGTCCCCGCAGAGGACCTCCGACGCATCGACGGCGACCCACTCTACGAACTTTATGACTTCACCCACACCGACGACTTGCGCATGCTCTTGCAGATCGAGAACTTCGTCGCTGTGAACAACGCGATGGCGGTCGATCTGACCGGCAATGTGTCTTCGGAGACGCAGGGGCCAAACCTTTTCAGCGGGCCTGGTGGGCAGACGTCATTCGCGGTCGCATCCTCGGCGGCTGCGGGCGGATCGGTGATCGTCCTGCCATCGAGTTCGCTCGTGAACGGCGTCCGGAACACGCGCATCGTTGGCGGCCATCCGCCCGGGACGGTCCAGACCGTGCATCGCGGGTTCGTCGACTTCGTCGTCACGGAACAAGGGATAGCGCGGCTTCGGGGCAAATCGATTCGCGAGCGGATCACCGAGTTGATTTCGGTGGCGCACCCGGACTTCACCGCAGAACTCAAGCAAGAGGCGAGCCGGCTCTACGGCATCTCGCTCTAGTTGGCCGTTGGCTGGGCGCGCAACGCGCGAGGGGAACGCTTCAACACTCGCTCCTGGGTCTCACACTTTCAGGATTACGGTGTGGCTGGTCGGTTCACCACGTACTCCCAGCCCTCCTGCCAATCGAACGGCGCCGTCACAAGGTCTTCGAGCTTCTTGCCCAACAGGAGCACGTCCATCGCCCACTTGTTCGCGGAGTGTCCGACGACGCAGACTCGCTTGTCATCGAACGCGTGCATCAGGTCGGAGATGAAGTATCGCGTCAGTTCGACCACCTCGCGGTAGCTCTGGCCGTTTGGGAAGGGCATGTCGACATGGTCCCTCCGCACCCGGTTCAGTGTCTCGACCGGGCAGCCGTTCAGGTCTCCGTAGTTGCACTCGCGCAGGCGCCAGTCGTGGAGCACAGGGATTGGCGAGCCTTCGAAAGCAATTCGCGCCGTCTCGGCAGCCCGACCCAGGTCGGAACAAAACACCGCGTCAAGGCCATCGTTTCGCCGCCTGGCCCCAAGTTCCGCGGCCAGTCGCCGACCTTCGACGGAAAGTCGCCCAGGCAACCAGCCTGTCGCGAGAGCCGCTTCGTTGTCCTCGGTGAGAGAATGCGTTTCATAGACGATGGATACAGACACCGGGACACCCTGCCTTTCCGATCGTGCCCGCGCCACGGCGGGCCTCGTGTCGGCACCATACCGGATCGAACGGTTCGAAGGCGGCTTTAAGCGGCTCGCAGCCCCCAGCGTTCGTTCACCCAACCCTCTAGCCGGCCGAAGACGATCCGGTCCATCGCCATCCCGAGAGCGACGATGACGAGCATAATCGAAACGACTTCGGAGACGTCGTTCAAGTCCCGTCCGATGCTTAAGAGGTGCCCGAGGCTGATGCTGACGAAGAGCAATTCGGCGGCGAGCAACGAACGCCACGCAAACGACCAGCCGAGCTTCAGGCCCTGGACCATCGACGGGAGCATGGCCGGCAAGATGACGTAGATCAGCTTCTGCCACCATGGCCCACCAAACATGTTCGAGGCCCGGAGCAGCAGTGGCGGAATGCTCTTCACGCCCGCTGCCGAAGATATAGCGATCGAGTTCACCGAGCCCATGAGCACGACAAAGATGATCGCGTGTTCGCTCAGGCCGAACCAGAGAATGGCGAGTGGGAACCACGTGATGCTCGGCAACGACTGCAGCCCCAAAACGAGGCTTCCGACTGTTTCATCGACCCATTTGAAGCTGCCCATGGAGATGCCGATAACCAGCCCGATAAGAATGGAAAGCGAATAGCCAATCGCCATCCGTTCCATCGTGGTGCGGATGGCATGCCAGATGATGCCATCCTGAGCGAGCAGTTTGAGGTCTTCGAAGACGTCTTCGGGCGGCGGGAATGTGTATGACGGCCAAATTTCCATGACGGAGATGAGCTTCCAAATTCCAAGCAGGCCCAGATAAAAGATCGCTATGCGGATGGCCTTCCATGGCACGCCGAGCTTGAAGCGCGGCTTCGAGCGGGCTCGCGGCGGGATGATGTCGACGGCGGTCAAATCGACCACCGAGATTCCGGCGCCTTCGCTTCGTGTTCGGGATTGCGGAGCTCCTCGCGAATGTCCGCCGCGAGGTCGACGACGGCGTGCGAGTCGGGGCTGCGCGGGTGCTCGAGGCTGATGCTGATTTCGCGCTTAATTCGCCCCGGCGAGGGCGACATCACGATCACGCGGTCGGCGAGCAGGACCGCCTCCCGCACGTTGTGCGTCACAAAGACAATGGTCTTGCCGGTGCGCTGCCAGATGTCCTGGAGTTCCTCCTGGAGGACGTCACGCGTCTGCGCATCGAGGGCTGCGAAAGGCTCGTCCATCAGCAGGATCTCTGGATCCACGGCGAGGCTGCGCGCCAACTGAACGCGCTGCTTCATACCGCCCGAAAGTTCGTGGATGTATGCCTTGTGGAACCGTTCGAGGCCGACGAGCTTGAGGTACTGTTCGGCCCGTTCACGGCGCTCCGCCTTGCCGACGCCTGCGAGCTTGAGCCCGAACTCCACGTTTGAACGCACGTTCAGCCAGGGGAAGAGTGCGGCCTCCTGGAAGACTACGACGCGGTCTCGGCCCGGCCCCGTCACCCTGTTTCCGCCGACAAGCATTTCCCCACCCGAAGGCTTGTCGAATCCCGCGATGATGTTGAGCAGGGTGGATTTGCCGCAGCCCGATGGCCCCAGCAAGCAGATGAACTCGCCGGGACGCACGGTGAGATTGATGTCGCTCAGGGCGAGCGTGTCGTGGCGGCGAGTCTCGAATCGCTTGAAAACGCCGCGCACCTCAAGGGCCGCCGAAGTGGCGGCCGCTTCAGGTGCGCGTACTAGTGCGCTTCCTGATTTCGCCGGCCCCTCCGCACGTGCGGTCAGTGCCGTTTCCAACGTCATGTTCAGAATCCCTTCGCGGTGGGTAGTTCCAGGTCCGACAGCACCTTATTCAGGATGGTGAGGTTGTAAATCTTCGAAAGATCCGGCTTTTTGAGGCCCAGGAAGCCCAGAGCATACGCATTGTCAGCCGAGGCCTTAAGGCTGTCGGCGATCGGATCCCAGGTGAATTCGAGATTTTTCCAGGCGGCGTCGATCACTTCTTTTGGCAGTGCCGCATTTGTGATCTCCTTAATCGCGTCGTTGGTGGTGGTCTTCGCTTTTTCGGGGTCGGCGTTGATGGCCTGGATCACTTTCACGTTGCCGCGCAGGACGTTCTCCACGACATCCGGGTACTTCTTCAGGAACTCGGTCCGCACCACGATCTGAGTAGTGACGAACTGGCTGTTCGGCCAGAGCGTCTTCTCATCGAGGAAGACTTTGCCGCCCGCCTGCTGAACGAGGCGTGTTGCCCACGGCTCGGGCACCCAGGCGCCGTCGATGTCGCCCTTCTGAAAGAGCGTCAGGGTTGTGGCATTTTCAGTAGGAAGGACGGTGACATTGCCGCCCTGCTCCTTCGCCTTCAGCCCGTTGTCCTTGAGCCAGGCGCGCAGGGCCACATCCTGGGTGTTGCCCAGTTGGGGCGTCGCAATCTTCTTGTTGGCGAAGTCTTTCGGCGAATTGATGTTCGCATTCGGGCGCACCACCAGGAGTGCTCCCCCGCTGGTCGCGCCTCCGATGATACGAAGTGCCTCGCCGTTCGACTGAACGTAGCCATTGATAGCAGGGTTCGGCCCGAGGTAGGCGATGTCTATTTCGCCGGCGAACATGGCTTCGATTACTGCCGGGCCCGCATTGAAGGTCTTCGTCTCGAGCTTGACGATGTCGCCGAGTTCCTTCTTGAAGGTGCCGTCTTTCACGCCGACGAGGGCCGGGGCGTGGGTGACGTTGGCGAAGTAGCCCAGGCGGAGTGTGACCGGAGTCGTTCGAGGGGTGGCCGTCGGAGCTACCGTGCCTGGGCCGACTGTTGGGGCCACCCCTTCGTCGACGTCATCGCCGCCGCAGGCGACCGCGAATACCATCGAGACCAGCGCCGCAATGGCTATCAGCCATTTCGTTTTCCGTGCCATCTCTCTCCTCCTCAAGTAACGCGAAAAGACCCTCGGGTTTATTCCGAGGGCCTCCAGGTGTCTGGTCAGCCAGTGGGGTTGCAGCCCAGCTGCGCGCCGCTAAAAGCGCTTCTTTTCGGTCACGTCGAGTTGGACGACCTTTCCGTCTTGGACGGCGAGCGTTAGGGTCCCATGCCGCACTCGCCTCATCGCCATGAGCACTTCTTGGAGCACTTGCCGTTCTGCCTCGCTGGCAGCGGCGACCTCGCCGGTGACTTCGCGAACCCACCGTGAGGACGGGCTCGTGCCCGAATCGGTATTCATGACTAAGTCACTAGACTTTATCAGGTTTCATTCCGCGGTCAAACCCCGGGCAACGGACCCCGCGGTCCAAACGCGAATCGACAGTTCCCGCGAGTGCGAACACAATCCGGCCATGGCTTACGAACACATCGCTTACGACGTCGCCGACGGCGTGCTCACCATTACCCTCGACCGCCCGGAACAGCTGAACGCGTTCACGACCACCATGCAGAACGAGCTGATCGACGCGTTTGACCGAGCAGATCAAGATGACAGCGTCCGCGCGATCATCGTCACAGGCCGTGGACGCGGGTTCTGCGCCGGGGCGGACCTCTCCGGCGGCCCCTCCACGTTCGATGCGAACAGGCGAGGCCGTTCGACCGATATTTCCGAATACCGCGATGGCGGTGGGCGCGTAACGCTACGCATCTTCGAACTGAAGAAGCCGATCATCGCGGCGATCAATGGTCCGGCCGTCGGTGTCGGAATCACCATGACTTTGGCTATGGATGTACGCCTGGCGTCCGAGAACGCCCGCATGGGATTCGTTTTCGCGAAGCGCGGGATCGTGCCCGAGGCCTGCAGCTCCTGGTTTCTGCCCCGGATCGTAGGTATCTCCCAGGCGATGGAGTGGGTTTCGACAGCTCGAGTTTTCACGGCCCAGGAAGCGCTAAGCGGCGGCCTTGTCCGGAGTGTGCATGCGCACGATGCGCTCCTCCCAGCGGCCAACGCCCTCGCCCGCGAAATCGCGGACAACACGGCGCCGGTGTCGGTAGCGCTTTGCCGCCAGCTGATGTGGCGCGGGCTCGTGGCCGACCACCCGATGCAGGCGCACATGGCGGATTCGCGCGGGATCCTCGTCATGGGCCAAAGCGCCGACGTTAAGGAAGGCGTCGCCTCGTTCCTGGAGAAACGTGCGCCGAAGTTCGGGATGAGCGTTGCAAACGACTTGCCGGACCTCTTCCCGTTCTACAAAACGCCGGTCTTCGAATAGCTCCTGTCCGCACAGCGGCCTCTGAACGGTCACGCTTCCGCTACCGGGCGCTGCAAGAGCGGTTACAAACCGGCGGTACTATCGGTTGGTGTTCGATTCGGTAGATGCGGTGGCGGAGGCATTTCGTGGCCAGGCCTACGTCGCGGGCCGCGATGTCGCTACCCAGGTTTACCTCGCGACTGGCCTGAAAAAGCCGTTGCTCGTTCATGGTCCAGGCGGCTCCGGCCGTTCCGCGTTAGCGCGGGCGCTTGCGAACACACTCGGGACCGAACTCTTCGAAGTGCATTGTCATACCGCGATCGAAGCCGCTGAAACGACGCACTCGTGGGATACCGGCCGCCAGTTGCTGCACCTGCGGGAAGCGGAGGCGGCCGGGAAGTCGCTGGAACGTGCTCGCAGCGAGGCATTCTCGGTGCCGTTCCTTCTGCCAGGCCCGATCCTGCGAGCGTTCCAATCTCCCTCCCGGGCTGTCTTGCTGGTTCGCGAGATAGACCGCGCCAGCGAGGCATTTCAACAGTGGCTGGCAGACGCGCTAACAGCATTCAGAGTCGAGATGCCCGGCTTTGGCCCGGTGACAGCGGCTTCTCCCCCGGTGGTCGTGCTGACCGCCTCCGATCCGAACGCGGTCTTCGACGCGCTCGGACACCGCTGCCTCGCGATTTCGCTTTCGTATCCCCAGTTCGAAGTCGAGGTCGAGATTCTCCTTCGCCACGTTGCAGGACTCTCACGCCCACTCGCCGCTCAGGTCTCGAACTTCCTCGGTCGCCTCCGAAAACAACCGCTCGTGCTCCGTCCGGGGTTGGATGAAAGCCTTGATTGGGCGCGCGCACTCGTGACGCTTCACGTTGCAACGCTCACGCCCGAACTGGTGGAACAAACGGTGGGTTGCATTCTGAAAGACCCGCGCGACATCGCAGAATTCAACAACCACAAGTTCGTGGCCATGCTCGGCGGCCGCGTGAACCTGACTGGCTGAGGCGCTGCTAGTCGGCGGGCGGCTTAGGCTCTTTGCCGAGCTTGCGAATCAGCGACTCGAAGACGTTGTAATCCTGAGCGCCCACAACGGCCCACTTCTCTTCGAACACGAACGTCGGTACGCCACTGACGCCAACTTCGCGCGCCCAGAGAATGCCTTGATCCACCTGCTCGCGAAGCTCGCGCGTTTCGAGGACGCGACGAAGCTCGACCGCATCCAGCCCGACCGATTCGCCGACGCGCACAATCAGGTCGATATCGCCAATGTCTTCGAGGTCATCGAAGTAGGCCTTGAACATCGCGCGATGGAACGCCATCGCCTCTGGCATTTCGGCGCACCATTCGGCCGCTTCGAGGGCGAGGTGGGAGTTCGAAGTCCACGTTCGCCCACGCCGGAAGTTCAAGCCACCTTCCGCGCCGCGCGCTTCAATCTGCGATGGCGGGTCATCCGGCCGCATCTGGGGCTTGCGTGGTTTGCCTTCAGCAGGCGTCGATGGGTCGAGCAGGTACGGCGCCCAACGAACATCGACGTCGTATTCGCGCTGCAGTCGTTCGACCTCGACGAGGCCGATATAGCACCACGGTCAGACGAAGTCGGAGATGACGAGGAGCGAGACCGGCCCCTCAACGGGTTCAATGGTTGTCACGAGGCCAGTATATCGGGCCGGAGTGGTTCGTCTCCCCACTGGCGGCGTCTTCTACACTCGATCGCATGTCAGAATTTCGTTTCGTCCAGGTCGATGTCTTCACATCCACGCCGTTCGGCGGTAATCAGCTTGCCGTGTTCACCGATGCTCGCGGCCTGGCCGACGGCCAAATGCAGGCCATTGCCCGCGAAATGAATTTCTCTGAAAGCACGTTTGTCTTCCCGCCGGAGGATCCAGCCCATGACGCGCGGGTGCGGATCTTCACGCCCGGGCAAGAGCTGCCGATGGCCGGCCATCCGACCGTTGGCACTGGTTGGGTACTCGGCAGAGAACGAGGCAAGACCGATCTCGTGTTCGAACTCGGAGTCGGCCCGACATCGGTGACGGTCGAACTCGCCGGGGACCGCCAGGGCGCGGCGACGATGCGGCAGCGAGTGCCGGAGTTCTGGGAGGCTACAGCCACCGCCGAAGTCGCCGCGCAACTCATTTCATTGCCCGTTGATTCGCTCGATCCGGGGCTGCCAATCCTCAACGGGGGCGCGGGGGTCGATTACCTCTACGTGCCGCTGCGAAGCCGGGCAGATGTCGCAGCCGCTCGGCCGAACGCATCCGCCATGGAATCGTACTTCGGCGAGGCCTTCCACCGGGCCGTCTACTTGTTCTCCCCGGAGGCTGATGCCGCCAGCGACGTGCGTGGGCGAATGTTCTTCCTGGTCAATGGCGCACCGCTGGAAGATCCCGCGACTGGCAGCGCGGCTGGCCCGCTGGGCGGCTACCTGGTCAACCAGAAAGTCTGCCCGGCGGGCCGAATCCGGCTCCAACAGGGGTACGAAATGGGCCGGCCCAGCGACATTGCCCTCGATGTGACAGGCGTCCCGGGCGCACTCGAATCCGTCAGTGTTGGCGGTGGCGTTGTGAAGGTCGCCGAGGGGACGCTCTGGGCGTAGCCCCGTGCGTCGGTTGGTTCGAGTCCGGGTGGACGTAGGCGAAAACACCGTCGCCGCCAGCCGAGCGTTACCCCGCCGCGGGCGCGCCTTCGGAACGCACCGCAGCCTGGTCGTCTTCCGCAGGCTCGGCCTGGTGCGGCGTGATCCTGTAGGACCGGAGTTCGGGCAGTTTCGCCCAAACAGCGCCCACAACCGCGATGCAACCGATGCCTCCGCTGACCACTGCGAAGGTAGCGCTCGTGACCGACGCAACCAGGCCGGATTCGACCGCTCCGAGCTGATTCGAGGCACCGATGAAGAGCGAGTTCACGCTGCTTACGCGGCCGCGGAGGTCGTCGGGAGTGCTGAGCTGAACAGTGGTGTTTCGCAGGACGACACTCACCTGGTCCGCCATGCCGATGAACATGCAGGTGCCAATCGAGAGATAGATGTCGCGTGAGAGGCCGAACGCGATCGTGCCGATGCCGAAGAGCGCAACGGTCCCAAGGAGCGCCCGACCCGCGTTCTTGATCGGAGGGAGAAAGATGAGCGCGACTGCCATCACCAGCGCTCCTGCATCCAGCGAAGCGAAGAGCAGGCCGTAGCCGAAGCCACCGACTTTCAGGATGTCCTTGGCATAGATCGGCAAGAGGGCGGTGGCGCCACCGAAGATCACGGCGAACATGTCGAGCGTCATCGCGCCAAGGAGCACCTGGCGGCTCCAGACGAACTGGAGACCTTCCTTGATCGCAGCGACGCTGACCGCTCTTCGCGCGCCTTCCTGTTCCCGAAGCTGAAGGAATACGAGCGAAATGAGCGAGACCACGATCAGTGCCATGTGGGCTGCGTACGCGCCTTCGACCCCGGTCAGCCCGATCAGCAGACCGCCGACAGCGGGGCCTGTGACGAAAGCGAACGACTGCAGAGTCGAACTGACGAGGATCGCATTCGCGAATGTCTCTTTGGAAACAACCTGGGGGAGGAAGGCCTGGCGCGCCGGGTTTTCGAACGACGAGGCGACGGCGATGAACAGCACCAGCCCGTAGATCAGGGGCAGTTGGATGGAATCGTTGATCGTGGCGAGGAACAACGTCAGGGAGGTAATCAGCGGCGCGAGTTGGGTGAGCATCACGATTCGGCGCCGATCGTGTCCGTCAGCGACCGCGCCGCCCACAAGCGTCAGCCCGAGCGAAGGGCCGAACCGGGCGAGGCCGATCATTGCCAGCTGGAATGCCGAACCAGAGATTTCGTAGACCTGCCAGGCGATGGCCGCGTTGAGCATGGTCATGGCCATACCCGAAGAGACCCGGCCTGCGGAATAGAGCAGGAAATTCGGCTGGCGAAGTGCGGCCATGGGGTCGTGGCGCGGCTGTTCTGGTTGGGTCACGAGAAGAATTGATCGTGGGTGCCGCATCCTCCGGCGTCAACGCGGCCTGGCCACCTGACACGGGCCGAGGAAGCCTGTAACTTTCGCGACTATGCGGGCTCTTCACGATGTCGTCGTCCTCGAACTTGCCACTGGCGTTGCTGGCCCCTATTGCGGGCGGCTGCTCGCCGACCTCGGCGCACAGGTCATCAAGGTCGAATCTGGAAGCGGTGACCCGCTGCGCGGCGCGGCGCCGATGGTGAACGGCGAGAGCGCCTTCTTCAACTATCTCAACGCTGCGAAACTCGGCGTCGAAGCGGAGATTGGATCCGTCGAACTTGACTCACTGGTCGGCCACGCCGATGTGGTGATTCATGATCTTCTCGGTCCCCAGGCGGAGGCTTTCGAGGCGGTGTGTACGGCGGCGAATCCGGCGGCGGTGGTGTTGTCCGTAACTCCCTACGGCCGCAGCGGGCCCCGTCACGCGTGGCAGACGACCCCGTTTACAGAATGGGCGACCTCGGGATACTTCTTCTTCGCTGGAGACCCTGAGCGCGAACCGCTTTCCCTTCCCGGGCACCAGGCCGAATTCCACGCCGGACTCCACGCCGGCGTGGCGGCGCTCTCCGGCCTCTGGCATGCGCGCAACACGGGCGAGGGACAGTGCGTGGAGATTTCGCACCAGGAGGCATGCCTTAACGACCACGCCTGGCTGACCACTCAGTGGACTCATATGGGCCAGATACAGAAGCGTGTCGGCAGCCTCTACGCGAAGTGCGCCGACGGCTGGGTATACCTCTTCAACCTCGCCGCCTACCCAAACCTCTTCCTGCTGATGGAGCGGTTCGACCTGTTCGAAGACGAGTCGCTCCAACTGCCAATCACCTGGGTGACCCGCTTTCGCGAGGTCTTCACGGCTTTCGAGGAGTGGTGTTCGACGCGCACGAAGCAAGAGGTCTACCACGCCTGCCAGGAACTTCGGATCGCGGCATCACCCGTCAACACGATGGAAGACGTTGCTGAGAGCGAGCAGCTTGCAGCCCGGGAGTGGTTTGGAGCCGTGGAAGCAGGCGGGCAAACATTCAAATGCACCGGGTACCCCTACAAGCTGACCGGGACGCCCTGCGAGACTCCGTTCGGTGCGGCCAAACTGGGGGAGCACACGAGCGTTGTGCTGGCACCTGACTTCTCCTGGACGAACGAGTCGGTTCCGGTTCTGTCGCCGCCGCGGCCTTCCGGGAAAGGCCCGCTCGCGGGGCTGCGGATGATCGAAGTTACCGCGAACTGGGCCGGGCCGATTGCCGCCCGTCACTTCGCTGATCTCGGCGCCGACGTCGTCAAGGTCGAACTTCAGACTAAGCCAGCGACGCGGGCTCTTATCTACCCCAACGACGATGTCTGGCCCGACTTCTTCAACCGGTCGGGCTACTTCAATAAGTTGAACCGAAACAAGCGGGGCATTTCGCTCGACCTTTCGACGCCCCGCGGAAAGCAACTCTTTTTCGAGCTGGTGAAGCAATCCGACCTGGTGTTGGAAAACAATGCGGCTCGGGTCATGGGGCAGCTCGGGCTCGATTACGAGGCCCTTTCCGCCGTGAACCCCCGTGTGATCATGTGCTCGCTGTCCGGCTACGGTTCATCTGGCCCGGACCGAAATTACAGCGCCTACGGCAGCAACATCGAGACCAGCAGCGGCCTTTCGAGCCTGCTTGGGTACGATGACAGCAGATTCTTCGGCACAGGCAGCTTTTACGCGGACCCCGTTTCCGGGAACCACGCCGCGGTCGCCATGCTCGCCGCCTTGTACGCGCGCCGCACCACGGGGAAGGGCCAATGGATCGACATGGCCCTGCTTGAGGCCGTAGAACCGTTCCTCGCTCAGGACTTCTTGCGCTATACCACTTCGCGAGTCGTGCCTGTGCCGCACGGCTCGCAGTGGGGCGAGGGCTATGTACTACAGGGGACCTTTCCGACCGCTGGCAAAGACTGCTGGATTGCGATCACCGTGCGTGATGAGGCGGACTCGGCCGCGCTTGAGCTCCTAGTCGGGTCCCCCACCCAAGAAGGTCTGCGCGAATGGTTGGCGACGAAGAACCACCTGGCTGCCGCCGCGGAGCTTCAGGCCGCCGGAGTTCCGGCGGCTCCGGTGTTGCAGAACTGGGAAATCATCGCCGACAACCATCTCCACGATCGTGGCTACTTCCTTCTCGTTCGGCACGAGGCTGCGGGCACACGGTTCTTTCCCGGGTTCGCGTGGCGCTTCGGAAAGACCCCTGCGGGGCTCTACCGGGCAGCGCCGCAATTCGCCGAACATAATGTCGAGGTTTTCCGGGATCTGCTGGGCATTGAAGGGCCGGGCCTCCAGCAATTAATGGAAGAGGGTGTCACCAGCGACCACCCGATCTACGCGGCGGGGCCCCAGTTGTGACCGCCGTGCTGGTCCTCATTCCGCGCGGAGTAACTCCACCACTGCTGCCGGAAGGCGCGATGTTCGTGCCATTTCAAACGGCGTTCGATGCCGTGATTTCGCTCCGTGCGAGCGATGCTCCCGCGGTGCTGGTCACAGACGGACTGGACGCTGAAGACCTGGACTCGCTCGCCGCCGCCTTGCGCGAGCGTTCCGGGCCCTGCGTCGAAGTCAGGTTGGCGGCGTGGGACGGGGAGACCCACTCGGCCGTCTCGGGCGTCTGCCGGGGAGTCATTTCTGGGTTCGGCCAAAACGGAATCAAGCGGGCGATCGACTACCTGTCGAAGTAGCGACCTGCTGGGTTGTTACTCGAATTCGACGGCGTACCGGGTCGCATCGAAGCCCTTCATCATGAGAAGGCGTCGCGGCTTGAGGCAAAAAAGGATCCCGGAGTCGGTGAAGACGGCCGCCATTTTGTTCTTGTCGGCGAGTTCGGCGAGAAGCGGTGCGTAGTCGGCGTCATCCTTCGCTACTTCCTTCGCAAGGCCCTCGATGACCACGCGATTGAATGCAGTCCAATCGCCACGAATGACTTCGCGGTTGTCTACCAGGAACGAGACTTCGGGGGTGGCGGAGATGTTTCGGGCGTGCTGAGGGCGTGAGTTACTGCCGAACAGCACTTCACCGTTCGCCCGCAGGTGAAACAGGACGAACGTCACATAAGGTGTGCCGTCCTCCGCATGAGTTGTCGCGAGTGTCCCGCCCGGCTGGTCCGCGGCTACGCCAGCCGCCTCGTTGAGTATTTCTTCACGTTCCACGAAGGGGATTCTACGGTAGTAGGTGTTCAACAGCCTGCATGCGGCCTCGCATCGGCGCATTGCTCATTGCCGTGCCGGCATTGCTCAATATCCGGGTGACTCAGCCCGTGCGCCGCCGCATCGAACAGCCTTCCGAAGAAACCAAGAAGCGCAACGGCTGCCTGATGTGGGGCGCGATTCTGGGCATCCTCGCCGGGATCATGGTCGGGGTGTACGCACTTCCACCGATCCTTCGGCACTATTACGGCGAGGCGCACGTGGCAGCCGATGAGTTCTACAGCGGCGACGGCAAGGCAATCCGCATCGAGAAGCTCGGCCAGGCTTCCGAACCGCTGGGCGAAGCCGCGGCCGGCATGCGCCGGGAGGACTTTTTTGCCTCGATCACCGTCGTCACGAACGCTAGCTGGTCGCCCAGGCCCACCGACTTCAGCCTTCAGTTCAAGGGAGTGAAGCACTGGGAGCAAGCTGCTGATGCGAAGGTGAACGGCCAGCCACTCACCGAGATAGTGCCCGGTGGGGAGACCACGGTGGAACTCCATTTCGTGGTGGAGTTACCGAGCGACGCTTTCCCCGAGCTTGAGGCCGAGGCACTCCATCTCTCCGATCCGCGTGTGCGGTTCGCTATCGCCGCCCCGTGACCTACGAAGGTCCCACCCTGCCCCACTTACTCAGACCGGGGTTACGCCTGGTCTTCATCGGCTACAACCCCGCTATCTTTTCTGCCGAGGCGGGCCACTATTACGCCCGCTCCGGCAACCAGTTCTGGCGCCAACTCAGCCAGAGCGGAATCGCAGGAAGGGATGTTGGCCCGGCGGACGACCGCCTCCTTGTTGACGAGGCTGGCATTGGCTTCACCGACCTCTGCTGCCGGCCGACGGTCCGCGCGGAACACCTCACGCGCGATGAGATTGTTGCTGGCGCGCTCCGCCTTCAGGCCGAGCTGCTGGAGTATCAGCCGACGGTCGCTTGCTTCAGTGGGCGGGGCATTTATCAGCACTTCGGGCGTCACGCGCTGGGGATCGCTCCGTCGGAGTTGAGCTCGCGGGCGTACGGGGATCAGCCAGAACGCATCGGCAGGACGGTGCCGTGGGTAATCCCGAGTTCGAGCGGGCTGGCTTCGAAATGGCACAAGGAACGTCTCGACTTGCTGATCCAGATGAAGGGGGCCCTTGAACCGCTTACTCGTCGATGAGGCGGAAGAGTTCCGCAAGTGAGACTTCGAAATCGGGCACGAAACGTGAGCGCAGAGTTCCTGCGGACGTTACGGGTTGTGCGTCTGCAGCGTCTCCGAAGGATTCGGCGGTTCGGCTTGACGGGTCGATAATCCAGCGGGCGTCGACGCCGGTCCGTCGGAAGTCTCGGCACTTCTGACGAAGTTCGAGCATCGTTTGGCCGGGAGAGCGGATTTCGATGGCCAGGGTCGGAGAGCAGTCGTTGCCAGTCGCCGTTCCTCGCGCCCAATACGAAACGTCGGGAAGCCGGTAGTTCGGTAAGTCGCCGCCGCGGACCCGGCCTTCTGGCCCGAATATTCCTCCGTTGGCGCGACCGTAAATTCCACGGCTAATGATCAGTTCTCCCGCAAGGCGTAGGTGTGCATGGTTGGCCATCGGTTTTTGAAGCACCACTCCATCGACGTATTCGAGGTACGGCTTCTCTTCCTGCAGAGACAGGTACTCGTCCTCGGTCATGCGTACGCCGTGGAAGCGCGATTGCCAGCGAGGGCGCCGAGGTGTGCTTGTTCGTGGTTGGGGCCGGCGAATTGCCATGGTGACGGTATATAACGCGACCAATTCGGCCTTCCGCTGCAGTCTCCTGTACGATGCGAACCAGCCGCCAACCGTCTTGCGGACGGCGAGCCTGCCTCAGGGGGCCCGTCCCGGATATGAAAATCATCGACGGCATCTACCAGTTGCTCACGCCGTTTCCTCAGTTCACCTTCGAAGACGCCAAGATGCTGCGAAAGCAGTTGGCCGAACACCCCAAGGTCACCAAAGGGCTTCCGTACGTCCTGCCCTACCTGATTAAGGACGGCGATGAAACCGTCCTGGTCGACTGCGGCTGGAACACCGACTCCGCATACGCCGCACTCGAAGAGGGGATGAAGGAGCACGGATCACACCCCAACGACATCACCAAGCTCGTCATAACGCATGTTCACCCGGATCACTACGGCATGGCTGGTCGCCTGAAACAACTCTCCAGTTGTGAACTCATCCTTCACGAGAAGGACGCCGAGGTTATTACCGCCCGCTACCTCGCACCGAAAGGCCTTGTCGATGAGATGGCGACGTTCATGGAGGGCAACGGCGTCCCGCCGATGGACAGCCCGAACATGTCGCGTGGTTCCATGGGAATGATTGGCATGGTCGCGGCCGTACCACCGGACACCAAGGTCAAAGGCGGCGAAACGTTCAAGGTCGGCGACTTCGACTTCGAAATCATTTGGACGCCCGGCCATTCGCCGGGGCACATCTGCCTATATGAGCCCAACCGCAAGATTCTGCTTACCGGCGACCATATCCTTCCGACCATCACGCCCAACGTCTCGATCAATACGCAGACGCACGGCAGCCCGCTGGGCGACTACATGCGCTCGTTGCACCTTCTTGTCGACCTCGACGTGGACATTGTGTTGCCGGCACATGAGTTCGAGATCCACGACCTGAAGAAGCGCATCCACGAAATCGAGGGCCACCACGACGAGCGCCTTGCCGAAATGGTGAACTGCGTAGACGCAGGCGGTTCTACTGCCTGGGAAGTCGCAGGCCGCGTGAAGTGGGCGACAGGCACACTCAAGGACTTCGAACCCCACATGCAGCGCGCGGCTGTCGGCGAAACGCTTGCCCATCTCGAGTACCTTTACGAGCAGGGTCAGCTTTCGAAGGTCATTCGTGGCAAGCACCTCTACTGGCTCAAGGTCTGAGAGTTGCGGCCCGTCGACTCCCGGGTGGGAATCGAGACGTTCGGCATTGGATTCGTGTTGTGGCACTTCGATTTTCGCCCGGCCAGCACATTCTCGACCGCGGCCCGCACGTCGATGACAGCGGGGGTTTCTCACCGGTCATCTGCGATGTGAGGCCGATGACGGTTGTTCAGGATTCGGCGGAACGGGTGGCCCTCTTCCTGGCTGCGGGGACTCCAACCTTGATGAGTCGCCCACGTGAGGCGTCGCAACCAAAACCGTGGGGGCCGGGCGAGTGGGATCTCGTGCCGTCTGCGTGGAGCCGCTGGAACACCCTTTTCAACCACGAGCGGGGCGAGTGGCGAGCAACCTGGGTGATGTGGGCGCCGAACTGGGACTTCGTTGGCTGGTATGTGAATCTGCAGGAACCCCTCTGGCGCACTCGCTGGGGGTTCGACATTCGCGATCTGCAGCTCGATATCCTGGTCGCCCCTGACCGGACCTGGCGCTGGAAGGACGAAGACGACCTCGCGCGGTCGATCGAATGCGGCCTGATCAACGAGGACCGCGCCGCCGCCACGCGG
>JBDTNM010000030.1:0-21075 GCA_039933735.1 bacterium | reverse complement strand
GTGGCGGTCGAAGTCGAAGTCGAAGTCGCCGTAAACGTCGGCGTACCGGGGCCAGGAGTCGGCACGGTCGTCTTCGTCTGGGTGGGGGTGGCCGTCGGCGTGCCGGGGCCAGGAGTCGAGGTAGACGTCGGCGTCGCCGTCGCGGTGTTCGTCGCCGAAGGCGAAGGCGAGGCGGTCCCGCCGGGGATAATCAGGTTGCCGCCGGTGCCCGGCGTGGGGTCATCGCTACTCGAGGCCTTACCGATGCCATCTTCGCCCGTCAGCGCGAGCGGGCTCGCCGGGACGAGCAGCGCCATCAGCAAGAGCACAAGCGCCGAAGCGAGCACGGCGCCCGCTTTCACGAACCGTCCGGAAACACCGAACAGCCCGCCAGCGCCGCCACCGGCCGCGGCCGAGCCGCCACTTCCACCGCCAGGCCCGCCGCTGCCGCCGCCGGAAGTTCCGCCTCCGCCGGGCGAGACGGGCCCCGGCCATTGCTGCATGAGTCCTTCGAGATAGGCGGCCTTCGCGCCCATCGGAGCGCCAATCGCGCCAAGTGCAGCGAACGCAGCGAGCGGAGCCAGCTTCTTCTTGCGTTCTTCGCAGTTGGGGCACTGCGCCACGTGCCGTTCAACTATCTTGCGGACTTCCGGCGACATCCCGTCGATGTCGACTTTACTGAGGACCGCATTGAGGTCCCCGCAGTGCTGGCGTCCGTCTTTGAACATGATGAAGGCTCCGATCGATTCTTCGACGGCCTTCTTCAGACGGTTCAGCATCACGTAACCATTGTTTTTCGTGACTCCGAGTACGTCCGCGATCTCACCGCTGTCGAGCCCCTGGCGCAGGTGCAGGTCCAACAATGAGAGTTGCTTGGGGTCCAGCCCGGCGGCGGCCTGCCAGACCAACGAAGCGACTGCGTTTGCTTCGGCAGCCTCCTCCGGGTCTGAAAAGCGGTCAGTATCGACAACATCGAAACTGACTTCTTCGCCGTCCTCGTCTTCGAAGGCGAGTGGCCGGGTGCGTTTGCTTTTCTCGATTCGGTTCAGCGCGGTGTTACGGGCGATTGTGAAGATCCAGCTCTTGAAGCTGGCGCCCTTTTGCAGGCCACCCAGTGCATTCATCGCCTTCAAGAACGTGTCCTGGGCGATATCTCCGGCTTCGTCGCGGTTCCGCGTCATGCGCGCTACGAAGTCGTACACCGGGTCGAAGTAACGGGTATAGAGCTCCGCGAACGCGTGCTGATCCCCGCCCTGGGCGAGCTCAATCAGTTGGCTATCCGCGAATTGCTCCATGCCACTCCTCTACCGCGCTGGCGGTACCAATCGGGAATCCCCGAGCAGGCCTGCGAGTCCGTCGAACCACAGGCTTCGACGGTTAGACAGGCCACGTCGGGAAATCTTACACAGGCACTGGTTGGCTGCCGTATGGCCTGCGCAACACACGCTCGACGCGAGTCCGCTATCGACCTCCGTTGTATTGTCTCCACAGTGGAGCCGCGCACCGAAACATCGAACGAAATTGCCGGTCTGGCGTGGATCTCCACGCTCATCTCAGAAGGGAAGTACATCGCCGCAGCAGAGGCGGCAGGGCGGGCATTCGAAGTCGCAGGCTCCCCACGGCAGCGCTACTTCGTCCTCTGCGAATGGGAAGACGTGGCCTTCGCCATGCGCCCGACCGCGGTGACCACCCCACACCCTTCAGTCGCGGGAGTCGTACCCGCGCTTCGTTCGATGGTAGGAAACCAGGCACTCGACGAGGCCCAGAGAGCCATCCTCCTTGCCCGCCTCGCGCGCCAGGAGTCCTGGCCGGACCCATCCCAACCGATCCCGAACGCCCACACGGCGCTCGCGATGGCCCGGCGCAGCGGCGACCCCACAGCCCTGATCCATGCCCTCTTCGCGCTGCACATGTCGCTGGAGAGCCCGCGCTTTCTGCCTGAACGGCTCGAAATCTCGCGGGAAATGGTCGAACTCGCCGGCGCTCACCCACTCGCGCTCATGCGCGCGATGGCGCATCAGCGCCGGCACGTGGATTGTTTTGTCAGTGGGGATTCCGCTGGCTGGGAACTTCATCTCGAACAGATGACGGTCGCTGCCGCCGAGGCCAACGACCTCTTTTTCCAGTCGCTCGCGACTGTGGCCAACGCAACACGCGAACTCGTCCACGGCAACTATGACCGCGCCGAAGCCGCCATTCCACTCCTCATGGAAGCGGGCCCCCGGCCCTCCGGGATCGTCATGCCGGCTGTCACCAGCATCGGTCTGCTCGCCCGCTACCAGCGCGGACGTGGCTCCACCGCAGGCCTTTCGCGCATGTTCAGCGGAGTTCGGGCCGCACACGTCGCCTTCCGGATTGGCATGGCGTACTACCTGGCCACCAGCGGCCGTCCAACTGAAGCCATCGCTGAAATCGGCCCGGTGGAACTCGCCGACATCCCCGACGACTCCGGCCTCATTCCGTGCCTCTGCATGGCGGCCGAACTGGCCTGCTTCTACCTGGACGACCGGGAAATGGCGGCGGCCACCTACGAGCGGCTCCTCCCGTTTGAGCACCTGATGGCTGTCCCCGGCGATGCGCTGAGCTGCTGGGGGCCGGTCTCGCTCTACCTCGGGATGGCTGCGGATTATCTCGGCAAGCCGGAAGCGCGGGGGCACCTCGAACTCGCCCGCAAAACGGCAGCCTCGTTCCGCGCCCGGCCGTGGCTGGCCCGGGCGCTGGTCCTCCTCGGGATACATGACCAGGGGGCCGGGAATCCCGGAGCCGATGCCCTCCTTTCCGAAGCCTTGGCGATCGCGGAACGCATCGGCTATCCCGCGGTTGCAACAGCCGCGCGAGCAGCACTGCGCCCCGGAGCGCCCGCGCGCCAACGCGCGCCACAAAGCAACCAGCTCACTTCGCGCGAACGACAGGTGCTCACCATGGTCGCCAGGGGCATGACCGCGCCCGAAGCAGCGGAGGCGCTCTTCCTCAGCCCCAGGACCGTCGAGAAGCACCTCGAACACGCCTACGCCAAAATCGGCGCACGCAACCGCTCCGAAGGCATTAGCTGGGCAATTGTGAACGGGCTCACAAAAGATCCGTAGTACGTATACGTAGTTCTCAGTACGTGGTGCCATCCCGCGGCCTTGATATTCGGACCAGATATTTATCGGAGGTCCGAAAATGCTCCAATCATTCGCACCACAGCGCGCTCGCGTTACAGCCGCGCTCCTTGTTCTGCTCGCAGGAATCGCCCTGCTCACCATGGCCGCCCGCTCGACGCCGGCACAGGCCCGCCAGGAGGACTACGGTTCTGACGTCCAGGGCCAGGTCATCGCCGGCAGCCGCCTTCGCGTCGTCGTCTTCGACGATGGCGACCACCAGGCATGGGCGGGCAAAGTGAACGGCCCAAACGGAACGGTCCTGGATTGGAGTGCCCAGCCCTCGAACGGCGACTGGATCACCGTTCTCTACAAGCAGGACCTTGAAGGCGGCGCCTACACGGTCGTCCCCGCGACTCCGGTCGCGCCCGGCTGGCACGTCGCGGGCTACCTTGCCCAGGCGAACATTGACCCGGCAACCTCTTGTCACACGAACGGCCAATTTCACGCGAGCGACTTCAACAACACGTCATCGGTGAACCTCACAGTTCAGGACCACAGCTGGGTCATTTGCGTTGGGGTCGTCCGCGATGGCGGGATCTGGGGCAGCAACGTCGCAGCGCGCTTCGTCTCCTCGGGCCCCGCCGGAAACTGGCTGGGCGGCCTCTCCGGCCCGCAGGGTTTGTACAGTAGTTTCGAGTCAATGATCGGCGCGAACTACGCCGGAACCATCCACAACACCCTGCCGGGCCTCTGGACTGCCTATCCCGGCAACCCGCCGCAGAGCGGGATGACCGTGGTCGGCTACCACGTGCTAGAAACCACCAAGACGTTCTTCGACTGCCCGTCCGAACCGTCGCTCTACACCAGCTCAGCCAACTCGGTCACCGTTTCCGCGCAGCATCCCAGCTGGGCGATTTGCATCAAAATCGTGCCGTCCGTGCCCGATAGCACGCTCTGGGTGCAGGTAGTCGGTTCTGGAGCGATCCTCCCGTGGTCCGGCAAGGTCACCGGTCCGAATTCATTCCAGCGGTCATTTCTAGACATGGCTCTCGGCATCGGCGGCAACTCAAGCCTCCTCGAGAACCTCGCCCCCGGGACCTGGACGGTGGCGCCGGCGGTCGTCCCTGCGGTCGGTTACACCGTGCTCGGGTTCTACATCACCGATGGAGGATCGCAAACCCTCTGCCCGGCCTCCGAAGCCAGCTACAGTTCGCAGAACAGCTTCCAGATCAACGACCAGCATCCAAACAAGTACGTCTGCATCCTGATGAGCCACCCGACTCTCGTGCAGGGCAGCATGCTCGCCCTCTCGGTCGTCGCGGCGGGAGGGCAGCCTTCCGCCGATTGGACCGGCGCCATCGACGGGCCCGGCACGTTCGACTGGACCTGGAAGGCCTTCGGCATCTCTGGCCCGAACTTCGCCTCGAACCAGTACAACCTCGGAGCCGGGAACTACACCTTCACGGGCGGCACTCCGGTGCGGCCGGGCTGGGAGGTCAAGGGGTTCGCCGAAGTTGAAGTCCCGAACCAGCCATTCCCCACATGCCCGGCCTCCTTCGCCGCATACGGCCCGGATAACGTCGTGACCATCTCCGACCAGCATCCCCGGGGGGCGATGTGCGTCTGGATCGAAAAGGTGTCGGCCGTTCAGCCACCCTCCCAGCCTGATGGGCCTATACCGAACTTGCCGGATGACCCGGGCATCTATCTGCCCTCGACAACTCCCACAACGGTCCCCACCTCGACGCCGACGACCATCCCGACATCGACTCCCACAGTCGCGCAGTCCGGCGGCGCGACCCCGACCGCAACGCCCTCGCCGTCACGCCCGGTCGATGAAAGCAACACCAACGGTCCGAGCGTAACGACGCACACCGCCGGCGATGCTCCCCTGCCCCCGAACACGGGCACGGGCAGCGGCGGCGGTGGGCAAAACGAACTGACCCTCGTCCTTGGCCTGCTGTTGATCGGCGCATCCGCACTGATAGTGGCCGCAAGCCAACGCCCTCGTACGAAGCGCTAAGGCCGACTACGACGGTACGAAAGAAGGGGTGTCCTCCTGCAGGAGGACACCCCTTTCTGGTTCGCATCAACTCCGTGCGGGGTTCACTCCGCCGTCGACGATTGCCGTTCGCGCCACCATCCGGCGGCGAAACCGGCGCCGTAGGCGGCGTGCATGGTCGCCATTGCACCGAACGTGAGCACCGGGTTTGCGCCGTTCTTGCTGGCCGCCTTGCTTGCCATCACCATCCCGCCGGCCACGTATCCGGCAGCGAGCACTTTCAGCAACCTCCGGGCCTTCTTCGAAACCCGCCCCGCCAGCCATAGCCCTGGCCCGCCGAACACCATCGCCGTGGGGACGAAATGCCGTGGCTGCAGCGGCCGCCCTCGCTGGAACAACGTGCCCTTCGCCGCGCCGTACTCCCAGTACTGCCTGGCCAGGGCCTTGATTGTTTTGCGCGGGAAGTAACTACTTCGGATCGCCGGCGTCAGCCAGATCCGGCCGCCGGCATCGAGCAGGCGCTGGTTGTAACTGTCCTCGTCGGCGCCGTCCACAGTCTCATCGAACCGCCCGATGACCTCCCACACTTTGCGGTGGTAGCAGCCGAACGGGACCGTATCGACTTCGCCTTCGACGTCGGCGTAGCGGAACTTCGCGTTGCCCACCCCGAATGGCGATGACATTGCGGCCGCAATGGCGAGGCCCATGGTGCCTTCGCCGATGGTCTCAATCGGGCCACCGACACAGGCCGCCCCCGTGCGCTGCAGCGCCGCCACGGATTCGCGGACGAAATCGGCCCGCACTTTGCTGTGCGCCCCAATGATGATCCAGCAATCTCCGCGAGCAGCGTCCATGCCTTCGTTCAGGCCCGCGACGGTGATCTTTCGCGGGTTGTCCACCAGTTCCAGACGGGCGAATCGCGAAGGGTACTCACGCACGAGTTCCCGTGTCCGGTCGGTACTACCGCCGTCCGAAACCAGCACCTCAATACCGTCGGCGCCGTAGTCCTGCGCGGCGAGTGAATCGAGCAGCGCCGTGATGTACTTCTCTTCGTTCAAGCACGGGATAACGATGGAAACGAGCGGCCGTTCCGGGAGTTCGAGCGGAATATCACCGAGTCGGCCGGGTGCAGTCGGAGTGGTCATAGATTCTCACCGTAGCAGTGATGGCAATGCGGTCAACGCGAGAAGCGAATCGCCAACGCTTCCACCCGTTCCGCCATCTGGGCGGCGTTGTGGTTCCGCTCGACCCAGGCTCGGCCGGCCTCCCCAAGCCGCTCTCGTTCGACGTCGTCGTTGAGCAAGCGAGTGACGGCAGCGGCGATCTGCGGACCGGTGTGGGCGACGCAAAACGGTGGCGGTTCGGAATAGGCATCCGGGTAGGTGAAATAGGCGATCACTGGCCGGCCACAGGCCAGCGCTTCGAGCTCCACCATGCCGACTGCCCCCTGGTGCACCTGCCCGATGATCACCCGGTGGCGGGCCATCAGCAGCGGCAGTTTCGCTCGCGGCTGGTGCATCAGTAGCAATACGTTCGGCAACGCCTGGGCCTCGGCCGTCCCGGAACCGCCGGCGAAGCCCGAAATTCCGACGTCGGGAGAGGTATGGGAAAGCTCCGCGCAGGCCGCGAGAATGTTCTCGACGCCCTTGTTCTCGGCCAATGCGCACGCCACCAGCACGTCGGTTGCGTCGTCCGGCAACGGCTCGGGATGGAACGTTTCGATATCGATCGGGTTCGGCAGGAACTCGGCGTCCGGCCGGATCTCTAGGAGCGGCTCTTTCAGGTCGGGCGTGGAGTAGTACACGTGGCGGGCGCGCTTGATCGCCAGCCGAATGACCGGCGCCCAAACGCGGCGCGAAACGTCGCGCACATCGTCGCCGTGGCAGTGCAGGACATACGGCACACGCGCCATCAGCCCGACGATCCCGAGGTAGGCGTAATGAATGTGGACCGCATCGTAATCGCCCGTCCTGAGCCGCCAGGCGACCCGGACCCAATCGGCGAACCGCAGCGGCACCACTGCCAGCTTCCAGAGCGGAGGCAACCCGGCCCCGTAGAGCTTCGGATACAGCAGGTCGACTTCGTGCCCGCGCTTTCGCAGCGCAACTGCGAGCTCACTCGCGACCGAGGCAATGTCGTTGACCTGGACGAACCGCATTAGGCCGCCGGAGCCTGCGGGATGCTCTTCCCTTCGACGATGGCGATCGCCACCTCCTCGACGCGCGAAACCACTTTGTCCAGGCCGTGGTGCTGCTCCACCCAGGCGCGCCCCTTCGCCCCGAGTGTTTCCCGCATCTCCGCCGAATCCACCAGCGTGGTGATCGCCGAAGCGATGTCGAGGCTGTCCACTGCCGTCACGTAGGGCGGTGGTTCGTCGTAGGCGTGCAGTTCGTTGAACCAGGTGACCACCGGCCGCGCGCACGACATGGCTTCGAGTTCGGCCATGCCCGCGCTGCCCAATCGCACCTGCCCGAGCACAATCCCGTGCTGGTTAATCAGGCCCGGGAGCTTCCAGCGCGGTTGGTGCGCCACCACGGTCACGTTCGGCAGCGCCTGGAAGGCCGCCGTGTACTGGCCGCCACCGATCGCCGTGATCCGAATGTCCGGGCGTTCGACCGCGAGTTGCTGACACGCCTTCAGCAATCTGCCGGCGCCCTTCACTTCGGTCAGTCCACAGCAAATCAGCACACTCGACCGGTCTTTTGCCTCTGTAATGGGTCGAAACTGGCTGTTGTCGATCGGATTGGGAAGAAACTCGCCATCGGGCCGCACGGCGCTCACGTAGTGCTCGAGGTCGGGCGTCGAGTAGAAGACGTGCCGGGCTTCGCGCAACGCATTCCGAATCAACGGACGCGTCACGGCGGTGCCGCCCCGCAGGTCCGTACCGTGGCAATGAAGGATGTACGGAAAACCGCCGAGCGCCCCCACGTTGCCCAGGTAGGCATAGTGAATGTGCACGAGGTCGTACTCGCCCGCGCGGATCCGCCGGATGAGGTCGAGCCAATCGAGGGCCCGGATTGGCGCCGTCACCGGCTTGATCTGGGGGTGAAGGTTCGCACCGACGAGCCGGGGGTGGTAAAGCGTTACGTCGTGGCCGCGCGCGCGCAACCCGGCCCCGATTTCCGAAGCAACCGAAGCAATGTCGTTGATCTCTGCGATTCGCATGGGCGGTTTGCCGGTCAGGCGTCGTTCGCGGAAGAACGCGCCGGGCTCAGCCATTCAACAGTGTAGATGGCGATCAGACCAAACACGACCGTGATCACGATGGCCACCGCCACCCGGCCGACCGACGAACCCGCGAGTCCACCGCTGAACGCGTACGACGTGTCCATGTGGCTCTCAGCGCTATCGACCGCAACCTGGGAGTTCGCGAGACGGATATAGGACTCGTCCTTCACCTGCCGGAGCCCGCGGACGCGGTCCAGCAAACGCAACGTCGGCCCATCGAGCTGGGCTTCAGGGATGGTCGTGGCGCCCTTGCTGAACGCTGTCAGCGCGGCCGAAAGCGTGGCCCGCTTCAGCGTCAGCGTTGCTTGTGCGTCGGCTGCCGCTACGGGCTGGCCGATGATCGACGACGCGACCGAGGCAAGTGCGCCGGGCGTCGCCGAACCGCTGTTCGCCAGCGCCGCATCGATTTCGGCGAGTTGCGCCTGCATCTTCGTCTGCTGTTCGAACGTGATCGCCGATGGCACGTTCGTGCCCCGCGTCTCCACGTACTCCTCGACATTCACGCCCGCTGGCGCAGCCGCCTTCAGCTTCTGGTAGGCGGCGAGGTACTGCGTCTGGTTGTTCTCCGCGACCTTCTCGCGAGCATCAACGAACCGCGTCCGGTAGAGGCCACCGGGGTTCATGTATTCGGAATAAAACACATCGACGAAGGCCTGGCGATACTTCTCGGCCGCCAGCTTATCCGGGTCGGTAATCGACACGGTCAGGATGCCGCGCGAAATGCCATCGGCCACGCTGATCGGGCTCAGGCTGATGGCGTAGCGGCCGAAATCGAAGTTCTGGTCGCCGATCGCGTCCTTCACCTTTTGGCGAAAGCGATCGTCGCTCGTCATTTCCTGGGCTTCGAAAATGCGCAGGCCGCGGTCGCCGCCGATCACCAGGTCATGCACGGTCGTGTCGAGCGTGATGCTGGCGACCGCGTTCGAATCACCGGTCGCGCGGCCCACGAAAAGTGCAGCCAAAATGCCCAGGACCGCGAAGGGGATGAACAGCCATGCCCGGCGCCGGACCAGGTTTAGATCACGTTCCAGTCCGCTGGTTCCCGGAGGCATCGGGCCGTATGGTATGGGCGTGGCGAGGGGTGGTCAATGTTTGTGAAGCACGTCACGAGGGCCTCCCATGCGTGAGTACGAACTCATTGTTTTCCTCCAACTCGTCCTCCTCGCGGCTGTCGTCATCCTCCGCGAACCGAAGCTGCTCATCCCTTGCGTCGTCCTCGGCCTCCCGTTCGAATACGTTTCCACGCAGTCCCTGGCCACTCTCGGCGAAGGCGGAACCGGCGGCATCATCCGCACCCTTCTGAACCCTGGTAAGGCGGCCATGCTCGCCACCGTCGTTTTCGCCGTCATCCGCGCCCGCCACAACCCGAAAGCTCTCTTTCCCGACTCCGAAATTATGTTGCCGATGGTGGCGTTGCTCTTCGTGGTCCTGATGGGCGTCGCATGGTCCGATTCCATGCGCCCGACGAACGGCGTCCTCATCATGCCGATGTACGTCGCCTTCGTGTTTGCGGCGCCGTCGCTCATCGAAGACCGCAAGGACCTGGAGCGAATCGTCGCCGCGTTCCTCATCAGCGCCTCAATTCTCTCGGTGGTCGCGATTGCCCAGCGCGTACTGGGCGTCTTCCAGTGGCGGGCCATCCTCATCCAGTCCGATGACTACTCCTATCGCTCGAACGCCTTCTTCGCCGACCCGAACAACCTCGCCCGCTTCCTCGCCATTTCGATCGCCCTGTCCGCTGGCATGATCATGGTCTCCGGTCCGCGCCGGCTCACGGTCTACCTCGCCGCCCCGATGATCGCCGTCTGCATGGTTGGCATCGTGACCACCGCTTCGCGCTCCGGCTGGCTCGGCATGCTCCTCGCATCGTTCCTCGTCGTAGTTATGTCGCCAATTCGCAAGTACACAAAGATCCGGCTCACCGCCCTCGCCTTCGGGGGCCTCGCCTTCGCCCTCGTCCTGCTCTTCATGCAGGGCGGCGCCAACGCCCAGCGCGTCCAATCGCTCACTTCCGGCATCCAGATCCTGGGCCAGCGCGAGTTCCTGATTAAGGGCGGCTGGGAGATGTGGAAGGACAATCCGCTGGTCGGCGTCGGCTCCGGCAACTATCAGCACACGCTCCTCATCAGCTACCTCTGGACGCTCCCCTGGTGGGCGAAAACCACGCTCTCCCACACCTCATTCATCAGCATCCTCGCCGAACTCGGCGTGGTCGGCGTCGGCATGCTCATCTTCTTCGCCATCCGCGTCATCGTCGCCTGCAAATCGGCCTACAAGTTCTCCGACGACCGCTACTCGCGCCTGATGGCTGTTTGGTGTGCCGCTGCACTCATCGAGATCCTCTTCCAATCGCAGTCCGAAGGCCGACTCCTGGAAGAGCCGTTCCTCTATCTGATCTTCGCCATTCTTGTTGCTATCGAACTCGGCGCGGGCACACGCGGCCACAATCCCGTGGTCGAACCGCTCGGCGAAACCGTCCGCGAGCCGCGCCCTGAGCCCGTCCGCATTCCGGCCCGCGCCCCCGAACCACAGCCCACCCCCGCCGGCGTCCGCTCGGTCAGTTCGCCCGAAACGTCCTAGGCGCGACGCATTCCGCCGGGCCGCGTACGATCCCTGCCATGTACACCGTTTTGGCCGGAGGCGTCGGCGCCTCCCGCTTCCTCCAGGGCCTCTGCCAGGTCGTTGACCCCGCCGAAGTCACCGTCATCTCCAACACTGGAGACGACGTCGACATGTTCGGCCTCCACGTCTCGCCCGATACCGACATCGTCCTCTATTCACTCGCCGGAGCGATCAATCCCGAGACTGGCTGGGGCCTCACCGGCGATAGCTTCGCCGTCGTCGACCAGCTGCAACGCTTCGGCTACGAACGCTGGTTCAACCTCGGCGATAAAGACCTCGCGATGGCCATCCACCGCACCCGCCTCATGCACGAGGGCGTGCCCATGCACGAAATCGTCGCCGGCCTGACAAAAGCGTGGGGCCTCGCCTGCACCGTCCTGCCGATGACAAACGAACCTGTGCGCACCATGATCACCGGCCCTGACGGCGAGCTCGCGTTCCAGGAATACATGGTCCGCCTTCGCACCGAAGTGGATGTGCACTCGATCCGCTTCGCCGGCATTGAATCCGCGAAGCCAGCTCCGGGGGTCCTCGCGGCGCTCTCCGACGCAGATGCGATTTTCCTCGCCCCGAGCAACCCGTTCGTGAGCATCGGCCCGATCCTTGGCGTCGAAGGCGTCCGTAAGGCACTTGAAACCACCAAAGCGACGCGCGTCGCGGTCAGCCCGATCATCGCCGGCCAGGTGGTCAAGGGTCCGGCCGCGAAGATGATGACGACGCTCGGCTACGAAGTTTCGGCGCTCGGAGTCGCCAAAATCTATGAAGGTCTGATCGATGTCTTCGTAGTCGACGAACAAGACCGTGGTCTCGCGCCAGCCGTCGAAGCGCTCGGCCTGCGATGCTTCGTCACCGACACGATGATGACCTCGATGGAACGCAAAGCAGAACTGGCGAGCGACATCCTCGGATTTCTAAAGGCGAACGCGTGACCCTCCCCATCCTCATCCCGGTGAACCGGTTGGACCGCGCGAAGGGCCGCCTCGCCTCCGTGCTCTCCGCTGAAGAACGGGAGTCCCTCGCCCTGATCACGCTCGAAACCGTCCTCCACGCCGCCGGGCCGGAGAGCATCGTCCTGACTGCCGATGCACGCGTCGTAGCGGCCGTCGCCGGAAAGGCCCGCGTCCTGCAGGAATCGCCGGAAACCGCCGGCCTCAACCCCCAACTCGAATTCGCGCTGGCGACGCTCATCGCCGACGGCACCGCGAAAAACCACGTCCTGATCCTGCACGCCGACCTCCCCCTCGCGACCAACGAGGCGATCGAGAACCTCGCCGCGATGGCTCGCCCGAACAGCATCACCGTCGTCGAAAGCCGCGACGGTGGCACGAACGCGATGCTGCTTCAGCCGCCCGGCAGGTTCGCGCTCGCCTACGGGCCAGGTTCGTTCGCGAAGCACACCGACGCCGCCCGGCGCACCGGCATGCGTGTCCACACGAACCCGAACCGCGAATTGCGCCTCGACCTCGACACTCCGGACGACATCCTCGAACTCCTCCGTCCGCCGCGCGGAAGGCAGGGCGCCGCCGGTCGATATCTGCTCTCCATCGGCATCGAGGAGCGGCTCAAAGCACTGGCATGAATCGAATCAGCGTTCTCCTCGCCGCCGCACTCTGCCTCGCGATCGTGGCGTGCGGCACAGAGGCCCCGGCTGTACCCGGACGGCCGTCTCCGACAGCCACAATCGGCTCCGCCAACCCCACCGGTCCGCGCACCGTCACCGACATGACTGGCCGCGCGGTCTCCGTGCCGGAAACGGTCCGCTCCGTGGTGGCGCTAAGCCCCTCGGCGGCCGATTTCGCCGTCTCCCTCGGCCTCGAAGTCCTCGGACGCACGACCGATACACCGGAATCAGCAGCCCCCGGCGCCAAACCAGTCGGCAGTGCGATCTCCCCTGATTTCAACGCCATTGCCGCCCTCAAACCGGACCTCGTCATCGCCGACGCCGCCTACCAGGCCGGCCGGACGCGCGACTTCGACCGATTCGCCTACCCGGTGTTCATGCTCAAAGCCGGCTCCTACGTCGAAGTCCTCGCAGCCCTGACCGCCCTCGGCGCCGCCACCGGCCACCCGGAAGAAGCCGCTACAACCCGCGCCGCCCTCGAAGAACGCGCTACAAAGGCCGCCCAGGCCGCTCGCACGCATGCCACTAGTCCCACAGTGTTAATCCTTACCGGCGGCGGGCGGGACGTCTTCGGAGGTAGTACAGCCACCTATCTCGGTAACCTCGTGCAGGTCCTTGGCGCGACAAACGTGCTCGGCGCAGTCGCTGACGGCGGCCCAATCCCGGGCTTCGGCGTCGTCGATGTCGCCCAGTCCGCGGTGCTAAACCCGGATGTCGTGCTCATCCTGCCTTCTGGCCAGGGCGGGCTCGCGGCGCAAATCCGGGCCGAGAAGGCCTGGACGAACACTCCCGCCCTCCGCCAGAACCGCATCCATGACCTCGATACCGCCCTTTTTCTGCGCTCACCAGGTCCGCGCGTTGGCGAGGCACTCGAAGTCCTTCTCGCGCTGCTCTGGCCGTGAGGGAACGAGACCGGAGTGACGGTGCCTAACGACCGCTAGTTCTGGCCATCGAAGGCGATCATCGGCCCCTGCAGCCGGAACACCAGTTCCGGGCCGAGATCGACATCGACGCGCGCATTGCCCGCCACGAAGGTCGATTCCTGCACGGCGAACCGATGCGCATCGGGAAAGTACAGCACCACACTGTCGCCGGACTGTCCGCAGCCCGGCCGGTGCCCGGAGTTCGAACCGGCGGCGAGCACGTCCACCACGTACACCGTTTTCCCGACGTCTCCGGCAGGGACACCGTTTCCCGCCTGCGCGATCAGCGTCTGTGCTTCGCCACAGGCCTTGCCGTTCACGATGGCGATCACGCGCTGGATTGGCGGCGAGATATTCGCATCGTCCAACTGCACCTTGCCGTACGGCCAGTAGAAGTCCGGCTGGGGCGGGTCATCCGCCCATGCGACTCCAACAGACACAACCGCCAGAAATGCCGAAGCGAGCAACCCTGCTGCCGCGGCCCGTTTTCGGCGCCGATGCAGCGGAAATTGCTCGCTTCGAAGGAAGTTCACGCGAGAGTGCCTAGTTCGAGCCGTCCTTGGCTACTTGCGGCGCGCGGTTCTTCGGGGTCAGCGTCGTCCCAAGGCCGGTCAGATCCTTGTTCGCCGGGCCTGGCCCGGTCCATGCCGCGGTGTCCGTCGACAGGCGCCTCGCACCAACGAAGTAGAACTGGACGGTGCGTCCAGCCTGCCCGCAGCCGGGAGTCTGGGCCTGCGCGACCACGTCGACCGCGTAGACGACGCCACTGGCATCGTTCAGGGTCGATCCGTCGCCGCAAACCTGCGAAGACGAACCGTCGGTCACGATCGCAATCACGGTATCGCCGGGCCCAATGCCCGAGGGTACCTTGCCGTAGAACGTCGTCGGCGGCGGTGGCGGAAAGCCTTGCGCCGAAACGAATGCCGGCGCTGCCATCGAAACGAGGGCAGCGGCGCTTATTCCGAGAAGTATCGCTCGCTTCATGGATGCCTCACTCACGGGGCGAACGCGCCCCAATTGATTGCAGCGTAGGAGTGCCTTCTTATGCAGGCAAGACGAAGGCAGGCCGTTGCCATGTCCCGGCTCCAACTGTTTACTGACAGTTTACAGCCGTGTGAACGGAGATGACCCCGATGACCCTCCTCTCCCGCGTACGCTCTGGCATCACTCCGGCCGGTCGGCCGGTCCGCCGTTCCCTCGGCTTCATCGGCCGCAACCGCCGCCGAGCCCGCTATTTACGTGACGGTATCGAAGGCATCGCCGTGGAACTCCGCAACACTCCCAACGCTCATGTCGAAATCCTCCGCCAATTTGGCGCGACCGTCGGCAAGTCCGTTTCCATCCATGGGCCGCTCCACATCGTCAACGCCGATGGCGATTTCCGGAACCTCCACATCGGCGATGACGCTCACCTCGGCACCGATGTCCTCATCGACCTGGCCGATAAAGTGACCATCGAAACCTTCGCAACGCTCTCCATGCGCTGCAGCATCGTCACCCACGTCGATGTCGGTCCAGGCCCCGTCCGGGAACGGCTGCCCCGCCAGCAAGCGCCCGTTGTCATTGGCCGCGGCGCCTACCTTGGCCTCGGCGCGACCGTTCTCCATGGCGTATCCATCGGGGAGGCCGCAATCGTCGGCGCACACGCTCTCGTCGACCGCGATGTCGCCCCCGGCGCAACACTCGCCGCGCCGCGCGCCCGGATCGCCGGAGAGCGGGCGACTCCGTGAGCCTCGAACCCGACGGGGAACGCCGCGGCCGCATCCTCATCCTCGGCCTGCCCTACTTCGGCAAGCGGCTTGCGGCCGAACTCAGCGAGATCGGTTGGCAGGCCGAGTTTCTGCCGCATCCGGGGCGCAGTGCGACCGGCTGGGCGAAGGTCGCCCGCACCGCCGCCCGCGCCGACATCGTCTACCTCATCGGCAGCCGCATCGACCGCGCCTCCCCCCAGGACCGCCTCCTCCGCCTTCGCCGCAAACCCACAGTCATCCACTGGGTCGGCACCGATGTCCAGATCGCCATCGAAGAACACCGCCGCCACAACGTCTCATTGCGTGTCGCCGAACGCCCCCTCCACTGGTGCGACGCTCCCTGGCTGGTCGATGAACTGCGCACCATCGGCGTCGTCTCCGAATACGTCTCTCTCCCAATCCCAATCCACCTGCCACCGGCGCCCCCGCTCCCCGCGGAGTTCCGCGTCCTCCTGTACTACCCGGTCGACGCCTTCGACCGTGAAGTCTTCGACGGCGAGACCCTTCTGCGTCTCCCACAGGAGTTCCCGGAAATTCCGTTCACCCTCATCCCGTCGCCGGCGGACACCTTGCCCCAGCCGCTTCCTCCAAATCTCGATGCGCGCGACTGGGTCGACGACATGGACGCCCTCTACCGCGAGACAACGGTCGTCGTCCGCCTCACCAGCCACGACGGCCAGTCGTTCATCGCCGCCGAGGCGCTATCCCGCGGCCGCTACGTGATCTGGACCTTCGCCATGCCCGGCTGCATCAAAGCAGAAGGCTTCGATGCCGTGGCCGCGGCCCTGCACAAGCTGTTGGCAAAACACGAGGCCGGCGAACTCAAGGTCAACCAATCCGGCCGCCGCTCAGTGCTCGAACGCTTCGGCAAGGGGCGGCCCCTGCGCGAACTCGACGAGCGCCTCCGCGCGCTCTTGCCTGCCTGACCTTAGCGGGGCCAAGATCACGGCCGCGTCAGGTTCGGGCGCGCCGCTCTGCCAGAACCTCGAATCGAGGCCGCCCCACATGTCCCTTCCCGATGTCGATCCCTGCGCCCCGGCAGGCTCCCCTCCGCCCGGCGGCTCCACGCTCAATCCGGAACTGCAACACCGCATGCTGCATGCGGCGATCGCGCCGAATTTCCTGGACGCTTCCATCGAATACCGCCGGATCTTTTCCGAGCTCTGGGGGACGTTCCTGCTGGTCGTGGTTGCAGCCGGCGCTGGCGTGGTGGCCGCCAAAAGCGATGGCGCAGTCACACTCCCGATGGCCGTCGTGGCGCCGGGCCTCATGGTCATGGCCATCATTTACTTCATGGGGACGGTCAGCGGCGCACATCTGAACCCGGCGGTCACGCTCGCCTTTGCCCTGCGGCGGAACTTCCCCTGGGGCCGCGTGCCCGGCTACATCGGCGCGCAAATCGTTGGTGCCCTGGCCGCCGCCGTCTTTTTGCGCGCCATGTTCGGGACCATCGGCAACCTCGGCGCATCCGAACCCGGCGCCGGGGTGACCACTCTCCAGGCTCTCGTCATGGAAGTGCTGCTCACGGCCGCCCTGGTGAACGTCATCCTCGGCACCGCCTCAGGCGCGCGCAATGTCGGCGCGAATGGCGCGATCGCCGTCGGCGGGTACATCGCCCTTGCCGGGCTCTGGGCCGCGCCGATCAGCGGCGCATCCATGAATCCCGTGCGCTCGCTGGCGCCGGATGTCGTGCGTTGGGACTTCACCTCGGCCTGGATTTACCTTGTAGGCCCGCTCGCCGGCGCGATGATCGGCGTCTTCGTCGAGTGGATCCTCAAGGGCTCTCCGACGCCTACCGGTGCCGAGGCGGCGCAGGGCACGCTAGAAACCGAACGCGGCGGTCCGCCTTCGAACTGACGCAGACTGGAGAACGCACCGTCACCTTTTGGTGCCGCCGCGCCATCTCTTCTGTACTCCACCCGAAGGCAGCACCATGTTTTTTCGCCTGTTTCGTCCGTTCCGACCGTTTTCCCGTCGCCGATTCATCCGCCCGCGGCCCATGTTCCGGCGGCGCTTCTAACCGCCGCCCGGGACCTACCTCAAGTCCCCCAGGAAATCGAGCAGCAAGGCGTTCACTTCGGCCGGCCGCTCCTGCTGCGTCCAGTGCGCACAATCTTCGATGTGCTCCATCCGGATTCCCGGGATGAGCATCGGCATGGCGGCGGCCATCGTGGGCGGCAGAATGGTGTCCTTGCCTGCCGTAACCATCATCGACTTGATGTTCAGGATGTTTTCGGTCGGGCCACCGACTTCATCCGCATTGAGGTCGGCGCCGCGGTACCAATTCAGCCCACCGGTGAAGCCCGTCTTCGTGAATGTTGAACTGTAAACATCGAGTTCTTCGTCGGTCAGAAACGTGTCCGTGTTGGCGATTTTCGCGATGACGCCGCTGCCGTCGCCGCCGACGGTCATGAAGGTCGTGAAATCCTCCGCGCGCGTGTAGGGCATGAAGATCTTTTTGAATGTAGTTCGCACGTCGGCCTCGAGTTCTTTCTCGGCGACCCCTGGCTGCAAGAAGTAGCGCATATAGAACGTCTTGTCGGTCTGGCCATGGAAGTCGCGAAGGCCCTCAGTGACGCGTCCATCGCTGGCCCCGCCAAATGGCGTATTCAGCCCCACCAGGCGTTCGACCCGCTCCGGGTAGCGCAGTCCCATCTGCCAGATAACCGCGCCGCCCCAGTCGTGGCCAACAAACACGGCCTTCTCGATACCGAGCGCGTCCAGCAGTCCGGCCATGTCCGCGGTCAGGATCTTCATCGTGTACTGCGAAGGTTCCTTCGGCGCATCCGTACCGCCGTAGCCGCGCATATCCGGAGCGATCGCCCGAAATCCCGCGTCCGCTAGCGCCTCCACCTGGTGTCGCCACGAATACCACAGCTCCGGCCAGCCGTGGCAGAACACCACTGGAAAGCCTTCGCCCGCTTCCGCGACGTGCATCGTGATGCCATTGGTCTGGATGTTGTGGTGCTTGATGTCAGCCATTTTTCGCGGCCTCCGAACGGACAGGTTGGCGGATTCTATCCCGGAGCAGTGGCGGACGCGCACTGTCGTGACACACCGTCGCGCGATAGTCTGGGGTCCAATGGCGACGTACCAGCCCGAAGACCTCGACCCGCTGGAGCGGACAGTCCTGGGTGTGCTCTCCATCGGCCTGCCGCCTTCGAAATCCGCGGGCAGCGATACCTTTCGCGTGGACTACGTCTGCGCGGTCATCGCGGCCATGCAGGAGACCGAAGACCGCGAGGCATACCTCGGCCCGGATAACCTGCGCGTCGTCCCCGAGTTTCGCGAACGCCTCAAGGCCGCCATCCAGTCGCTCGAAGAGAAGGGCCTCGTCGTCGCGAACCAGCCCGGCCCCGGCATGCCCGCCGCCGCTGGTGGCTACGAAGCCGGCCTCGTGCTCGACCTGGTCGACCCGGACGAACATCCCACGCTCCTCGACCGTTTCCTTTCGCAGCTCTGCATGGAGTTTCTCTTCAACGTCCCGGCGGTCTACCCGTTCCTGATCGAACGGTACGCGGCCAGCGGCGAAGTCTGGCGACGTCTGCGCGAGGCTGGATACGCGCGGGATTAGGGAGCGGTCAGAAACCTACTGGATGCTGACCGTGCGCTGCGAAAGGAACTTCCAGACCATCTCGCCGGCGGAGAACTTCGTCCCCGGTGTGCCTGGAGCGTAGCCGGGCGCGCCCGGCCAGACGTGCGTCGCGCCTTTCACCCGGACGATGAATGTCGGCGCCACGCAGTCCTCGTACGCATCGAGCGTCACGTCCGGCTCCAGTTCGGCTTCGGACGTCAGCGGCCGGCAGCCGTTACTTGCCGCCCACTCATCGATGGAGATATTCGCGCCACGGTAATACCAGGCGCGCACGATGCCGCCGTCGATCGGCACGACATCATCGGCAGTGCCGTGAATGGCGAGGACCGGGATCGTGGATTTGCAGGAGGCAGAGGGGAAGTCGACCCCTCCCACGACAGCCACGGCGGCAATCCGATCCGGCATTTCACAGGCAAGGCGGGAGGTCATGAAGGCACCGTTCGAAAAGCCTGTGGCGTAGACGCGCGCGGAATCGACGCACAGGTCTTTCGAGAGGGAATCGAGGATGTCGGAGACGAACCGCACGTCGTCGATGTTGTTGGGTTCGGTTGCGCCCGCTGACCATCCCATGGGTGTGCCGGTGCCATCTGGCGAGACGAGGATGAAGCCTTCGCGGTCACTCACCGGGACGAGCCCGGAGGTGATCTCCTGGTCAATGCCCGTGCCGGAGCGGCCGTGGAAGTTCAGCACCAGGGGCATGCGACTGCCGCCCGCGGCCTGCGGCGGCAGATGCAGCCGGTAGGTGCGCTTCATTCCGCCGGAAGTGATCGTCTTGATTGCAGTTTTCCCGGGAATCATGCCGGACGGCAGCACCGATGCGCAGTTGCCGCCATTGTTCCCGCGCAGATGCTGCGGCGCAGCTTCAGCGCCCCACGTTGGGCGCAGGTTGAACCCCAGCAACTCCGGCGCCGCGAACCCGGCCGCCGCGTTGCCTCCGCCATCGGCGAGCACAGCAGCGGCCGCGCCACGGGGAGCGTTATTCCCAATTGGCGATGCAGCCGTGCAGCCCGAGGCAAGCAGCAGCGCAGCTCCGGTGAGCATCACGAGCAAAAAGCGCGTTCCTATAGCCATCACCTTCTTGGACTGTGAATCCACATTTCAGTGTAGCTAACGTCACGGATTGCGGAGTGGGCCTTTCGGGCCGTGGGTGAAGACCTGTTGACCCTGATTCTTTCGGGGGTCGGGCCGTTACGCTGGACCGGCCATGCCACCCGCCCCCGCGAACGCCGCGGACACTGCCAGACGTCCGCCCACGCCCCACAACCAGTTCCTGGACCTCGTCCGCACCGTCGCGATCATCCGTGTGCTCGCATGGCATGCCTATGGCTACGCGTGGATCTCGTACTTCGTGGCATCCATGCCGGCGATGTTCTTCGTCGCCGGATCGCTGATGGCCCACTCGCTGGATCGCGCGCCCCTGCGCAAGGTTCTGCATTCGCGCTTCCGCCGGCTGCTCATCCCCATGTGGGCGTTCGGGCTGGTCATCATCCCCGGGATGATCCTGCATTCGGCCACCCAGACCGAACTGGGCCGCCCGTTCCGCTGGGAACAGCTGCCCGCGTGGATCTTCCCCTTCTGGGACCCCCAGGGCTCGGATTGGGGCATCACCTTCTGGACCATGCTCTGGTACATGCGCGCCCTGACCTGGCTCATCCTTCTGAGCCCGGCGCTGCTCTGGCTCTTCCGCCGCCTCTCCATCGCGCTACTTATCTTGCCTGTCGGCCTGCTCGCCATCTTCGATATCCGCTCACGGCAGGGCGACCCCGTCGCGTGGCAGCTCCAGGACCTGGCCCTGTTCGGCACCTTCTGGCTGCTGGGATTCGCCTATAACGCGGGGATTTTCGCCCGCCTCTCGACGAAGGCGCGCGGGGGCCTGACCGTCTTCTTCGCCGCCTGCGCCGCCGCATGGGTGACCACCCAGGATGTCCCCGGCATGGTGGTCAACGCCTCCTACCCCGCGCACCTGCTCGTCGGGCTCACGTGGCTCTTCGGGGCTCTCACCTTCGAACGTGTCCTCGGTGAATTCGCCTCCCGGGACATCCCCGCCCGCTTCGTCGGCTGGGTGAATGACCGCATCTTCACGATCTATCTCTGGCACGCCGTCGGCCTCTACGTCATGTACGAACTGCTCTGGGCGGACGAACGGCCGACGTGGCTGCGCAACCTCGCGGGCTTCCCCATCGTCCTGATCGTCACCTTTGTCTGCATGCTGGCCTTCGGCTGGATCGAAGACATCGCCGCCCGCCGCGAAATGCACATCACGCCGCG